>NZ_JBVIRY010000030.1:0-133723 GCF_055575795.1 Kitasatospora sp. NPDC034023
AATGTCACCCGCTCCCGCCTCGGACGCCTCACCCGCCAGGGCTTCCTCACCCAACCCGGACGAGGCATCTACCAGAAACGGACTTAACGTCCTCTGAGCCGCACGGTGGGCTGGTTCACCAGCCTCTTCCCCGTGCGTCTGGACCTCCATGGCCTGGACGTCGACGAAGCCCTCGCCGGAGGTGCCGCGTTGGGTGAGGCGGTGAAGCGGGTCAAGGAGCACCTGCGGTCTTTGCCCGACCACGGTCTCGGCTACGGGCTGCTGCGCTACCTGAACCCGCAGACCGCCGCCCACCTCGGAGAGCTGGAGGAGAAGGCCGGCGCGGAGATCGTCTTCAACTACCTCGGCCGGTTCGCGGGCAATGACGGGACGGACCCGTGGTCCCCGGCGCCGGAATCGGCGGACCCCGGTCCCGATGCCGGGGCTCCGATGGGTCACGCGCTGACGATCAACGCGATGACCGAGGACCGTGCCGACGGCCCCCATCTGGTGGTCAGCGTGTCGTGGCCCGGTGCGCTGTTTGCGGAGGCTGAGGTTCGGGAGCTGTTGGACGGTTGGTCGACGGCTCTGCGCGCGCTGGTCGCGCACGTGGAGCAGCCGGGTTCGGGCGGGCACACGCCGTCGGACTTCCCGCTGGTCGCGCTGAGCTCCGCCGATGTCGCCGAACTGGAGTCGGCAGAGGTCGAGTTGGAGGATGTCTGGCCGTTGTCGCCGGTGCAGGAGGGCATGGTCTTCCACGCCCGGTACGACGTCGAGGCGGTGGATGTCTACACCGGTCAGTTCGGTTTCGAGGTCGAGGGCGCGCTGTCGGTGCGTTCTCTGCGTCGGGCCTGCCAGGCGCTGCTGGACCGGCATGCGAGCCTGCGGGCCGGGTTCCGGGTGCTGTCCTCGGGTGTGACCGTGCAGGCGGTTGCCGGGAGGGTGGAGGTGCCGTGGCGTGAGGAGGACCTGCGCGGTCTGGAGCCGGCGGCGCGGGAGGAGCGGCTGGCTCGGATCCTGGACGAGGAACGCGGCCGCTTCGACCTGACCCGACCGCCCCTGCTCCGCTTCGCCCTCGTCCGTCTGGGCGACGAGCACTGGCGACTCGTCATCACGAACCATCACATCATCCTCGACGGGTGGTCGTTGCCGCTGATGGTGCAGGATCTGTTCGCTGCCTACGAGGCCGACGGGAACGCCCTGGGCCTTCCGCAGCCCGCGTCCTATCGGGACTACGTGTCCTGGCTGGCCGGCCAGGACCGTGGATTGGCCGAGCAGGCCTGGGCCGAGGCCTTCGACGGTGTTCGGGACGCAACGAGGCTGGTGCCGGACACCGGTTCGCGCACACCGGACATGCCGGAACACGTGATCGTCGAGCTGTCGGAGGACCGGACGTCCGCCCTGGAGTCCTGGGCGCGTGGTCGCGGTGTCACGCTGAACACGGTGGTGCAGGCGGCTTGGGCGATGGTGCTGGGTCGGTTGACCGGGCGTGATGACGTGGTCTTCGGTGCGACGGTTTCGGGCCGTCCGCCGGAGGTGGCGGGGGTCGAGTCGATGGTCGGCCTGTTCATCAACACGGTTCCGGTGCGGGTGCGGCTGGATGCGGCGTCCTCGTTGGAGGATCTGCTGGCCGAGGTGCAGTCCCAGCAGGTGGAGCTGATGGCTCACCAACATCTGGGTCTCGCCGACATCCAGCGCCTCGCGGGTGTGGGTGAACTCTTCGACACGCTCACGGTGTTCGAGAACTATCCGATCGATCCGAAGGCGGCGGCAGGCGTTGCCGGTCTGCGGATCGCGGGGGTGCCCGGAAAGGACGCCACCCACTACCCGCTCAGCATCGCCGCCATGAAGAACGGTGGCCGGCTGGCGCTGGACCTGGGCTATGCCACGGATCTGTTCGACGCTCCGGCGGCCGAGGAGATCGGCTCGAGGATCCTGCGGGTGTTCGAGGCGGTGTTGGCTGATCCGTCGGTGTCGGTGGGGCGTGTCGACGTCCTGTCGGCGGGTGAGCGTCAGCGGGTGGTGGAGGAGTGGAACGGTACGGCGCGGCGGGTTGCGGCGGTGTCGATGGTGGAGCTGTTCGAGGCGCAGGTTGCGCGGGTGCCGGACAGCATCGCGGTGGTGTCGGGTGAGGTGTCGCTGACCTACCGGGAGGTGAACGAGCGGGCGAATGCGCTGGCGCATCGTCTGATCGCTCTGGGTGTGGGCGTGGAGAGTCTGGTGGGGGTCCTGGTGGACCGTTCACCGGAGATGCTGGTGGCGTTCCTGGGTGTGCTGAAGGCGGGCGGTGCGTATCTGCCGCTGGACGCGGCGAACCCGGTGGACCGTCTGCGGTCGGTCGTGCGGGAGGCCGGGGCCGGGGTCGTGCTGGTCGATGCGGCGCACGGGGGGCATCCGCTGGCGACGGAGTCGGGGCTGACCTGTCTCCCGCTGACCCTGGACAGCGCCTTGGATGCCACGCCCATGGTGGATCCGGGGGTGCATGTCGCCGGCGACAACCTGATGTACGTGATGTACACGTCGGGGTCGACGGGTCTGCCGAAGGGTGTCGCGGCCACGCACCGCAACGTGGTGACGTTCTGCCTGGACGCGGCGTGGAGCGCGGACGTCGCCGAGCGGGTGATGGTGCAGGCCAACCACGCGTTCGACGGTTCGACGTACGAGATCTGGGTGCCGCTGGTGCGCGGCGGGCGGCTGGTGCTGGCGCCGGCGGGCCGGGTGGACGCGGCGGAGCGCGGTCGGCTGATCGCGGAGCACGGGATCACCAACGTGCACGCCACGGCGGGTCTGTTCGGTGTGCTGGCGGAGCAGACGCCGGAGATCTTCGCCGGGGTGCGGGAGGTGTCGACGGGCGGTGATGTGGTCTCGCCGACTGCCGTGCGCGCGCTGCTGGACGCCCACCCGGGTCTGGTCGTGCGTACGACGTACGGTCCCACCGAGACCACGGCGTTTACCACCCAGGTCCCGTACGCGGCGGGTGATGTGGTGCCGGCGGCGGTGCCGATCGGTCGGCCGATGGACAACAGCGGTGCGTACGTGCTGGATTCGGCGCTGCGTCCGGTGCCCGTGGGCGTGACTGGTGAGCTGTACATCAGCGGCAGCGGTCTGGCACGTGGTTACCTCAACCGCCGTGCGCTGACGTCCGAGCGCTTCGTCGCGTGCCCGTTCGGCGTGCCGGGTGAGCGGATGTACCGCACCGGCGACACCGCCCGCTGGAACGCCGACGGGATCCTCGAGTTCATCGGGCGCGGCGACGACCAGGTGAAGGTGCGTGGCTTCCGGATCGAGTTGGGCGAGGTCGAGAGTGCACTCGCCCGCACCACCGGTGTCGCGCAGGCGGTCGCCCTGGTCCGCGAGGACCGACCCGGCGACAAGCGCCTCGTCGCCTACGTCGTCCCGACTCCGGGCACCGAGCTCGACACCGCCGACATTCGGGCCGAGGTCGCCGCGTCCCTGCCGGAGTACATGGTCCCGGCCGCGGTGATCGTCCTCGACGCGATCCCGCTCACGGTCAACGGCAAGCTCGACCGAAAGGCCCTGCCCGCACCCGACTTCGCCTCTGCCGGTGAGGGCCGTGCACCCGCCACCCCGCAGGAGGAGGTTCTGTGCGGTGTGTTCGCTGAGGTCCTCGGCCTCGACAAGGTCGGCGTGGACGACGGGTTCTTCGAACTCGGCGGTGACTCCCTGATGGCCACCCGGCTGGCGAGCCGGGTCAAGGCGGTCCTGGGGGTGGAGCTCGGGGTGCGTGCGGTGTTCGAGGCACCGACCGTCGCCGAGCTGGCCAAGCGCCTCGGTGGCGCGGCGACCCAGCAGGACGCGCTCGGCGTCCTGTTGCCCCTGCGCAGCAGCGGCAGCCGTGCACCGCTGTTCTGCGTGCACCCCGGCGTCGGCATCAGCTGGTGCTACTCGCCGTTGCTCCGCAGCATGCCGTCGGACTACCCCCTGTACGGGCTGCAGGCGCGCGGGCTCGCCGGGCCCGACGAACTACCGGGCTCCATCGGGGACATGGCCGCGGACTACATCCGGCAGATCCGCGCGGTGCAGGAGTCGGGCCCGTACCACCTGCTGGGCTGGTCGCTCGGCGGGATCGTCGCCCATGAGATGGCCGTCCAGTTGCAGGAGGCAGGTGAGGAGGTGGAGACGCTGGTGCTGCTCGACCCGTACACGAAGGCCCAGGCCGAGGATGCTGCCCCGCTGAGCAAGGCGCAGTTGATGGCGCTGGCGATCGAGGGGCTCGGCATCGAGGTCGACCGGAACGGGGAGGAGGAGCTCGAGATCGCCGATGTGGCGGCTGCGTTCCGTGCCGGTGGCGGGATTCTGAGTACGCTCAGTGACGAGGTCGCCGGCTCGATCCTGGAGATCTTCGGGAACAACGCGGGCAACCAGCAGCGGCACGTGCCGCGGGCCTTCACGGGCGAGGCCCTGGTGTTCACGGCGGACGGCGGCGCGGACGCCGGGGGGAGCGAGGATGTGTCGCAGTCCGCCGAGCGGTGGCGGTCGTTCGTCTCCGAGGGTGTCGAGGAGGTCCGGTTGTCCTGCGAGCATGAGGAGATGGCGCGACCGGACGTGCTGGCGGCGATCTGGCAGAAGATCGACTCCTCCCGGTTCGGCTGGTAGGGGGAGCCGTGCTGAAGATGCTGATCGGTGATGTCGAGCGGGCCGCGGCCCGGCTGGACGGACTGGTGGTCCGCACGCCGGTGCTCCGCCTGCCCGAACTCGACGCGGAACTGGGCGCGTCGGTCTTCCTCAAGGCGGAGATGTACCAGCACACCGGCGCCTTCAAGTACCGCGGGGCGCTGAACAAGATGCTGATGCTCGACCCCGCCGTTCTGCGACGGGGAGTGATCGCCGGCTCCTCCGGCAACCACGGGAAGGCGGTGGCGGGACTGGCGGAGGGCTTCGGCGTCCCGGCGCTGCTGGTCCTGCCGCGCGACGTTCCAGGGGCGAAGCTGGAGGCCGTGCGTGCCTGCGGCGCCGAGGTCGTCTTCTACGACCCGGCGCGTGACGACCGTGACGCCATCACGCGGGGTCTGGCGGCCGAGCGGGACCTCGTCCTGCTGCCCTCGTCCGACGACCCGGACGTCGCAGCGGGCCACGGTACGGTCGCTCTGGAACTGTTCGAGGAGACCGGAGGGGTGGACCACTTCCTGATGCCGGTCGGGGGAGGGGGCCTGGCGGCGGGGTGCGCGACCGTGGCCAAGGCCTTGGACCCGGGCGTCACGGTGACCGGGGTCGAGCCGGCGGAGGGGGACGATACGGCACGCTCGTTGCTCGCCGGCCGGCGCGTCGAGATCGTTCCGCCTCGTACGCTCGCCGACGGACTGCGCCACCGGACCCCCGGAAGGTTCACCTTCGAGGTCAACCGGAGGCTGCTCGACGGGGTGGCGGTGGTGACGGACCGTGAGCTGGAGGCGGCGATGCGCTTCCTCTGGAAGTACGGTGGGATCATCACGGAGCCGAGTGCCGCCTGCGGGGTGGCCGCGCTTCTCGCGGGCCGGGTCGAGCCGGCTGGGGCGCGGATCGGCGTGGTCCTCTCCGGCGCGAACATCGACGACGACCGCTTCCGGAGGATCGTTTCCGGATGAACGCCGTTCGAGTGGATGCGGGGTGGATGCGGGGCGTATCCGGGCCGACCCGGAACGCCGACCGGCCGCGGACCGTTGAAGGGTGGTCGTCGTCGGGGTCCCGTTTGTCCTCCGCTCACCCATGCCGAAGTGGTGCACTCACATGGAATTAATGGTCATCTTCCTGATCCTCGTCATGGTGGTCGAACGCCTGTGGCGCTGGGCGACCAAGGTCAAGCGAAAGGGGACGTCGATCTCCCAAGCGGGGCTGGACGAGTTCCAGTCGGCCTTCCAGAGCATGAAGCGCGTTCAGGTGGAACAGCAGCAGACCGAGCTGATGCTCCGCGATGAGGAGGGTGAGTCCGCGCCTCCGAACAATCGGATCGATCTCAACAGCGGAAAGGTGATTATCAACCCGACGGACAATAAGAAGTAGTCGGCGTCGGGCGTCGCGTGCTCACCGAAGACGGCGATCACGCGGCGCAGTCGAGAGGATCAGTTGTTCACGTCGTAGACCGCGGTGACGGCGCGTGGTCGGACCACCGTTCGGCGTGCGGTGTCACAGGCCTTCCCGTCAGTCTGCGCTCGCGATGCCCCTGGCGGGGTGGGTGCAACGAATCGACTTGTCAAACCGGCCGGGCAAGATCGCAGGCGTCGCTCGCTGGCGCGGGTGGGCCTGGGCTGAGCGCCGCCCGCAGGCACCAGGGCACCGCTGGTATCTACTAACTGTGGCTTCCTGTAGGTTAGTTGCCGCCGAAGTCGAATTCGGCGGTGACGGGTGCGTGGTCGGACCACCGTTCCGCGTGGGATGCCGCGCGCTCGACGTAGGCCGCGATGGATTTGTCCGCAATGCCCGGAGTTGTCACGATTAGGTCAATTCTCCAGCCGGAGTCGTTGTCGAAGGCACGGCCGCGGTAGGACCACCAGGAGTAGGGGCCGGTGCGGTCGGGGTGGAGGGCGCGGACGACGTCGATGTAGCCGGCCTCGTCGTAGACGCGGGACAGCCAGGCGCGCTCTTCGGGGAGGAAGCCGGCGGACTTCTGGTTGGCCTTCCAGTTCTTGAGGTCCTCGGGGCGGTGGGCGATGTTCCAGTCGCCGCAGACGACGACCTCGCGGCCGTCGGCGGCGGCGCGGGTGCGCAGGGCGGTGAGGTGGACGAGGAATTCCGCCATGAAGCGTTCTTTCTCGTCCTGGCGCTCGGTGCCGACCTCGCCGGAGGGGAGGTAGAGGCTGGCGACGGTCAGGCCGGGAAGGTCGATTTCCACATACCTGCCCGAATTGTCGAATTCCTCCGACCCGAATCCGATCGTGGTGCGCTGCGGTTCCTT
The DNA here is from genome assembly GCF_055575795.1 of Kitasatospora sp. NPDC034023. Classification (NCBI taxonomy): domain Bacteria; kingdom Bacillati; phylum Actinomycetota; class Actinomycetes; order Kitasatosporales; family Streptomycetaceae; genus Kitasatospora; species Kitasatospora sp. NPDC034023. Next base: position 6,872 of record NZ_JBVIRY010000030.1, read on the forward strand.
CCGGGACAGGATGGCGACACCGGCGCGGCCCTTGGCGACGGAGGGGGCCCAGACCGCGTGCCAGCCGTCCAGGTCGCGGAGTTCGACGGGGAGCTGCTCGGGTTCGGAGCGCACCTCCTGCAGGCAGATCACGTCCGCCTCGGTGCCGGCCAGCCACTCGACGAAGCCCTTCTTGGCCGCCGCCCGGATTCCGTTCACATTCACACTTGTCACCACGATCACCCGGGCAGCCTACCGACTCGCCGTAGCCGACCGGTGCCGTGACGCGCTGCGGGCGGCCGGGCAGGCCGGGCCCGCCGGATTCCGACAGCGACTGACAGGAGCTGTCGTGAACGCGGCATGAATATGTGTGACAGTCGCGTCGAGCCGCGCCATTGGTCTTGACCATCTCCGGACGGAGCACCTAGGGTCGCTTACTGCAAGGACCTTTAATAAAGAAGGACGGATAAAAGCCCGCTCTCCCACCTGCCGCGACAGCGGACAGTGGGCCCGGCATCCGCCCTCGTTGTCGCAGGGCGGACAGGTACACAGGTGGAGGACGCGGTGGGGACGACAGGACAGCTTTCCTCGGTGCCGGAGCCGAAGTACTGGCACCTGCGTACGGTGCTGCTGCGGGCCATCGACTCGGAGTTCTCCATCGGTCAGGTCCTGCCCAACGAGCGCGAGCTCTCCGCCCGCTTCGGTGTGGCGCGGGCGACGCTGCGCCAGGCGCTCGACCAGCTGGAGCTGGAGGGCCGCCTGGTCCGCCGCCGGGGCATCGGCACCCTGATCGCCGCCCCGCGGGTCGGCGTCCCGGTCAACCGGCAGGAGGAGGGCTGGCCCGGCGCCGGCCGCAGCCAGTCCTGGCGGACGGTCGACTGCACCACCGCCCCCGCGACCGCGCAGCTGGCCAAGAGCCTCGGCATCGCCGAGGGCGCCACCGTGCACACCGTCCGCCGGGTCCGCATGGTGGAGGGCCGCGCGATGGCCGGCGAGTCGCTGCACGTGCCGGCCGCCGCCCTGCCGCACCTGCCGGGCTTCCGCGCCGAGGGCGACCGTGCCCGCTCGGTGCTGCGCCAGCTGGAGCGCCTGGAGGTCGACGGCGAGTCGCGCTCGGTCGAGCTCGGTGTCGCAGAGGCCGAGGAGGCCGCCCTCCTGGAGCGTCCGCCCGGCACCCCGGTCCTGGTCATGACCACCCAGTACGCCTCGGCCGGCCGCCTCGTCGCGGTGGCCGTCTCCACCTACCGGGCGGACACCTGCAAGCTGACCTTCGGCGAGACCGGACTGGTCGAGGTCACCCCGGTCGCCGCGACCACCGAGGTCCGCACCGCTTCCTGAAGCACGCGTCCTGAAGCACCGCCTTCTGAACCATTTCCGGAAACCCTCAGGTCGAGGCCCGGGCGCCAACTGGCGTCCGGGCCTTTGCCGTTGGGTGACGAGACCGGGAGCAGGCACCACGCCTCGACCGGCGTCAGGCCCGCGGCGGGTCCACCGCGAAGAGTTGCTCCTCGACGTGGTCGAGGGCGACGCGCAGGGCGCCCATCGCCACGACCTCCGAGCCGAGGGCCGCCAGGGCGACCTCGGGGGCGCGCAGCGTGAACTGGGCGAGGCGCTCGCGCAGGGGGTCCAGGACGCCGTCGAGGCCGGCCGCCCAGCCGCCGATGACCACCAGCTGGGGGTCGATGGCGAGGACGAGCGCGGCGACGCCCTGGACGAGGCGGGTGAGGAAGCGGTCCATGGCGACCTTCGCGACCTCGTCGCCCTCCCGGGCCAGCCGCAGGACGCGGGCGACGGCGGCCTCGTCCAGGGGGTTGAGCGGTTTGCCGGTGGTGGACAGCAGGCGCTCGGGGGTGACCTCCTGGCCGAGCAGGTGCAGGGCGCCTATCTCGCCGGCCGCGCCGCCGTAGCCGCGGTGCAGCTTGCCGTTGATGAGGGAGCCGGCGCCCGGGCTGAGGCCCGCCATCACGAAGACGACGTCGTCGGCGCCGAGGGCCGCGCCCTGCCAGTGCTCGGCGATGGCGGCGAGGTTGGCGTCGTTCTCGATCAGGACGGGGCAGCGGAAGGAGCGCCGCAGGCGGGTGCCGAGGTCGAGGCCGGTCCAGCCGGGCATCGCGGTGCCGAGCCGGATGGTGCCGTCGCGGTCGACGATGCCGGGGGTGCCGATGCCGACGGCCCACAGGTTGTCGCGGGAGACGCCGGCCTTGCGCAGCACCTCGGCGACGGCGGTGCGGAGGGCGGTGAGCCGGTCCTCGGCCTCCAGGGTCTCGTCGACCGGCTTGAAGTGACTGCCCAGCACCTCGCCGGTGAGGTCGGCCAGGATGACCCGGATGTCGTGCACGCCGATCTCGATGCCGAGGATGTGCCCGGCCTCGGCGCGGAAGCGGAACCAGCGGGCCGGGCGGCCGCGGCGGCCGGTGCCCGACTGGCCGTCCTCCCTCGGCTGCTCGACCTCGGCGACCAGCCCGGTCTCGACCAGACCCTCGATCACGCCCTCGACGGTCGGCCGGGAGAGGCCGGTCTCGCCGACGAGCTGAGTGAGGGTCACGGAGTGGCCGTTGCGCAGCGCCCGGAGCGTGACCGCCGCGTTGATCCGCCGCAGCAGCGAGGAGTCTCCTCCGGTGAGCCGATCCGCCAATGCGATGCCCTTCGCCGTTCGCGCGACTGCCCTGGCGCGCGATGTCGAGTGCGCGGTGCCCACCGAATGGCCCGCGGGGAGTGCGCCCCCGGAACGCGGCACGGCGGTAGGGGGCCGCCTGCGCGAGGGCCGGAGGACAAGCGGAGCCTACCCGGGCAGCGGCCCGGGCGGCGAGGATCCTCGCAGCTCACCCAGGCTTCGGTATCGAAATGGTACGGATCGGGTGGCGGTGGCTGACCGGGCTTCACCGCACGGCCATGGGCGGTCGTGGGCAGTCATGGACGGTCGTGGACGGCTAGGCATGGCCAGGGATGGCCACGGATGGTTCGCCCCCCGGGGTGGTGGGACGGGCCGGGTCACCGACAGGACGGGGTGGACCGGCGGGAGCGGGCCCGGCCGAGCGCGCTCACGCTGCGCCAGGAGCCCACGGAGAAGGCGGACATCGCGGACCCGATCGAGCCCACGGACGCGAACGAGCCGATCGAGCCGACGGATCCGAAGGACCCGATCGAGCCGATGGACAGGAACGAGCCCACCGAGCCGATCGAGAGGAAGGATCCGACGGACCCGATCGAGAGGATCGAACCGAGCGACGCGAGCGACGCGAGTGACCCGAGTGACTGGGCCGATGCGTGCGATGCGTGCGACGCGATCGACGCGATCGATGCGATTGAACCGGGTGACGCGATCGGGTCTGCGGTGCGGGAGGTCCGAGGCATGGCCCCGATCGTATCGGCGCCGCGACCCCTCGGCTCAGTCCACCCGGGCCGCGAACAGCCGCTGTCCCAGCAGCCCCATCGGGTGTCCGTCCTCCGGCAGCGTGTGGACGGTCGGGCAGCCCGCCGCCGCGAGGGCGGCCTGCCAGTGCTCCGCCGGGTGAGCGGTGAGGCGGCCCCGGGCGTCGCCGGTGATCAGCAGGTCGAGCTGTTCGGCGGTGGGTGCGAGTAGCAGGAGTCGGCCGCCGGGGGCGAGCAGCCGGACCAGTGCCGGGATCTCGTCCTCCGGCCGCCGGGTCGCGGTGGCGACGACGATGTCGTAGCGGCCGCCGTCCGGGGTGACGTGGTGGTCGACGTTGGGGCGGGGCCGGGTGGCGAGGGCCCGGGCGACCGCGGTGTCGGCGCCGTCGAGCTCGAGGTCGAGTTCGAGGACGCGCAGCGGCGCCTGCCCGTCGTGGGTCTCGGCGGTGCCGCGGACCAGGGTGCCGAGGGCGGTGCCGAGGTAGCCGCGGGCGGTGGCCCAGCGGACCGGGGTGGCAGCCGGATGGGGCGTCGCCTCGCCGGTGATCAGCCGGGGGAGCCGCAGCGCGCCGCGCCGTACCCGGTCGAGGGCGGCGGCCGGCCCGAGTCCGTCGGCCCAGGCCTCGATGACCGGTCGCCAGGACTCCCGGACCTCGGCGGCGTCGAGTTCGGGCCCGCCGTGGAAGATCGCGCCTTGCGCGCCGCCGTCGTGCCGGGTGATCAGGCCGTGCCGGGCGAGCGCGTCCAGCCAGCGGGTGACGCGGGGGCGTTGGGCGGGGGTGACCATGGCGGTGGCCAGTACCTCGGCTTCGGGGTAGCCGCGCTCGGGGTCGGTGAGGACTCCGCTCTGCTGGAGGGTGAGCAGCAGGGAGGAGAGTACGGCCTGGTCGAGGTGGGCGCCGAAGTCGCGTATCTGCTCGGCGGTGACGCCGATGCTGTGCTTCCAGGCGGCGGCGGTGGCGGCTTCGGTGGCGGCGCGCAGTCGGCGGTCGGCGGCCTCGGTGTTGCTGTCGGGGGCGCGGACGTGGGCGAGGACGGCGCCGAGCGCGTCGACGGCGGCGTACACGTCCTCCTGGCGGGGCTCGGGGCCGACGTGCAGGACGAGCCGCAGCGAGCCGAGGTCATGGGCGGCGGGGTTGTGCGCGTCGAGGTCCCGCGGGCCGACGTCGTGCGTGCCGGGGCCGGGCCCGGGCTGTCGGCTGAGGCGCCAGAGCAGGGCGGAGGGCAGGCTGAGGTGGGTGGTGCGGTTGACGGCGATGGCGGCGAGCTGCTCGTCGGGCTGCTGGTCGGGGTCGCCGCAGTGGACGGTGCCGCCGGCGAGCAGGGTGGCGAGGGCGAGTTCGACGGCGAGGTCGGTGACGGGGTGCAGCACGGTGTGGCGGATCGGCGGCGGGCCGAGGACGCCGGCCCAGTACCGCAGCCGCTGTTCGGCGGCGCGGGCGGCGGTGGGTGCCAGTGCGGCGTGTTGGGCGACGCGTTCGGCGAGGGCCCGCGGCAGGCCGCCCGGCGGGGAGACGCCGAGCAGCAGGCCGATGCCGCTGATCGCGCGCCCGTCGGCGACGACGGCGGGCCGGTCGCCGAGCTCGCGCAGCGCGCTGACCAGGGCAGGAGTGGGGGGCACGGTGATCACTTCCGGGGTGCGGGGGAGAAACCGCACTACTGAACCATGCTGGTGGGGTGGGGGAGCCCGCCTGCGGGTCAAGATTCTGTAATGATTTTCATATCGGACAGCCAAGCGGGTGGCCGAGGTCGGCGTCAAGTCGACCCAAAGGTGCTGGAACCTCCCATTCCGGGAGTCCGGCGCGATCCCTTGACAGTCGGTTCGGGTACTGGATTACTGGGCCTGAGCGTGCCTGACCGAACGATCGGTAGGTTGCTCCGGATCGGCCGACCAGCGAAGGAGCGACGATGACCGGCACCGCACCCGTCCCGCGCCGACACCTCGGGGAACCGGTCCCACCCGACCTCCTGGACGCCGGCGAACGCCTGGGTGTGGACGAGCTGCGCGCCCTCCAGCTCACCCGGCTGCGGGCCACCCTGCGGCACGCGTACGGCAACGTGGAGCTCTACCGCCGCAAGTTCGACGCGGCCGGCGTCCGCCCCGAGGACTGCCGCACCCTGGCGGACCTCGCCCGTTTCCCCTTCACCACCAAGGCCGACCTGCGCGAGGGCTACCCCTTCGGCATGTTCGCCGTCCCGATGGACCAGGTCCGCCGGATCCACGCCTCCAGCGGCACCACCGGCCTGCCGACCGTGGTCGGCTACACCGAGAACGACCTCTCCATGTGGGCCGACGTGGTCGCCCGCTCGATCCGCGCGGCCGGCGGCAGGCCGGGCCACAAGGTGCACATCGCCTACGGCTACGGCCTGTTCACCGGCGGCCTCGGGGCCCACTACGGCGCCGAGCGGGCCGGCTGCACCGTGATCCCGGCCTCCGGCGGCATGACGGCCCGGCAGGTGCAGCTGATCCGCGACTTCGAGCCCGACATCATCATGGTCACCCCGTCCTACCTGCTCACCCTGCTCGACGAGTTCGAGAAGCAGGGCATCGACCCGCGCGCCACCTCGCTCAAGGTGGGCATCTTCGGTGCCGAGCCCTGGACGGAGGAGATGCGGCGCGAGATCGAGGAGCGGCTCGACCTGCACGCCGTCGACATCTACGGCCTCTCCGAGGTGGTCGGCCCGGGCATCGCGCAGGAGTGCGTGGAGACCAAGGACGGGCTGCACATCTGGGAGGACCACTTCTACCCGGAGGTCGTCGACCCGTTCACCGACGAGGTGCTGCCCGAGGGCGAGGGCGGTGAACTGGTCTTCACCTCGCTCACCAAGGAGGCGCTGCCCGTCATCCGCTACCGCACCCGCGACCTCAGCCGCCTGCTGCCCGGCACCGCGCGCCCGGCCTTCCGGCGGATGGAGAAGGTCACCGGGCGCAGCGACGACATGATCATCCTGCGCGGGGTGAACGTCTTCCCGACCCAGATCGAGGAGATCCTGCTGCGTACCCCGGGCGTTGCGCCGCACTTCCAACTGCGGCTCACCCGCGAGGGGCGGCTGGACCGGATGACCGTCCGGGTCGAGGCCCGGCCGGATGCGCCCGCCGAGCAGCGGGACGCGGCGCGGGAGGCGATCGTGCGCGCGGTGAAGGACGGGGTCGGCGTCACGGTCGCGGTCGAGGTGGTCGAGCCGTACACCCTGGAGCGCTCGGTCGGGAAGATCAAGCGGGTGGTGGACGCACGCGGGTGAACGCGCCCGGCTGAACGCGTGGCAGTGCTGACCGGCAGCACTGACCGGCAGTGCTGAAGGAGGAGGTCGGAGGCGCACGGCTGTCCGGGGGGTGATGCCGTGCGCCTCCGACGTCTACAGAAATGTAGACGCTTGATCGGGGGCGAGTCCAGCCGCCTCCCCGGATACCCGTTCGGCTCACCGGAATCGTGGGCGGGGCCGATGCTTCCCAGACTCGGAGAGGAGAAGGGGGAGGACCCAACCGGAGAGGCATCCTCATGAGCATCGGGCTTCGCCGCGTCCTCGCGGTCACCGCAGCGGTTTCCCTCGGCCTGGGCGCCGCGGCCTGCGGCAGCGCCAAACAGTCCTCCGGCGGCACCACAAGCGGCGCGGCTGCGAGCGGCAGCGCCTCCGTGGGCGCCGTCCGGATCGGCCTGCTGCTGCCGGAGACCAAGACCACCCGCTACGAGCAGTTCGACCGCCCGCTGATCGAGCAGAAGATCAAGGAGCTGGCGCCGGAAGCACAGATCGACTACTACAACGCCAACCAGGACGCGACCACCCAGCAGACCCAGGTGGACACCGCCCTCACCAAGGGCGACAAGGTGCTGATCCTGGACGCGGTGGACTCCAAGTCGATCCAGTCCTCGGTCCAGAAGGCCCACGATGCGGGCGTCAAGGTGCTCGCCTACGACCGCCTGGCCCAGGGCCCGGTCGACGCGTACGTCTCCTTCGACAACCACAAGGTCGGCCAGCTGCAGGGCCAGGCCCTGGTGGCGGCGGTGGGCGGCAAGGCCAACGCCGGCCAGATCATCATGATCAACGGCTCGCCGACCGACCCCAACGCGGCCGACTTCAAGGCCGGCGCGCACAGCGCGATCGACGGCAAGCTGAAGATCGGCAAGGAGTACGACACCCCGCAGTGGGACCCGAACCTGGCCAACCAGGAGGCCGCGGCGGGCATCACCGCGATCGGCCCGGCCAACGTGGTCGGCATCTACTCCGCCAACGACGGCATGGCCGCCGGTATCGCCACCGCGCAGAAGGCGGCCGGGATCAACACTCCGCTCACCGGTCAGGACGCCCAACTCGACGCCATCCAGCGGATCGTGGCCGGCACCCAGACCATGACGATCTACAAGCCGTTCAAGCCGGAGACCGACGCCGCGGCCGAGATGGCCATCGCCATGGCTGCCGGGATGACCCCCGCACCCAGCCTCGTGCCCACGACGGCGACCAACGGCAGCAACAACAAGGTGCTGGCCAACCTGATCACCCCGATCGTCGTCAACAAGGACAACATCAAGACCACCGTGGTCCAGGACGGCCTCTACACCGTCGCCCAGATCTGCACGCCGGACTACGCCGCCGCCTGCCAGGCCGCCGGCCTCCAGTAGTCCCGCGACACCCGACACGAGTGCGCCCCGCCTCCACGACGGAGGCGGGGCAAGGGAGTTGGTCACTGTGGCAGGTGAGACCGTACTGGCCCTGCGCGGGGTCTCCAAACGGTTCGGCGCCGTCCAGGCGCTCACCGACATCGAACTGGAGGTGCACGCCGGCGAGGTGGTGGCCCTGGTCGGCGACAACGGCGCCGGCAAGTCCACCCTGGTCAAAGCGATCGCCGGGGTACACCAGCCCGACGAGGGCGTCATCGAGTGGCAGGGCAGGCCGGTGACCATCCACCGGCCGCAGGACGCCCAGCAGTTGGGCATCGCGACGGTCTACCAGGACCTCGCGCTCTGCGACAACCTCGACGTGGTCGGGAACCTCTTCCTCGGCCGCGAGATCCGGCGCTTCACCGTCCTCGACGAGGTCGCGATGGAGAAGCGCTCCCAGACGCTGCTGGACACCCTCTCCATCCGCATCCCCAGCGTGCGGATCCCGGTCGCCTCGCTCTCCGGCGGCCAGCGCCAGGTGGTGGCGATCGCCCGCGCGCTGATCGGCTCGCCCAAGGTCGTGATGCTGGACGAACCCACCGCCGCCCTCGGCGTCGAGCAGACCGCCCAGGTGCTCGACCTGGTCGAGCGGCTGCGCGAGCAGGACCACGGCGTGATCCTGATCAGCCACAACATGGCGGACGTGATGGCCGTTGCGGACACCGTCGCGGTGCTGCGCCTCGGCCGCAACAACGGCGTCTTCGACAAGCACTACACCAACCAGGAAGAGATCATCTCGGCCATCACCGGAGCCACGGACAACGCCGTGACCCGCCGGAAGGCCCGTGGCCAGGAGGGTTCCGAGTGAGCGAGAACATTCCCGGGAGCCCCCCGGGCGGCGAGCCCGAACGCCACCACGTCCCGCTGCCCGAGGACAGCATGCCCACGGGCGGCGTCAACGCGCCGGTGCCGGTGGCGGCCCAAGCCACCCCCGCGGTCGACCCCCGGCTGATCGTGCGCCAGGAGGGCGTCAAGGGCTACCTCGGCGAGTTCCGCCGCCGCCTGAGCAGTGGTGAACTCGGCTCGGTGCCGGTGGTGCTGGCCCTGATCGTGATCTGGGCCGTGTTCGGAAGTCTGAACAGCAGCTTCCTGTCCGCCCAGAACCTTTCCAACCTGTCGCAGCAGATCGTCGGCACCGGCATGATCGCGATCGGCGTGGTCTTCGTCCTGCTGCTCGGCGAGATCGACCTGTCGGTCGGCTCGGTCAGCGGACTGTGCGCGGCGATCTACGCCGTCCTGAGCGTCACGGACGGCGTCAACCAGTACCTCGCGCTGCTCACCGCCCTCGTCGGCGGCGCGGTGGTCGGGTGCATCCAGGGCGTCTTCTTCGCCAAGGTCGGTGTCCCGGCCTTCGTGGTCACCCTCGCGGGCAACCTCGGCTGGAACGGCCTGATGCTGCAGATCCTCGGCAGCACCGGCACCGTCAACCTCCCCGGCACGGACATCGTCTCCCGGCTCTACAGCACCATCTACGGCCAGGAGATCGCCGCCTACGGCACGGCGGCGATCGGCGTCCTGCTGTTCCTGGGCGCCTCGCTGTTCGACGCCCGCCGGCGCCAGGCCGCGGGCGTCCCGTCCCGCCCGATGACCGACATCGTGCTCAGGACCGTCCTGCTGGCGATCGTCGGCTTCCTCGCCGCCTACACGCTCAACCAGTACAAGGGGTTGCCGCTCGCGCTGCTGATCTTCCTGATCTTCATCGTGGTGCTGGACTTCGCTCTGCGCCGCACCTCCTACGGCCGCCAGGTGTTCGCGCTCGGCGGCAACATCGAGGGCGCCCGGCGCGCGGGCATCAACGTGTCCTGGATCCGGATCACCGTGTTCACCATCTGCTCCACGATGGCGGCGGTCGGCGGCCTGTTCCTGGCCGCGCAGATCCAGTCAGCCAGCCAGACCTCCGGCGGCGGCAACCTGCTGATGAACGCCATCGCGGCCGCCGTCATCGGCGGCACCAGCCTGTTCGGCGGGCGCGGCAAGACCTGGTCCGCGCTGCTCGGCGCGCTGGTGATCGCTTCGATCCAGTCCGGGATGAACATCCAGGGCCTGAGCAACGCCATCCAGTTCATGATCACCGGTGCGGTGCTGCTGGCCGCCGTCGTGGTCGACTCGCTGGCCCGGCGTACCCAGAAGGCCGCCGGCCGGGCGTGAGCACCGTCGCGGCGGCGTCAGCACCCCGCGCGGGCGGTTCGGGGCCCGCGCGGGCGTGAGCACCCCCGCGCGGGCTCTATGCTGCGGACATGCCGAGTGAGCTGCGTACTCTTCAGCCGGCCGAAGACCTCGCCTTCATCCGGCGCGAGACCGAGCTGAAACCCGTCCCCTTCGTGCCCGAGATCAGCCTGCACATGGCCGAGGACGCCATCGCCCTCTGGGAGACCACTGAGCGGGCGCGCGGGCAGGCCGGACTGCCGCCGCCGTTCTGGGCCTTCGCCTGGGCGGGCGGCGTGGCCGTCACCCGCTACGTGTTGGACCACCCCGACCTGGTGGCGGGCCGAACGGTGCTGGACGTCGCCGCCGGGTCCGGACTGGTCGGGGTGGCCGCCGCGCTGCGCGGCGCGACCTCGGTGCGCGCCGCCGAGATCGACGCCTACGCGGTGGCCGCGATCGGCCTCAACGCCGAGGCCAACGGGGTACGGGTGGACGGCGCCCTGGTGGACCTGGTGGACGGGGACGGCGCCCCCGCCGAGGTGGTGCTCGCGGGCGACGTCTTCTACGAACGGGCCATGGCCGCCCGCTTCCTGCCCTTCCTGGAACGGGCCGCCGCGCGCGGCGCCACCGTCATCGTCGGCGACCCCGGCCGTGCCTACCTGCCGCGGGAGCGGTTCACGGCGGTGGCGGCGTACCAGGTGCCGGTGGTCGCGGACCTGGAGGACACCGCCGTCAAGACCACCACGGTGTGGCGGCTCGGCTGACGGCTCGGCTGACGGTACCTCCGGCGGGGGCGGCCCTTCCCCGGCCCTTCCCCGGCGCGTCCGGCCCGCGGAATTCCCGGCGCAGCGGCGGGAACGGCTGCTAGACAGGCCCGCATGACCGACCAGATCGCCCTGCGCCCCGCCGCCCCCGACGAGATCCCCGCCCTGCTCGACCTCTGGGCCCGAGCCGCCAAGGGCACCAGCATCACGGACGACGAGGCGGGCGTGGCCGCGCTGCTCGCCCGCGACCCCGCGTGCCTGATCGTCGCCACCCCCGCCGACGACCCGGCGACCCTCCTCGGCACCGTGATCGCCGGCTGGGACGGCTGGCGCTGCCACCTGTACCGCCTCGCCGTCGACCCCGAGCACCGCCGCCGGGGCATCGGCGCGGCCCTGCTGGCCGCCGCCGAGGAGCGCTTCGTCGCGCTCGGCGGCCGCCGGATCGACGCCATGGTGCTGGACGACAACGCCCTCGGCCACCGCACCTGGCAGGCCGCCGGCTACCGGCCCGAGCCGCAGTGGAGCCGCTGGGTCAAGCCGCTGGAGGCCTGACCCGGTCCGGCGTCACGCACAACCCCGCCCCGGGGTTCTACCGGCTCTGCTTCACCGCCCGCCAGTCCAAGGAGGTCGTGGAGGCGGTGGCCCGGGTGGGCACGGCGCTGGGCAAGCTGAAGTGACCGGTGCGCGGCACCCGGGGCGGGCTCCCCGGGTGCCGCGCTGCGCTTTCGGCTGCGCGCAGGTTGTCTCAGCCGCGCAGGGCGGCCAGCCAGGCCTCGACCTCGTCGGCGCGGCGGGGGAGGGCGGTGGAGAGGTTCTCGTTGCCGTCCTCGGTGACCAGGATGTCGTCCTCGATCCGCACGCCGATGCCGCGGTACTCCTCCGGCACCGTCAGGTCGTTCTGCTGGAAGTAGATGCCCGGCTCGACGGTCAGCACCATGCCCGGCTTCAGCGGGCCGTCCACGTGGACCTCGGTGAGGGAGTGGGCGCAGTCGTGCACGTCGATGCCCAGCATGTGGCCGGTGCCGGCCAGGGTGAAGCGGCGGTGCAGGCCCAGCTCGTACACCTTGTCGGCGGTCAGGTCGCCGAACAGGCCCCAGGAGGTGAGGTGTTCGGCGAGCTCGCGCTGGGCGGCGCGGTGGAAGTCGCGGAAGTCCGCGCCCGGCTTCACCGCGGCGATGCCGGCCTCCTGCGCCGCGAACACGGCGTCGTAGACCTTGCGCTGCAGGTCGGTGAAGCGGCCGCTGACCGGCAGGGTGCGGGTGATGTCGGCGGTGTACAGGTGGTTGGTCTCCACGCCCGCGTCGAGCAGCAGGAGGTCGCCGGGCTTGGCGTGGCCGTCGTTGCGCACCCAGTGCATGGTGGTGGCGTGCGGGCCGGACGCGGCGATGGTGCCGTACCCGACGTCGTTGCCCTCGACCCGGGCCCGGACGAAGAAGGTGCCCTCGATCAGCCGCTCCGCCGTCTCGGTGTCGGTGCCGAGGACGCGCACCACGTCCTCGAAGCCGCGGGCGGTGGCCGCGCAGGCGAAGCGCAGCTCGGCGATCTCGAACTCGTCCTTCACCAGGCGCAGTCCGGACAGGAAGACCTCGAACTCCTCGTCCCGCGCGGCGACCGCCCGGCCCGCCAGGGCCGCCTCCACGCCCGCGTCGTGGCGGCGCAGCACGCGCACCGGGCCGGTCGCCGCGCGCAGGTCGGCGTGCACCGCGCGCACGTCCCGGCAGGGCAGGCCGAGCAGCTGCTCGCTCTCGGTCAGGCTGTTGCGGCGGCCGTCCCACAGCTCGCCGTGGGTGTCCAGCCAGAACTCGCCGTTGTCGACCTCCGAGCGGTTGCGCAGGTAGAGGACGGCGGTGTGCCCGCTCTCACCGGTGGGCTCCAGCACCAGCACCGCGTCCTGGGACTGGTCGCCGGTCAGGTAGGCGTAGTCGGAGGACGGGCGGAACGGGTAGTCGGTGTCGTTGGCCCGCACCTTGGGGTTGCCGGACGGGACCACCAGCAGCTCGCCGGGGAAGGCGGCGGACAGCTCGGCGCGGCGGCGCGCGGTGTGCACCGCCTGCGGGACCGGCTCCAGGGCGGTGCGCTCGGTGTCGGCCCAGCCCTGCTTCATGTTCTCGGCGAGTTCGTCCGTGACGCCGCGCGTGAGGCCGTTCTTCCGGTACTTGATGGTGTCGGCGGGCTCGGTCACTACGGTCTCCTGGCGAGGGTGGTGGACGGCGGTGGAGGAGTGGTGGGCGGCGGTGGAAGGCGGCGGAGGGGTGGTGGATGCGACGTGCTTCGCTACGCTGCCTCGTCCGTCGGCATGCGTCCCGTACGGTATATCGAACAAGTGCCGGGAGAGAAGAGGTCGAGCGTGAACGACGCCGAGGAATCCGTCCGGGGCGTCCTCGCCGCCAACCTGAAGCGGGTGCGGGCGCAGCGCGGGCTCTCCCTGTCCGAGCTGTCCCGGCGGGCCGGAATCGGCAAGGCCACGCTCTCCCAGCTGGAGTCCGGGGCCGGCAACCCCACCCTGGAGACCGTGCTCGGACTATCCCGGGAGCTCGGCGTGCCGATCTCCGACCTGGTGGAGGCGCGGCCCGCCGACGAGGTGACCGTGGTGCGGGCGGCCGACGCCGAGGTGCTGAGCGGCCGGGGCGTCGACCTGCGCCCGCTGCGCCGGATCGAAGCCGGGGACGTGGTGTTCGAGGTCTACGACCAGCAGGTACGCACCGACGGCACCCAGATCTCCGGCGGCCACATCGGTACCGAGCACACCATCGTCCAGGCCGGCCGGCTGCGGGTCCGGGCGGGCCGCCGCGAGGTCGAACTCGGCCCCGGCGACTACGTCGGCTTCGACGCCACGCTGCCGCACTCCTACACCGCCGTGGGCGGCGAGCCGGTCCGCTCGGTGCTCCTGCTGCAGTACCGCGCGGAGCAGCGGCTGCACCTCGCCGACGCGGCGGACGAGCCGGCCCTGCAGTCCGTGTCGCGGCCCGCGCTGGGATCGGCGTCCGGGCCGGCGTCCGGGCCCTCGCTCGGGCACCGGCACTGATCGGCTGCGGGTCGCTACCCGAGCCGTATTGTTCGGAATACCGAACGAGGTGCCCCGGCCCCCACTCCCCTCGTGGTGGGGGCCGGAGCGGGACTCCGCCGCGCCGATCCGCGCCGACCCGGGAGAGCATGCCAAGCGCGGCGGGCGGGCGGCCATGCATTAGCCTCTGGGCCTAATGGTCAAGAACGGGCCAGGTCACAGTGGTTGCAAGAGCCGGGGGAGGGTTCGTGATCACACTGAGATTCGGGGTCGCGGACCTCGCGAAGACCCGGTTCGTCATCTCACCGCTCGACCACCTGATGACCGGAGCCGCGCGCCTCGGCGTGCACGACTGCGTCGGGCTGCGCAGCGAACGCTGGTGGCGGGGGGTCCGCCGCCATGTGCCGCACCGGGCCGGGCGCTTCCTCGACCTCGTCAACGCGAGCGCGATCGGCGTTCCCAGCTTCATGGCAGCGGACCTCGACGCCGTGCGCCGGCAGCTGACCGACGAGCTCGACGCGATCCTCGCCGTACCGCAACAGGCCGTCGAGCAGGACCTCGCGATGTTCGGCAGCGAAACCGAACTCCCCACCGCCCTCGCCCGGTTGCGCGACGACGGCACCCGGGGCCTGCGCGAGGTCAGCGACGGTGCCTGGGCACTGTTCCGCTCCTGCCTCGCCCCGGACTGGCCCGAGATCCGCCGCGTCCTGGAAGCCGACATCGCCGCCCACACCCGCACCACCGGTCGTTCCGGGATCGGCGCGATGCTCGACTCGCTGCACCCGAACGCGGTCTGGCGGGACGAGGGAGTGCTGGAGTGCACCGTCGCCGATCTGGACGGCACCTTCGAACTGGGCGGCCGGGGCCTGGAACTGCGACCCAACTACTTCCTCCAGCACGGCATCGGCCTGCTGGCCGACCAGAACCGCCAGAGCGTGCTGCTTCACCCGGTCGGCGCCCCGACCGCCGAGCCGCCGTCCCGTCCGCCGACCGCCGACGGCCTCGCCGCCGTCCTCGGCCCCGCCCGGGCCCGCGTCCTGCGCGCCATCGCGGGCAGCCCCTGCTCCACCACCGAACTCGCCCACCAGCTCGGCGTCACCCCGCCCTCCGCCTCCGCGCACGCCGCCGCCCTGCGCGGAGCCGGCCTGATCGTCACCCAGCGCCAGGGCAAACAGGTCCGCCACACCCTGACCGATGTCGGCCACGACCTCCTGGTCGACAACCCGGCACCCCCGGCCCCCGCCGCCTGACCGCCTGACCGCACGGCCGGGCACCCGCACGGTGGCCCGGTAGGAGAGACGGGAGACTTGCCGGGCATCAATCGCCTCGCCTCTCCTCGCCTTCCTTCCCCCGTATGTGAACGGTGAGGAAATGGTCGGTGAATTGTTCCTCCGCCGGGATTCGCGTCCGACCAGCCTCATCGGGCTTGCTGTGCGCGACGGCGCGGTGCTTTCGGCGTCCGGTGCCCCGGTGTGCGCGGCGGGCCCGGCGGGGCGTCAGGCCTGCGTACGGGCCATGAGTACTCTTGCGGGACGCGGCTCCGGCTGACACGATCCGGTGGCCGGTCCGTCGGCCGCCCCCGGGGAAATCCGGGACCGGCGCCGGGCGATGATCGGCGAACCACTGCCGTCCGCCGCCGGTCCGGGCATCATGGGCCGCGACGGGACGTTCGCGGAACAGGCGGAACAAGGAGTCGACCGATGAGAAGGCCGATGATGGAGTTCGGCTGCGCGACCTGTTACGGCGAGGACGCGCAAGCCGTGTGGCGGGGGCAGCGGGAAGGGTTCGAGCAGGAGAGCGAGGTGGTGGACGGCTCGCACTTCTCGGTCGACGTCCGGCGCTGCCGGGCCTGCTCGCAGCGGTTCGTCTGGATCTTCACCGAGTCCGTCGACTGGATGGGCGGGGACGACGCCCAGTACGTGACGGTCATGCCGCTCACCACCGCCGAGGCCACCGGCCTGGTATCCGGCACGCTGCGCCCACACGACCTGGGCGCCCTCGGCCGTGACCGCCGCCGCCTGGAGCACGACTGGCCCACCGGCGGCCCGGCCGGCCTCCACTGGAACTCCGGCACGTTCAGGGTCGCGGAGGCCCGCTGAGGCCCGCTGAGGCCCGCTGAAGCCCCGGCCCGGCCTGCGGAAATGCCCGTCGGAATAATGGGCCCCTGGGGACGACCGCGGGGACCAGGGGGACGGGATGAGCGAGGCGATCAGCGAGTTCGGCTGCGCGCTGTGCTACGGCGAGGACGCGCGGGAGGCGTGGGAGCGTCAGGGCGACGGGTTCGAGCGCGTGGCGGAGGTCGTCGACGACTCGCACTTCTCCGTCGCCGTGCGGCGCTGCCGGGCCTGCTCGCAGCGGTTCGTCTGGATCTTCACCGAGTTCATCGACTGGCGGGGTGGCGACGACGCGCAGTACAACACCATCATGCCGCTGACCGACGCCGAGGCCGCCGGCCTGGTATCCGGCAGCCTGCGCCCCCTCGACCTGGGCGCCCTCGGCCACAACCGCCGCCACCTGAACCAGGACTGGCCCAGTGGCGGGCCGGCCCGCCTGGGGTGGAAGACCGGCCCGTTCATGGTCCGGGAAGGCGGCTGAGGCAACAGGGGGCCGTCGTCGTGTTGATCGGCTGTCCACCGACTCCTGCGAGGGTTCGGACGCTTGGTCGGACACGAGTAAGGAGCGTCCTCAGTGGGTCGAAAGGTTGTTGTCCGCGCGGTGGTTGCCGGTGCGGCGGTCCTGGCGTCGGTGATGGGTGCCGTCGCCGTGGTCGCGGGAGATCCCGGGCGGCACGGCTCGCCGGCCGAGCCGCCGGCGCAGGCCTGCGGCGGGTCGGCCGACGTGCACTGTCTGGCGAGTACGGTCGCGTGGAACGGGACCGGCCTTGTGATCGTCATTCCTCGCGGCAGGTGAGGGCGCGATCGGCGGTGGCCAGCGCGGTCAGCAGCAGCTTCGCGTCGGCGGACTCAGGAGCGCTCAGCCGGCTGAGTAGCAGGTGGGCCTCCGCCTCGTGATGCCGCGCCGCGCGGTGGTCGCCACGGGCGGTCATCGCATTGGCCGACACCAGGTGGGCGAGGGCGCGTTCGCGCTGTCGCCCGCCTTCCGTCGCCAGGGCCAGTGCCCGCTCCGCCTCCTGCACGGCCTCGTCGACCCGTCCGAGCAGGCGCAGGAGGTCGGCCAGGCGGCTGCGGGCCGCCGACTCGCGGTCCAGGTCGCGGGCGGGGTTCGCGCAGTCGATGCAGGAACGCATCTGCGCGGCGGCGTCGTCGAGTCGGTCCAGCACCTGGTAGGCGAGGCCGAGGACGTAGTGCACGTACGCGGTCATCGCGGGGTCGGAGGTTCCGCCGGCGGGTTCGGCGAGGAGCAGTCGGCAGGTCTTTGCCGCGGTTGCCGCGTGGCCGCTGCGGATCCGGGACAGGGCCGCGTTCGCGGTGCTCGCCACCTCGCCCGACCGGTGGCCGAGCCGCCGGGCGAGAGCCGCCGCCTCGTCGAACGCGGCGATCGCCTCCTCGTGCCGCCCCTCGGCTTGCGCGATCAGGCCCAGGTCGTTCAGCGCCTGCCGGAGAACGGGCAGGTCGGCGGCCTCCTGGCAGGCCTGCGCGGCCTGGCGGGCCTGTGCGCCCGCCTCGTCCAGCCGGGCGCGGGCCAGCAGGATCGTGCCCAGGAGGAACCGGGAGCGGCCCTCAGCGGCGCGATCGCCGGATGCGACGGCGGCGGTGATGAGGAGGCGGGCGGCCTCCTCCGCGCGGCCGCCGAAGGCGCCCAGGCCGAGCGGGCTGAGGGCGATCAGCAGGTCGATGGCCGATCGCACGGCGGTGCCGCATTCCGCATCGCGCAGGGCGGCGGTGGCGACGGCGGCCGCGAGTGCCACGGCGCCGGGTGTCTCGGTCCGTGCCCACCGGCGGGCGTCCGCCAGGTCGGTGAAGGGTGATCGGGCGGGCGGGCGCAGGGTCGCCGGTGGGGTGGGCTGGGGGCTCGACAGGGGGGTCGGCTGTGGGTTCGGCCGGGGGGTCGCCGGTGGGCTCGGCTCGCCGAAGACGTCGGCCACGGGGTCGCCGGGTACGGCGAGGGCGAAGGCCGTCCGGGCGCGGCCGAGCAGCAGGGTCAGCAGCCGGTGGTGGGCCGAGGCCCGCTCGTCGTCGCCGAGCCGCAGGGAGGCTCGGCGGGCGAAGGCACGCACCAGGTCGTGGAAGCGGTAGCGACCGGCGCTCATCGACTCCAGCAGCGCCTGGTCGACCAGCGATTCGGCGAGCCGCTCCGCCTGGTCCTCCGTCAGGGCGAGGACCGCGGACGCCGACGCGAGGCCGATGTCCGGTTCCACCCAGGAGAGCAGCCGGAAGGCCGTCGCCAGGGGTGGTGGGAGCAGGCGGTAGCTGAGGTCGAAGACCTGCTCGATGGCGAGGTCGCTCGTGCGGAGCGCGGCGATGCCCTCACGGTCCTCGGCCAGCCGCTGGACGAGATCGGCGATCGGTTGGCGTGGAGTCGCGGCGAGTCGGGCTGCGGCGATCCGTACGGCCAGGGGGAGCCGGCCGCAGGCCTCGACCAGCAGCTCGGCCTGGCCGCTCTGCGCGGACCGGCGCGCCGTGCCGATGACGGAGTCGAGCAGGCCGATCGCCTCGTGCTCGCTGAACACGTCCAGCGGAACGTTCAGGACCGACGGCACGCTGTAGAGCACCGTCCGGCTGGTGACCACGACCGCGCAGTCCGACGAGCCGGGGAGCAGGGGCTGGATCTGGGCGTCGTCGCGTGCGTTGTCGAGGAGGATGAGAAGTCGCTTGCCGGCGCTGGCGGTTCGGAAGAGGGCGGACCTGCCCGCGAGGTCCTTGGGTACGGCTGACGGCCGGACGCCCAGCGTGGTCAGGAACTCCGCGAGGATGTCGGACGGGCTGGCAGGGACCAGGTCGGCGCCCCGCAGGTCCGCGTACAGGCGGCCGTCGGGGAAGTCGGGGCGCACGGTGCGCGCGGCCTGCACGGCGAGGGCCGTCTTCCCGACCCCGGCCATGCCGGTCACGGTCACCAGCCGCAGGCCCGGGCCGGTCTGTGCGGTCAGGGCTTGGCCGATCTGGGCGACGTGGTCGTGTCGGCCGGTGAAGTACGGTGGTGCCGGTGGGAGTTGGTCCGGTCCTCCGCTTCCGTCGAGCTCGTGGAACAGGGCGGCGAGCTCGGGCCCCGGCTCGATCCCCAGGTGGTCCACCAGCCGCGAGTGCAGCGCGTCGTAGACCGCGCGGGCCTCGGGGGTGCGGGACAACCGGTGCAGTGCGCGGATGAGCAGACCTTGCAGGCGCTCGCGGAACGGGTGGGCGTCGGCGAGTGCTTCAAGCTCCGGCAGGTAGGCGGCGGGATCGGCGATCGTCACGTCGAGGGCGAGGCGCTCCTCCAGGAGCGTGAGACGCAGCTCCGAAAGCCGTTCCCGCTCGTGCTGCATGAGCGGCCCCGGCAGGTCGAGGAGCGGTTCCCCGTGCCATAGCGACAGCGCTTCCGCCAGGAGACCCCGGGCACGCTCCGGCTGCTCGGTGAAGCAATTCCCGGCCGCCTCCTGCAGCTGTTTGACCCGCCACAGGTCGACGCGGTCCGCGTCGATCGCCAGCCGGTACCCGCCGGCCTGGGACAGCAGGACGGTTGGCGTCTCACGCACCGGCTCCAGGAGCTTGCGCAGCTGCGAGATGTACGACCGCAAGGTGACGACGGGCGAACCGGGCGGCTGGTCGCCCCAGAGGTCGTCGGTCAACTGATCGACCGTCACGACCGCGTCGGGCCGCAACAGAAGTGCGGCCAACACCGCCCGCTGCCGCGGAGTCCCGAGATCGAGGGCGGTACCGGAGTTGAGGATAAGTCAGATTGCATCGGAGTCGCCTGCCTTGACGCCGGCGAGGAACGACTGCCACTGCCACACGCTGTGCGAGGACTTCGTCCAGGACCTGGGCGTGACCAGCGCGATGGGAGACACGGCGTGGAACTCCTTGGGACGGGTACGGAATGAGAGCCAATCGTAAGTCCTTGCGAGGGCACGGATCCGGCTCTTTCCTCGCGCTCAGTCTTTCCGTTCACGCCTCGTCGAGGTGGGGAACCGGACGAGGCCGTGGATGAGCATCGCGGCTCCGAGGCCGTAGCTGTAGGCGCCGGAGCTGAGGGTGTCGAAGCCCCGTGCCGTTGCAATCCTGTCCAGGTAGTAGAGAAACAGCCCGGTATTGAGGACGGCGGCGAGAGCGTGTACGTACCGGGGCCAGCGTGGGACGGGAAGCGTGCGGGTGCGGCGCGCGAGGAACAACGCTGCCGCGCAGGTGCCGACGCCGAGTGCGACGGCCGCGACGACCGGCCAGGAGCCGCGGGCCAGGCTCGTGATGGCGACCGATGACCCTTCGACCGGGGGCAGGACCGTGGCGAGTGCCAGTGCCGCGATGGCAATCCAGAAGGGGAAGACGTTGCGGACCGGTGGGGCCGCGCCCGCGGGTGGCGTGACCGGCGGAGAGACCACTGGAGAGACCGTCGGAGCGGCCACGGCGCCGGGCATCGGGTGGGCGACCGGTGGCGGACGCCAGGCGGTGATCGGCGGAGCGGCCTCGGTGGGCGGCCGGCCGTCGACCGGGACCAGGGTGAGTTCCTCGATGAGCGCGGTCACGGACGGGCGCTGCGCGGGCTCCTTGGCCAGGCAGCGGGCGATGACCTCCAGTCCCTGCGGGAGTCCGGAGAGGTCGGGTTCCTCGTACGCGATACGGAAGTTGAGCGCCTGCGCCGAGCCGGTGCCGAAGGGGCCGGTTCCGGTGGCCGCGTAGGCGAGGACGGCACCGAGGGCGAACACGTCGGTGGCCGGTGTGACGGGCCTGCCGAGGAGTTGTTCGGGGGCCATGAAGCCGGGTGTGCCGACGATCATCCCGGTGCGGGTGAGCGCGGTGGCCTCGGCGGCCACGGAGATGCCGAAGTCGACCACCCGGGGGCCGTCCGGGGCGAGCAGGACGTTGGAGGGCTTGAGGTCCCGGTGGACGAGGCCGGCCGCGTGAATGGCCTCCAGCGCCTCGGCGAGGCCCGCGCCCAGGGCTCGTACGCTCTCCACCGGCCACGGGCCGTGGGCCGCGATCGCCTGGTCGAGGGCCGTTCCGGGGACGTACGCGGTGGCGAGCCACGGGGTCGCGTTCTCCGGGTCGGCGTCGACGACGGCGGCCGTGAAGAAGCCGTTGACCCTCCGGGCGGCGGCCACCTCGCGGGCGAACCTGCGCCGGAACTCGGGATCCTGGGCGAGTTCCGGCCGCACCACCTTCACCGCGACCGACCGGCCACTCGGCGAGTGCCCGAGGTAGACCCGGCCCATCCCGCCGGCGCCGAGCAGCCCGGTGATCCGGTACCGCCCCACCTGCCGCGGATCGGTCGGTTGCAGCTCGTCCACCAGGATCTCCCCTCGCCCACGCCGGTGTGCCCCCGACTCAGCGTGATTACACACCAACTGGGGCCGCATCGGGCCGACAAGGGCAGTCGGTGCTCTGGATCCGGAGCCGACGCGTGCGGGCTTCGAGCGGGTTCGACGCCCGCGCCGGATCGTACGGCTCTCAGCTGTCGTTGAGGGCGTAGCTGCGGAAGGTGGCGAGCAGGGGCAGGACTTCGGTCTTGCCGGGGTCTTCGGTGACGGCCCGCATCGCGTCGATCACGGTGTGGGCGATGATCTTGGTGATGGCGATGTCTTCCGGGTCGGCGAGGGTGCCCCAGGCCTTGAGGGTCTGGGTGAGCAGGGCGCTCATCCGGGCGCCGATGTTGGAGCTGACCGCATCGGAGATCTCGGCGAGTTCCTCGTCGCTCATGGTGGAGCGCAGCCCGAAGGCCAGCGCCATCAGGGTGTCCATCGCGTGTTCGCCGTACGCGGCGACCAGCGCCGGCAGCGGCTGTTCCTGGGCGCTGCCCGCCGCCAGGGCGGACAGCGCCTCGTCGTCGTCCTTCCACGCCGCCTCCAGGGCGGCCAAGGCCCGCAGGGCCTCGTCCACGGTGAGCCCGTCTGTCATGGAAGGAACGGTATTGAGCCGTAGTGCCCGTACCCATGGTTCGGGCGCAGAGATCACACCTTCGAGCGAAGCCGGGCCTATTCGGGCCGGTGGAGGTGTGCGAAGTGCTCCGCGTTCCAGCTGCCGCCCAGCTCGGGGGCGAGGGAGGTGCGGGCGAGGGCGGCGAAGTCCTCGGCCGAGCCCGCGCGTTCCGGCAGGGCGCCGAGCAGGGGGGCGCCGGCGGAGCGCGGCAGGTCGGCGAGGTTGCAGCGTTCGGCGAGGCCGGGGGCGGCGGGCCAGGAGCCGACGAGGACGCCCGTGAGGGGGAGTTCGCGCGCCGCCAGGGCCTCCGCCGTGAGGGAGACGATGTTGAGCGTGCCGAGTCCGGCGGAGGCGATGAGCAGGACCTCGGCGTCGAGCCCGGCGTCGAGGACGGCCCGGGCCTGGTCGGCGAGGGTGCGGCCCTCGTCGTCGTAGCGGACCAGCAGGCCGCCGGCGCCCTCGACCAGCACCAGGTCGTGCGTGGCGGCGAGTTCGGCGACCTCGGCCACCACCTCGGCGGGGGAGAGGTACGGCATCCCGGCCCGCCGGGCGGCGGTGTCGGGGGCCAGCGGCTCGGGATAGCGGACGAGCTCGCGGAGCGTCAGTTCGCCTGCCAGGCGGGCGACTTCAGCGGCATCGCCCGGCTCCTCGGCGGTCACACCGGTCTGGCCCGGCTTGAGCACGGCGACCCTGCGGCCGTCCTGCAGCGCCGCCGAGGCGACGGCCGCCGTGGCGACGGTCTTGCCGACGTCCGTGTTCGTCCCGGTCACGAAGAGGATGCGCGCGCTCATCCCGCCACCGCCGCCGCGGTCACGGCGGCAGCGATCCGTGCCACGTCCTCGTCCTCCGTCACGTAGGGGGGCATCGTGTAGATCAGGTCGCGGAAGGGGCGTAGCCAGACGCCCTCCCGCGCGGCCGCCTCGGTCGCCGCCGGGACGTTCACCGGGTGGTCCAACTGGACGACGCCGATGGCGCCTTGGACCCGTACGTCGTGGACGCCCGGCACCGTCGCGGCTGCCGCGAGGCCGTCGCGCAGCCCGCCCTCGATGCGCTTGACCCGCACCGCCCAGTCCTGTCCGAGCAGGAGGTCCAGCGAGGCGTTGGCGGCGGCGCAGGCCAGCGGGTTGCCCATGAAGGTCGGGCCGTGCGCGAGCACCGGCATCTCGCCGCGGCTGATCCCGTCGGCGATCTCGCCGGTGCACAGGGCGGCGGCCAGGGTCAGGTAGCCGCCGGTGAGGGCCTTGCCGAGGCACATCACGTCCGGGGAGACGCCCGCGTGGTCGGCGGCGAACAGGGCGCCGCTGCGGCCGAATCCGGTGGCGATCTCGTCGAAGACCAGCAGCACCCCGTACCGGTCGCAGAGTTCGCGCAGCATCCGCAGGTAGGCGGGGGAGTGGAACTGCATGCCGCCCGCGCCCTGGACCACCGGCTCGACGATGACGGCGGCCAGCTCGTCCGCGTGACGCGCCATCAGTTCCTCGAACTGGGCGGCGTATTCGGCGTCGAGCGGGGCGTCGAACCCGGCCGGCGGCTGCGGCGCGAAGAGCTGGCCGGGCAGCACCCCGCCCCACAGGTGGTGCATCCCGCCGTCCGGGTCGCAGACCGACATCGGGTGGAAGGTGTCGCCGTGGTAGCCGCCGCGCCAGGTCAGCAGCCGGCGCTTGCCCGGCCGCCCGATCGACTGCCAGTACTGCAGGCACATCTTCATCGCGACCTCGACCGAGACCGAGCCCGAGTCGGCGAGGAAGACGTGCTGCAGCGGCTCCGGGGTGATCTCGACCAGCCTGGCTGCCAGCCGGACGGCGGGCTCGTGGGTGAGCCCGCCGAACATCACGTGGCTCATCCGCCCCAGCTGCTCGCGTACGGCCTCGTCCAGCACCGGGTGCCGGTAGCCGTGGATCGCCGCCCACCAGGACGACATCCCGTCGACCAGCTCGCGCCGGCCGCCCGCGACCGGTTCGGCCAGGCGCAGCCGTACGCCCGACGCGGACTCGACCACGTACGGGGTGACGGTGCCGGGCATCGGCCCGTACGGGTGCCAGACGTGGGCGCGGTCGAGGGTGAGCAGCGTGTCCGCGGACAGCTGGGGCATGGTGGGCGACTCTCCAGAGCGGTGGAACGGTCAGGCGTTGGGCGCGAGTTCGGTGCCGGCGCCGCGTCGGCGGACCTTGACGAGGTCGCTGCGGAGCTCGTCGTCCTCCGAGCCGTCCGGGGTGGCGGGCTCGGCCGGGGCGGTGGTGGCCTCCGCCGGGGCGTGGGAGTGGCCGCCGCACGGGCCGCAGCCGCCGCCGCTGCCGCAGGCCGAGGCTGCGGTGCCGCAGCCGCCGGTGGCCTGGGCCGCGTCGGCGATGTCGGCGCGGTGGCGCGGCAGGGTGGCCTCGCCGGCGCCCTCGACCTCGAAGCCGGCGTCCTTGATCATGTCGAGGTCGGCCTGACCGGCCTGGCCCTCGCTGGTCAGGTAGTCGCCGAGGAAGATCGAGTTGGCGATGTGCAGGCCGAGCGGCTGCATCGTGCGCAGGTGGACCTCGCGGCCGCCGGCGATCCGCACCTCGGTGTCCGGGTTGACGAAGCGGACCATCGCCAGGATGCGCAGGCAGCGCTGCGGGGTGAGGTTCCACTCCTTGGCGAGCGGGGTGCCCTCGAAGGGGATCAGGAAGTTGACCGGGACGGAGTCCGAGCCGAGCTCGCGCAGCGCGAACACGACGTCGACCAGGTCCTCGTCGCTCTCGCCCATGCCTGCGATCAGGCCGGAGCAGGCGGACAGGCCCGCGCCGTGGGCCTTCTGCACGGTGTCCACCCGGTCCGCGTAGGTGTGGGTGCTGGTGATGGCCCCGTAGGTGCTCTCGGAGGTGTTGAGGTTGTGGTTGTAGGCGTCGGCGCCGGCCGCCTTGAGCCGCTCCGCCTGGTTGTCGGAGAGCAGGCCGAGGCAGACGCAGATCTCGACCGCGGGGTCGGCGTCCTTGATGGCGGCCATCGTGTCGGTGACCCGGTCGATGTCGCGGTCCGTCGGGCCGCGGCCGCTGGCCACCAGGCAGACCCGCTTGGCGCCGCCGGCCACCCCGGCGCGGGCGGCGTCGGCGGCCTGGTCCGGCTTGAGCCAGGTGTACTTGAGGATCTCGGCCTTGGACCCGAGCCGCTGCGAGCAGTACGAGCAGTCCTCCGGGCAGAGCCCGCTCTTGAGGTTCACCAGGTAGTTGAGCTTGACCCGGCGGCCGAACCAGCGTCGGCGCACCTTGCCGGCCGCGGCGACCACGTCGAGCAGCTCGTCGTCGGTGGTGGCGAGGACGGCCAGGGCCTCCTCGCGGGTCGGGACGTCGCCGCGCAGGCCCTTGGCGGTGAGGGTATCGAGCAGATCCATGGGGCGATCCTGCCTGCTGGTGATCGAGCGGCGCCAGAGCAAACCCGCCAGAAGATCGGTGTGAGGATGTGCCGATTGCCACAGTGTCGAAGGTCACGGCTCCGTCGCTGGTCACGAGCTTGACGCGGACGCCGGACGAAGGTTACCGACGGGTAGCGCTCAGGGGTGGACGGGCCGCACGGGAGCGGAGCGCAAGCCCGGCGCGGACGATGATCCACAACCCCCGCCCCCGTGACCCACGCCACCCCCGGGATGCTTAGAATCTGCGCCATGACCACGCAGGGGGAGCGCACCCCGACTCCGGGAGAAGGCCAGGAAGGCCGGGCAGGGCAGGAAGACCGGGCAGGCCAGGCGGGACAGCAGGTCGCCGAGGGGGCCGGTCCCAGGCGGGGCCGACGACTGACCGGCCGTCGGGCGGTGGGCTGGGTCGTCGTGGTCGTCGTGGTCGTGGCCGGCGGATGGATCATCACCCGCCCGATGCCCGGCGACTACATACCCGGGCTCGGCCCGTCCGCCAAGGACGCCGCGAAGACGCCGCCGGTGGTGGGCTCCCCGCCGCCGCGCACCGACCCCGAGGGTCTCAACGTCGACAACTTCTTCCCGGCCCAGCGCCCGGTCGAGGTCGGCACCTTCAAGGCACGGCGCAACGGGGCCCGGCAGGGCGACAACTGCGCCGAGGTGCTCCAGGACCGCGCCCAGGACCCGCTGAAGGACAGCGGCTGCCAGGCGTACCTGACCGTCAGCTTCACCGGCCAGGACCGCCCGGTGCTCAGCAACGTCACCCTGCTGCGCTTCCCCGACCTGGCCTCCGCCGCCAAGGCCGCCGAGGCCCTGCGGGCCAAGCCCGGATCGGTCGCCTTCATCCTCGCGGACGCCACCGCCGCCCCCGCGCAGCCCGTCGGCGCCAACCCGGGCGGCGACCCGCGGGTCGAGGCGGTCGGGCACTACGTGACGGTCACCGGCTCGCGGACCGGCGACGGCCGCCCGGCCGCCTCCACCCCGAGCAGCACGGGCGCGCCCGCCACGGGGGCACCCGCCGCCGGTGCCCCGACGCCGACCGGCTCGGCAGCGCCCAGCACCGAGCAGACCCTGGACGAGGCCACCCGCGCGCTCTCCTACGCGGCGGGCTCGGCGTTCGTCTGGATGTGACCGGCCCGTCCGTTGGATGACGGGCCCGTTCGTTGGACGTGACGGCCCCGCTCGCGGCCCCTTCCGTCCGGACGGGCCCGCCGAGGGCGAAAGCCGAAGGGGGGCCCGGAAAAACCGGCCCCCCTTCGCGGTTGACGATCCGTCAGCCGCCGAGCCGGTCCACCGCGGTCACCCGCACCACCGCCCGGCCCTCCTCGTCCGAGCCGAACAGGTCCACCTCGGCGCTGATGCCCCAGTCGTGGTCGCCCTCCGGGTCGTCGAAGATCTGCCGGACCCGCCAGGCGGAGTCCTCCTCCTCGATGATCAGCATCTTCGGGCCGCGCGCGTCCGGGCCGGTGCTCAGGTCGTCGTACTCGTCCCAGTACCCGTCCATGGCGTCCGCCCAGCGGTCCGCGTCCCAGCCGTACTCGCCGTCCAGCGCCGCGAGCTCCTCGTAGTGCTCCAGCGCGCACAGCTCGACCCGGCGGAACATCTCGTTGCGGACCAGCACCCGGAAGGCGCGCGCGTTGGCCGTGACCGGCGCCGGCTTGTCGTCCAGCCGCACCTCGGCGGCCTGCGGATCGGTCGGGTTGGCCAGCTGCTCCCACTCGTCCAGCAGGCTCGAGTCGACCTGGCGGACCAGCTCGCCGAGCCACGCGATGACGTCCTTGAGGTCGTCGGTCTTCACGTCCTCGGGGACGGTCTGCTCCAGCGCCTTGTACGCGCCCGCCAGGTAGCGCAGCACGATGCCCTCGGTGCGCGCCAGCTCGTAGAAGCCGACGTAGTCCGAGAAGGTCATCGCCCGCTCGTACAGGTCGCGGACCACCGACTTCGGCTGCAGCTGGTGGTCGCCGATCCACGGGTGCGCCCCTCGGTACACCTCGTAGGCGTGGGTGAGCAGCTCCTCCAGCGGCTTCGGGTAGGTGATCTCCTGGAGCCGCTCCATCCGCTCCTCGTACTCGATGCCGTCCCGCTTCATCTCGCCGATGGCCTCGCCGCGCGCCTTGTTCTGCTGCGCGGCGAGGATCTGGCGCGGGTCGTCGAGGGTCGCCTCGACGACGGAGACGACGTCCATCGCGTACGACGGCGAGGTCGGGTCGAGCAGCTCGAAGGCGGCCAGCGCGAAGGTCGACAGCGGCTGGTTGAGCGCGAAGTTCTCCTGCAGGTCCAGCGTGAGCCGGACGATCCGGCCGTCGGCGTCGGGCTCCGGCAGCCGCTCCACCACACCGCCCTGCAGCAGCGAGCGGTAGATGGCGATCGCGGTGCGGATGTGCCGGCGCTGCGCCACCCTGTCCTCGTGGTTGTCGGTGAGCAGCTTGCGCATCGCCTCGAAGGCGTTGCCGGGGCGGCCGATCACCGACAGCAGCATCGCGTGGGTCACCTTGAACCGGGACACCAGCGGCTCCGGGTCGGCGCCGATCAGCCTCTCGAAGGTCTCCTCGGTCCAGCCGACGAAGCCCTCCGGCGCCTTCTTGCGCACCACCTTGCGCTTCTTCTTCGGGTCGTCCCCGGCCTTGGCGATCGCCTTGTCGTTCTCGATCACGTGCTCCGGCGCCTGCGCCACCACCTGGCCGACGGTGTCGAAGCCGGCCCGGCCGGCCCGCCCGGCGATCTGGTGGAACTCGCGGGCACGCAGGATGCGCACCCGGGTGCCGTCGTACTTGGACAGGGCCGTGAACAGCACCGTGCGGATCGGCACGTTGACGCCGACACCCAGCGTGTCGGTGCCGCAGATCACCTTCAACAGGCCCGCCTGGGCGAGGCGTTCGACCAGTCGGCGGTACTTCGGCAGCATGCCCGCGTGGTGCACGCCGATGCCGTGGCGCACGTAACGGGACAGGTTGCGGCCGAACTTGGTGGTGAAGCGGAAGTTGCCGATCAGGTCGGCGATGGCCTCCTTCTCCGCCTTCGAGCACATGTTGATGCTCATCAGCGACTGCGCCCGCTCCACCGCCTCCTTCTGCGTGAAGTGCACGACGTAGACCGGCGCCTGGCCGGTCTGCAGCAGCTCCTCGAGCGTGTCGTGCATCGTGGTGCGGCGGTACTCGTAGAACAGCGGCACCGGGCGGGTCGCGTTGCGGACCACCGTCGTCGGACGGCCGGTCCGGCGGGTCAGGTCCTCCTCGAAGCGGCGGACGTCGCCGAGCGTCGCCGACATCAGCAGGAACTGCGCCTGCGGCAGCTCCAGCAGCGGGATCTGCCAGGCCCAGCCGCGGTCCGCCTCGGCGTAGAAGTGGAACTCGTCCATGACCACCTGGCCGATGTCCGCCCGCGTGCCGTCGCGCAACGCGATCTGGGCGAGCACCTCGGCGGTGCAGCAGATGATCGGCGCGGTCGGGTTCACGCTCGCGTCGCCGGTCATCATGCCGACCTGCTCGGTGCCGAACATCTTCACCAGGTCGAAGAACTTCTCCGACACCAGCGCCTTGATCGGCGCGGTGTAGAAGGTCCGCTGCCCCTCCGCCAGCGCCGCGAAGTGCGCCCCCGCCGCCACCAGGCTCTTGCCCGACCCGGTCGGCGTCGCCAGGATCACGTTGTTCCCCGACACCAACTCGATCAGCGCCTCCTCCTGCGCCGGGTACAGCGTGATCCCCCGCTCCTCCGCCCAGGCGGCGAACGTCTCGTACAGCGCGTCGGGCGTGGCGGGCTTCGGCATCAGATCAAGGAGGGTCACCCGGCTATCTTGCCTGCTCGCGGCCACCCCGGGCAAAGCCCGGGGCTAGGAGGGGACGCGCGGGGCGGCGGCGGGCAGCTGCACGGTGTTGTGGCACTCGTACGCGGTCGCGCGGCCCGGCCGACCTTCAGGGCGATGTCCGCGTACGCCTGCCCCACCCCAGCCGGGGAGGTGCCGTCGATGTGGTCCCCGCTGACCTGCACGCCGACGTACGGCGGCGCGGCGCGGCCGGTGTCCGGCTGCGTGCCCTGGAAGTCGCACGACACGTAGAGCCGGACTCTGTCGTGGTTCACGATCCAGCCGGTCGCACCGGGCCCGAAATCCAGCGGGGTGACCGAGCCGAGGCGGGCGTCGCTCGCGCGGTCCGCGTCGACCCCGTTCCACGGCGGCCTGATGTCCACGTCGAGCAGGAAGGCGCCGCCCGTCCACGTGACGGTGCAGCGGTAGTCGCGGTCCCCGGACTCGGGCTTCTCGAGGGTGGCGATCTCCCGGGCCGGCTTGGGCTCGACGGCCTTCCCGTCCGGGCCGGCCAGCGGCTTCAGATCGTTCTCGTCCACGAGCGACCAGCACGCGTGCTCCGGCAGGTCCGCGGACTGCCACGGCTTCCACGCCCACAACCCCCCACCGACCGCCGCCGCCACCACGAGGGCGACGGCGGCGTGCCAGGGGCGGATCCGGGACGGCCGCCGGGGCGGGTCGTCCGGGGACGGCGGGATGATGTGGGCGACATGAAGCCTTTGCGAGGGGAAGGGTTTAAAGGTCCGAGAGATGGAATTGAGGTTAAGTTTGAGTGAACGACACGGGGCTTGTGCCCCAAAGCTGTGCCGAGCGGCACATTGCCTGGCCCGCGAGGGCCGTGCCAGAGTGCCGGGCATGGTCCACCCGCCTGCCTCCGAACCGCACACCGCCGAGCTCGCTCCGGCGAACGTCTTCGACTGGCTCGACGAGGCCGCCGAGCTGCGCGCCGAGGCCGGCCTCACGCGTACGCTGCGCAGCCGGCCCGCCGAGGACCCGGTGCTCGACCTCGCCGGCAACGACTACCTGGGGCTGACCCGGCACCCCGTGGTGACACGGGCGGCTGCCGAGGCCGCGCTGCGCTGGGGCGGCGGGGCGACGGGCTCGCGGCTGGTGACCGGGACGACCGCGCTGCACACCGAACTGGAGGAGGAACTCGCCGAGTTCTGCGGGGCCGAGGCGGCACTGGTGTTCTCCTCCGGGTACACGGCGAATCTGGCCGCGCTCACCGCGCTCACCGACCCGGACACCCTGATCGTGTCCGACGCCTACAACCACGCCTCCCTGATCGACGGCTGCCGGCTCTCCCGCTCCGACGTCCACCGCGCCCCGCACAGCGACCCGGCGGCCGTCGCCGAAGTGCTCGCCGCCCGGACGCAGCGGCGGGCGCTCGTCGTCACCGACTCGGTGTTCTCGGTGGACGGCGACGCCGCCCCGCTGGCCGCGCTCTCCGAAGCCGTCCGCGCGCACGGCGCCGCCCTGCTCGTGGACGACGCGCACGGGCTGGGCGTCCTCGGCCCCGGCGGCACCGGGGCCCTCGCGGCGGCCGGGCTCGCCGGGCGGCCGGACACCGTCGCCACCGCGACCCTCTCCAAGTCCCTCGGCTCCCAGGGCGGCGCCGTCCTCGGCCCGCGCCGGGTGATCCGCCACCTCACCGAGACCGCCCGCACCTTCATCTTCGACACCGGCCTCGCCCCGGCCGCCGCCGGCGCCGCCCTCGCCGCCCTGCGCCTGCTGCGCGCCGAACCGGCCCGCGCCGAACGCGCCCGCGAGGTCGCCCGCACCCTCGCCCGGCAACTCACCGCCGTCGGCCTGCACGCCTGCGAGCCGGACGCCGCCGTGGTCTCCGTCCGCGCCCCGGGCCCCGAGGCCGCCGTCGCCTGGGCCGCCGACTGCCGCCGCGCCGGCCTCGCGGTCGGCTGCTTCCGCCCCCCGTCCGTCCCGGACGGCATCTCCCGCCTGCGCCTGACCGCCCGCGGCGACCTGACCGACGGGCAGATCGCCGACGCGGTGCGGATCATCGCCGAGCTGGCCCCGGCGGGCGCCCGGCCCGACTAATCGCTCGGCGCGGCCGGGCGTGCCCGGGCAGGATGGCGGCATGCCGGATCTGCTGTGGGACGACGTCGCGTGGCTGCTCGACCCCTCCGGCGGGGGCTACCTCCCCGACGTGATCATCGCGGACACGACGGTGGCGGACTGGCAGGCCGTGCTCGATCTGGTCGAGGAACAGGGCTGGGAGTCCGCATACGTCGAGGGTCGCTCTGCGCGGCCGCTGCCACCGGCCGAGGTCGTGCTGTCCAGGCCGGCCGGTGCCGAGTGCCCGAGCCTGTCGGTGTGGCCCGTGCCCGACGTGTGCGCGATCTTCCGGTTCACTTCGGACGAGGAGATCGACTTCGACGTCGACCTCCGGGAGCTCCAGGGGCAGGAGCGGCTGGACGTCCTCTGCGGGTTCCTGGCGGCGATCGGGCGGCGGCTGGGCAAGTCGGTTCCGATGTTCTTCGAGAGCAGCGTCGCGCAGCCGCCGTTCCTCGGGTACGACGTGGCAGCAGACCGGGTCCGGCTGCTGTGGGAGCCGCCGTCCGGCGGGAGTGGATCAGACCGGCCCTGACACCAGCAGCGCTTCCGCGCCGATCGGGCGGTAGCCGGCGGCCTGGAAGGCGCGGACGCTGGGGGCGTTGCCGGGAGCCTGTTGGGCCCAGATCGTGTCGCCTTCGGGGAGGAGGTGGCGGGCGGCGCCGGCGAGGGTGCGGCCGAGGCCGCGGTTCCGGGTGTGCGGGTCGACCTCGACGGCGCACTCCCAGCGGCCGGCGACGCCGCGACCGAGGATGAGGACGCCGCCGTCGTTGACGCCGCCGTCGGTGGTGAAGACGCGGACGTCCTCGCGGTAGCGCAGGGCCCGGAGCACCCGGGGGTGCTCGCGGTCCCGGACTTCGGTCAGTGGCAGCGGCGGCTCACCCGGCAGGCGGTCGGCGACCGTCAGCAGGTCGATGTTGTTGACGGTGCGTCCGGTGCGTTCGCCGAAGGCGGTCAGGAAGGGCGGGCAGAGCGGGGCGGACAGCGGGTCGCCGAGGGTGGCGGCGAGCGTCGAGTGCACCCAGGCCGGGTCCTCGTCGGTGAAGACGACCGCGTGGGCGGCGAAGGACACCACTCCGGTCTCGCGCGGTGACGGCTGCGGCACCACCGTGACCGATCCGTCCGGCGGGGGGAACACCCCGCCTGCCGCGTCCGCCAGGATCTCTGCCAGCCCCCGCACGCCCGTCTCCACGCCCATCCGCGCCCCCAACCGTCGAAAGGGCCAGCCTATGCCGCTGCCTTCAGTGCTTGCGGGCCCGGCTCGGCTGGACGCGGGTGGGTTCGCCTGCCGCCTTGGGGTGGTCGGGCGGGTAGGGGAGTTCGCCGAGGCCCTCGTCGTGCAGTTGCTTGTCGTACAGCTCCAGGAGGCCTTCGAGGCGGAACGCCTGGCCGTCCATCTCCGCGTTGGGGTCGCCGAGTTCGGCGAAGCGGGCCGGGACGGTGCGCAGGTCGAAGTCCTCGGGGGTGGCGTCGTCGAGTTCGTCCCAGTGCAGCGGGGTGGAGGCGGTGGCGCGGGGGCGGGCGCGCAGGGAGTAGGCGGAGGCGATGGTGCGGTCGCGGGCCATCTGGTTGTAGTCGACGAAGATCCGTTCGCCGCGTTCCTCCTTCCACCAGGCGGTGGTGACCTTGCCGGGCATCCGCTGTTCCAGGACCCGGCCGAGGGCGATGACCGCGTGCCGGCCGTCGGTGAAGGTCCACTCGGGTTCGAGCGGCACGTACACGTGCAGGCCGCGTCCGCCGGAGGACTTGGGCCAGCCGCGCAGTCCGTGCTCTTCGAGGAGGGCGCGCAGTTCGTGGGCGGCGCGGGCGGCGTCGTGGAAGTCGGTGCCGGGTTGCGGGTCGAGGTCGATGCGCAGTTCGTCCACGTGGTCGGTGTCGGTGCGCCGTACGGGCCAGGGGTGGAAGGTGAGGCAGCCGAGGTTGGCCGCCCACAGGACGGCGGCGGGCTCGGTGGGGCAGATCTCGTCGGCGGAGCGGCCGCTGGGGAAGTTGATCCGGGCGGTGGGCAGCCAGTCCGGCAGGCCTTTGGGGGCGCGTTTCTGGTAGAAGAACTCGCCGTCGACGCCGTCCGGGAAGCGCTGCAGTGTGGTGGGGCGGTCGCGCAGGCCGCGCAGTACTCCGTCGGCGACGGCCAGGTAGTACTGTGCGACGTCCAGCTTGGTGAAGCCGCGCTCGGGGTAGTACACCTTGTCCGGGTTCGACAGTCGGACGGTGCGCCCGGCGACTTCCAGTTCCACGGCTGAGCCCATGCCATTCACGCTAAGCGCGCGGGGCCCCGTGCGCCCCCCGAGTCCCGCGCACACCCCCGGACCCTGGCGAACGTCCCGAGCCCGGCGAACGCCCCCCGAGCCTGGCGCGCGCCCCGGCGGGAACGGGGCGAGGATCGGACGCATGGACCTGCCCGTGATGCCGCCAGTGGCGCCGATGCTCGCCAAGTCGGTGGCCAAGATCCCGCCCGGGATGCAGTACGAGGCCAAGTGGGACGGCTTTCGCACCATCGTGTTCCGCGACGGTGCCGAGGTGGAACTCGGCAGCCGCACCGGAAAGCCGCTGACCAGGTACTTTCCCGAGCTGGTCGAGGCCTTCCGGCGCGAGTTGCCGCCCCGCTGCGTGCTGGACGGGGAGGCGGTGATCGCCCGCGACGGCCGGCTGCGCTTCGAGGAGCTGCTGGAGCGCATCCACCCCGCCGCGAGCCGGGTGAAGCTGCTCGCCGAGCAGACCCCGGCCTCCTTCGTCGCCTTCGACCTGCTCGCCCTCGGGGACGACTCGCTGCTGGACGAGCCGCTGTCGGTGCGCCGCCCGGCCTTGGAGGCGGCGCTCGCCGAGGCCGCCGACCCGGTGTTCACCGCCCCTGCCGTCACCGACCGGGACCTCGCGCAGACCTGGTTCGCCGAGTACGAGGGCGCCGGGCTGGACGGGGTGGTCGCCAAGCCGCTGGACCAGCCGTACCGGCCGGGGGAGCGGACCATGTACAAGATCAAGCACGAGCGCACCGCCGACTGCGTGGTGGCCGGCTACCGCGAGCACAAGAGCGGCCCGGTGGTCGGCTCCCTCCTGCTGGGCATCTTCGACACCGAGGGGAAGCTCCAGCACGTCGGCGTCTGCGCCGCCTTCTCGATGGCCCGCCGCCGCGAACTCGTCGAGGAGCTGGCCCCGTTGCGGATGGACGACCTCGCCCGGCACCCCTGGGGCGCCTGGGCGGACGAGGCCGCGCACGCCGAGGGCCGGCTGCCCGGCGCGGTCAGCCGCTGGACCGGCGGCAAGGACCTGTCCTGGATCGCGCTGCGTCCCGAGCGGGTGGTCGAGGTCGCGTACGACCACATGGAGGGCACCCGCTTCCGGCATACCGCGCAGTTCCGCCGCTGGCGGCCGGACCGCACCCCGGAGAGCTGCACCTACGAGCAGTTGGAGGAGCCGGTCTCGTACGACCTCGGCAAGGTGCTCGGAATCTGACGGATCGTCAGTCGTCAACACTGCTGACACTGAAAGGCCGAACACGGGCGGAACGCCGGCGGCCCGAACGGAAAGGGTCCGTTCGGGCCGCCGGCGTGTGGGTGCGGGAGGTCAGGAGACGCGCAGCGAGCCGGTGCCGCTCGCGGTGGCCGAGGGCCCCGACGGCGAGCCCGTGCCGCCGGTGATCGTGGCGAAGGCGGACGGCGAGCCGGAGGTCGAACCGGACGCCGACCCCGAGCCCGGCGCCGACGGCGCGGCGGTCGCCGGCGGGATCGAGTAGACGTTCTTCGGCGAGATGATCTTGGTGATCGCGTTCGCGAACAGCGACGACGGCTCCGAACCCTGGTACAGCACATCGGTGTTGAGCAGCATCGCCAGCGTGCTCTGCGCCTCCGGCAGGTACACGGCCACGCTCTCGTAGCCGGGCATCGAGCCGTTGTGTCCGATCCACCCGTAGTTGTTGAACAGCCCGAAGCCGTACGTGACGCCGGGGTCGCCGGTCGGCAGGGTCTTCAGGCGTTCGGCCTGGGTGGCCGGTTTGACGAGGGTGCCGGTGGCCATGGTCTTGGCCCAGCTCTCCAGGTCGGCGAGGGTGGTGATGACGGCCCCGGCGGTCCAGGCCCAGGACGGGTTCCAGTTGGTGGCGTCCTCGATCGCCCCCGTGGGCGTCTGGTCGGTGTAGCCGTGGGAGTGCGGGTCGGGGATGCTCGCGTCGACGGGGAAGCTGGTCTTGGCGAGCGAGGCGGGGGTGAACACCTGGTCCTTGAGGAACGCGCCGGCGGGCTGCCCGCCGACCTTCTCGATCAGCTTGCCCAGGATGATGTAGTTGCTGTTGTTGTACTGGAACTGGGTGCCGGGCGGGGAGACGGCGGGGTGCTTGTACCCGTAGGCGAGCAGCTGGTCGGGGGTGAACACGTGGTTCGGGTTGCTGATCAGCGTGTTCACGAAGTCCGGGTCGGAGCTGTACGGGAACAGGCCGCTGCGCATCTCGCCGAGCTGGCGGACGGTGATCCCGTCGCCGCCGGGGACGCCGTCCACGTACTTGGAGATCGGGTCGTCCAGGGCCACCTTGCCCTGGTCCACCAGCCGCAGGACGGCGGTCGCGGTGAAGGTCTTGGTCTCGCTGCCGATCCGCGAGTACAGCCCGGGGTCCATCGCCGCGCCGCTGGTCTTGTCGGCGACGCCGAAGGACTTCTGGTACGTGCCGCCGGGCGTGATGATGCCGACCGAGATGCCGGGGACGGAGGCCTGGCTCATCACCTGCTGGATCGCGGAGTCCAGCTGTGAGGTGACGGCCGGGGTCAGTGGCACCACCGCGCCCGGGGACACGTTCACCGAGGTGGTGGGGGACGGGCTGAGCGCGGCCGGCTCGCCGGCGACCGCCGGGCCGCCGGCCGGCTGGGCGGGCTTCGAGTCGCCGGAGCAGGCCGCGGTGGCGAGCAGGCCGGTCAGGGCCAGGGCGGCGGCGGTCACGCGCCCTGCCGAACGGACAGCGGTCGATCGCGCAACGGCCGAGCCGGCACCGGCGGAGTGCGCACCGGCCGGTCGCGCAACGGTCGGGCGGATGGCGGCCGGTCGCGGCCGTCGGGTCTTGGTCATGTGGCGAGAGCGCCTCTCTGGGGCGGTCGGCCCCTTGGGCTGGGGCCCCGGAGTGCTGCTCCACGGGGCGCGGGGGAAGCGTCGCCACCGTAAGCACCGCTGCCGCCGGGCCGCGCGCGGGTCGGTTCCCGGCTGATCCGAACGGGCCCGTCGTCAGCCGAGTGCCCCAATCCGGCTGGCGGCCGCCATCAGGAACCGTCAAACCCGCTTAGAACCGGTCAAGCCCTTCCAAATGTCCCCGTCCACCCGCCGGTTGGAGTCGCGCCCGCCGCTCCGCGCTCGGCCGAACGAGTGAGCACCGGCATGCCGCACCCCCTGCCGGCCGCCGCTCGGGCACGATCGTTTAGCCCAGCTGTGGCCGTCCTTAAGAATTCCTCGATGGACCGCACCCCCTCCCACCAGGCAGATTTCTGCCTGCCCGGAGTGCGTCCGCCAGGACCGGCCGAACCGGGCCACCTCGGCCTGCCCGACCCCCGAAGGCCGTCCCCCCGCGCGTCAGGAGCCGCCCCCGTGAAGGCACTCGTCAAGCAGAAGGCCGAGCCCGGCCTCTGGATGATCGATGTCCCGAAGCCCGAGATCGGCCCCAACGAGGTGCTGATCAAGGTGCTGCGGACCGGCATCTGCGGCACCGACCTGCACATCCGCAAGTGGGACGGCTGGGCGCAGCAGACCATCAAGACCCCGCTGGTGCTCGGTCACGAGTTCGTCGGCGAGGTCGCCGAGATCGGCGCCGGCGTCGCGGACATCGCGATCGGCGACCTGGTCAGCGGCGAGGGCCACCTGGTGTGCGGCAAGTGCCGCAACTGCCTGGCCGGCCGCCGCCACCTGTGCCGCAACACCGTCGGCCTGGGCGTCAACCGCGACGGCGCCTTCGCCGAGTACGTGGCGCTGCCCGCCTCCAACGTCTGGGTGCACCGGGTGCCGGTCGACCTGGACGTGGCCGCGATCTTCGACCCGTTCGGCAACGCCGTGCACACCGCGCTGTCCTTCCCGCTGGTCGGCGAGGACGTGCTGGTCACGGGCGCCGGCCCGATCGGCATCATGGCCGCCGCCGTCGCCAAGCACGCCGGCGCCCGCAGCGTGATGATCACCGACGTCTCCCCGTACCGCCTCGACCTGGCCCGCGAGGTCGGTGTGACGCTGGCGCTCAACGTCGCCGAGCACACCATCGAGGAGGGCCAGCAGAAGCTCGGCCTGCGCGAGGGCTTCGACGTCGGCCTGGAGATGTCCGGCCGCCCCGAGGCGATGCAGTCGATGATCGCCAACATGACGCACGGCGGCAAGATCGCCATGCTCGGCCTGCCGGCCGACGACTTCGCCGTCGACTGGGCGCGGATCGTCACCTCGATGATCACCATCAAGGGCATCTACGGCCGCGAGATGTTCGAGACCTGGTACGCGATGTCCGTGCTGCTGGAGGGCGGCCTGGACCTCAGCCCGGTGATCACCGGCCGCTACGCCGCCGACGACTTCGCCGCCGCCTTCGACGACGCCGCGAGCGGCAACTGCGGCAAGATCATCCTCGACTGGACCGCCTGAGCCACCCCGCCGACGCAAAAGGAGCCTGTTGTGTTCGACAACGTGCGCGCCGACATCGCCACCACCCTCGACGAGATCCGCGAGGCCGGCCTGTTCAAGCCCGAGCGGGTGATCGGGACCCCGCAGAGCGCCGCGGTCACCGTCACCGGCGGCGGCAAGCCGGGCGAGGTGCTGAACTTCTGCGCCAACAACTACCTCGGCCTGGCCGACCACCCCGAGGTGCTGGACGCCGCCAAGGACGCCCTGGACCGCTGGGGCTACGGGATGGCCTCGGTCCGCTTCATCTGCGGCACCCAGGACGTCCACAAGCAGCTGGAGGACCGCCTCTCGGCGTTCCTCGGCCAGGAGGACACGATCCTCTACTCCTCCTGCTTCGACGCCAACGGCGGCGTCTTCGAGACCGTGCTCGACGACCGTGACGCCGTCATCTCCGACGCGCTGAACCACGCGAGCATCATCGACGGCATCCGGCTCAGCAAGGCCCGCCGCCACCGCTACGCCAACCGCGACATGGCCGACCTGGAGAAGCAGCTCCAGGAGACCCAGGACGCCCGCCGCCGCCTGATCGTCACCGACGGCGTCTTCTCGATGGACGGCTACGTCGCCCCGCTGCGGGAGATCTGCGACCTGGCCGACCGCTACGACGCCATGGTCATGGTGGACGACTCGCACGCCGTCGGCTTCGTCGGCGCGGGCGGCCGCGGCACCCCCGAGCTGCACGGCGTGATGGACCGCGTGGACATCATCACCGGCACCCTCGGCAAGGCCCTCGGCGGCGCCTCCGGCGGTTACGTCGCCGCCCGCCGGGAGATCGTCGCCCTGCTGCGCCAGCGCTCCCGCCCGTACCTGTTCTCCAACTCGCTGGCCCCGGTGATCGCGGCCGCCTCGCTGAAGGTGCTCGACCTGGTCGAGCAGTCCAACGAGCTGCGCGAGCGACTGGCGGCCAACACCGCGCTGTTCCGCACGAAGATGACCGAGGCCGGGTTCGAGATCCTGCCCGGCGACCACCCGATCGCCCCGGTGATGATCGGCGACGCGGCCGAGGCCGGCCGGCTCGCCGAACTGCTGCTGGAGCGCGGCGTGTACGTGATCGGGTTCTCCTACCCGGTGGTCCCGCACGGCCAGGCCCGGATCCGGGTGCAGCTGTCCGCCGCGCACTCCACCGAGGACGTCGAGCGCGCCGTCGCCGCCTTCGTGGACGCGCGCGCCGCGCTGGGGGAGTAACCCGCCGGGGAGCTACCCGCCGGGGAGCTACCCGCTGGGGGAGCAACCCCACCGAGACTGCCCGCGGGCCGGTCCGCTCGGAACCGGACCGGCCCGCGGGCTCACGACCGCCGTGCGGCGGAGGCGCGTCGATGCCTCTCCGCCGCACGGCTCACCAGACCATCCGCCCCACCCTCCCGCTTCGGGGGCGGGACGCCGGCCCGGCCGACGTCCCGCCCCCGTTCGCGGTTTCCGGAGCAGCCGGATCGGCCGGGTCGGCGGGAGCGGCCGGGTCGGCGGGATCAGTCGTCGTCCTGGCCCTGGTCGTCGTCCCCGTCGCCGTGGTGCCCGGACGGGCGGGCGAAGACCTGGTAGCCGCCGGCCGCCGGACCCTTGGTGCCGGTGACCAGGTTGCCGCTGGTCGAGCCGAAGACCACGGTGTCGCCGTGGGCGTCCACGAAGGGGTCGACCGAGGAACCGTCGCCGAACGAGCCGTCCGGCGCGGTGGTGACCCGCTCGGTGCGGCCGGTGCGCAGGTCCTGGCGGTAGACGTCCCAGCCCGGGTGCTGCGGGCCGGCCACCAGGTTGTCGGCGGCGGAGGAGAAGTAGATCCAGCGGTTGTCGGCGGTGATGCTGCCGTGGTCGGAGGTGCCGACCGAGGTGGTGCCGGGCAGACCGCCGCTGACCTTCGTCACGGTGCCCTTCCTGAGGTCCCGGACGTACAGCACCAGGTGGTACCGGTGGCCGTCGGTCGACCCGCCGGGCTCGGGCAGGGCGTACACCGCGCGCCGCCCGTCCGGGCTGATCGTCGCGTCGAAGCTCGCGTAGCCGAGCTTGCCGTCGAGGTCGAGGCTCGCGGCGGAGATGTGGCCGGACTGCACGTCGTACGTGTAGTAGGCGCCGGTGGTCGGCCGGGCCAGGTTCGGCTGCGCCAGGCCCTCCCGGGCGCCGCGGGGCAGGGCCGGGGCGGTGCCCGGGGCGAGCTCGACGTCGGCGGGCGCGGCGGGCCCGGCGGCGGTGGCAGCGGTGGCGGTGGCGGTGGCGGTGGCGGCCTCGGCGGCCGGGGCGGCGAGGGCCGGGGTCTGCTCGGCCGGCAGCAGGTTGGACGCGAAGGAGGTGAAGCCGATGGTGCGGCCGTCCGCGCTGATCGTCGGGTTGAGGGACATGCTGTCGCCCGGCTTGCCGTCCGCGCCGAGGGACACCAGGCGGGTCTTCCCGGTCCAGCGGTCGGTGACGTAGACGTTGTAGTCCCAGGTGTACGGCCTGGCGAGCGAGGGGTCGCCGCCCTGGAGGCCCGGAACGAGGTCGGTCCGGGAGGACACGAAGGCCACGTAGCGGCCGTTCGCGCTGATCGAGGGCGCGTACGAGGCGTGGAACTTGTCGGTGTCGGTGCTGGTGAGCCCGCCGCTGACCAGCTCGGTGCGGCCGGTCTTGCGGTCGCGGACGTACACCTCGGTCCGGCCCTGGACCGGCAGGCCGGGCAGCACGTTGTCGGCGTCGCTCTCGAAGACGACGTAGCGGCCGTCGGCGTTGATCGCGACGTAGTCGGTGAAGCCGTTCAGCACCGAGCCGTCGTCGGCCAGGTTGACCCGCTCGGTGCCGCCGGTCCGCAGGTCGCGGACGTAGGCGTCGCGTCCGCTCTTCGCGGGCTGGGACACCAGGTTCGTGGCCCAGGAGGTGAACAGGGCGTAGTGGCCGTCCGCGCTGATCCCCTTGCTCCACGACTGGTTGTCCGGCACGGCGCCGTTCAGCCCGACGCTGACCTGGACGGTGCCGCGCGGCGCCGGGGCGGCCTGGGCCGGAACGGCGACCGTGGCCAGCACGGCGGCGGCCGCCAGGATGCTGCCGCTGCCGGCCAACCACCGGTTGCGGGTGGTTCGGGTGTTGCGGGACATGGGTGTTGTCCTCCCCCAGTGATCGCCCCTGCCGCCGGGCTCCCTCCCGGCGACGGGCTCCTGGAGAGCCAATCGCCGGGAGGGCGCGACGGTCAACGGCCGGGGGTGATCTCGGCGGAAAATACGTCAACGGACGTATCCCGCAAGGGAGTCAGGCCATCGACGGCATCGGATCAGGCCATCGACGCCGATGCCGCCGAAGCCGGTGTCATCGACGTCGGTGCCATCGACGCCGGTGCCGCCGAAGCCGGTGTCGTCAGAGGCGGCGCCGGAAGACGTCCGTGAGGTTGTTGGTGTCGCCCGGGACGAGGTCGCCGTCCGTGGCGTTGAAGACCACGGTGCCCCCGAAGGCGTCCACGGACGGCGTGAACGACGAGGCGGTGCTCTGCGAACCGTCCTGGGTGAGGCTCACCCGCTCGGTGCGTCCGGTCCACAGGTCGCGGCGGAAGACGTCCGTCTGCTGGTTGGTGTCGTCCGGCACCAGGGTCTCGACGTCGGACGTGAAGTACACCCAGCGGCTGTCGTAGGTCATGACGGGCTCGGACGAGGAGAGGTCCGTCGTGGTGCCGGGGAGCGGGGTGCTGACCTGGGTGACGGTGCCGGTGGCCAACTCGCGGGCGTAGACCACCAGGTGGACCCCGTGCGAGCCGGGCCGCCCGCCGGGCTGGGGGACGCTGTAGACGGCGTAGCGGCCGTCGGGGCTGATCCGGCCGTCCTGGCCGGAGGCCCGGAAGGCCCCCGTCTCGTCGTAGCTGGCGCCGCTGATCCGGCCGGTGCGGGCGTCCCAGACGTAGAAGGGGTAGAACCGGGGCACCGCCAGCCGGGGCTGCGCGCCGGTGGTGGGTGCGGGTGCGGGTGCGGTGGCGTCGTCGGCCGGGTCGGAGGTGCCGGAGGTGTCGGCGGAGGTGCCGGAGGTGCCGGCGGGGTCCTGCCCGGGTGGGAGCAGGTTGCCGGCGCGCGAGGTGAAACCGACGGTCCGGCCGTCCGCGCTCAGGGTCGGCTCGAAGGAGTTCTGGTCGGCGGGCGTGCCGTCGGCGCCGACCGTGATCAGCCGGGTGGTGTGGGTCCAGCGGTCGGTGACGTAGACGTTCACCTTGCCGCGCTTGACCGTCGCCCCGAGGTCGGTGCGGTCGGAGGCGAAGGCCACGTAGCGGCCGTCCCAGCTCAGGCTGGGGTTGATGGCCCTGCGGATCGACTGGTCGTCGGACGTCGAGCCGGTGCCGGCGCTGATCAGCTCGGTGCGGCCGGTCCACCGGTCGCGGACGAAGACGTCGTACTCGTGCTTCTGCTGGCCGGGCACCACGTTGGTCGCGGCGGTGCTGAACGCCACGTACCGGCCGTCGCCGCTGATCGAGGCGTCGTAGACGCTCGCGTCCAGCCGGGAGCCGTCGTCGGCCAGGTCGACCTGTTGGACGTGCCCGTTCCGGAGGTCCTTGACGTAGAGGCCCTCGGTGGCATCGGTGTGACCGGGGACGAGGTTGGTCGCCGTCGAGCTGAACAGCACGGAGCGGCCGTCGGAGGTCAGCCCGAGGCCGTAGGAGTCGCCGTCGAGCCCCTCG
Organism: Kitasatospora sp. NPDC034023; assembly: GCF_055575795.1. NCBI lineage: Bacteria > Bacillati > Actinomycetota > Actinomycetes > Kitasatosporales > Streptomycetaceae > Kitasatospora > Kitasatospora sp. NPDC034023. The sequence goes on from NZ_JBVIRY010000030.1 coordinate 49,296, forward strand.
CCCTTGGGCCCCTCGCTGACCCGGGCGGTATCGCCCTTGGGCGGCCGGGCCTCGGCGGCGGGCATCACGGCGCCGACCGCGGTGGCGGCGGCCAGGACGCAGGCGGCGCGGGCCAGCCGGCGGCGGGTGCGTGCGGTGGTCATCGATCATCCTCCCCAGATGACGGTGCCGGGCCCGCTCGACCCCCGCGGCCCGTTGGGCACGAGCCAAGCGCCGCCCGGCCCGGCGGTCAACGAAGTGAAGCGATCTCGTCCGGAAATACGTCACCGGTGGTACCTCCGTCCGACCTCGCGCTCCCGCCGCGGGCCGATCCTTCCGGTCGGGAACCCCGGCCCGCCCGGTCCGGTCCGCCGCGCTGGCAGAATTGGCTTGTGATCGACGCACGACGGCTGCGGACCCTGCGGGCCGTGGCGGACCACCGCACCGTGACCGCCGCGGCGGCCGCCCTCTACCTGACCCCCTCCGCGGTCTCCCAGCAGCTGGCCGCCCTGGAGCAGGAGACCGGGCACCACCTGCTCGCCCGCGAGGGCCGGGGTGTGCGGCTGACCGCCGCCGGGGAGATCCTGCTCGGCCACGCCGACGTCGTGCTCGCCCAGCTGGAACGCGCCGAGGCCGACCTCGCCGCCTACAGCGCGGGCGTCTCCGGCGAGGTCACCGTGGCCTCCTTCGCCACCGGCATCGGGCTGGTGCTCGCCCCCGCGATCGGCCTGCTCGGCGAGCGCGCGCCGGGGGTGCGGCTCAAGGTGCTGGACGCCGAGGGCGACGCCAGCCTGCCGATGGTCCTGGAGGGGCGGGCCGACCTCGCGGTGGCCGTCGAGTACCGCGGCGCCCTGCGCGCCGACGACGCGCGGCTCACCCGGGTGCCGCTGTACGCCGAGCCCTTCGAGGCCGTCCTGCCGCTCGGCCACCGGCTGGCCGGCGAGGCCGGACCGCTCGCCGTCGCCGCGTTGGCCGACGAGCCCTGGATCGGCCCCTACCCGGGCAACCCCTGCCACGACGTGGTCCTGCTGGCCTGCGAGCACGCCGGGTTCCAGCCGCGGCTGCTGCACTCCTCGGACGACTTCCGGGCCGTGGTGGCGCTGGCCTCGGCGGGCGCCGGGGTCGCCCTCGTCCCGCGCTCGGCGCTGCGCGGCGTCGACCTCGGCCAGGTGGCCGTCCGCCCGGTGGACAGCGAGCTCGCCACCCGTCGGGTCTTCGCGGCCGTCCGGGCCGGCGCCGACGGGCACCCGCTGATCCGCCCGGTCCTCGACGCCCTCGCCGAGGCGGCCGCCGCGGGCGCGTAGCGCGGCGGGGGCTGTGGCGGGGGCTGTGGCGGGGCGTCCGGAAAGCGGGAGGGTCCGTCAGCGAGGGGTCCGGAAAGGGATGTGCGGCTGCTCGGCGTCCCGGGTCGGGCGGCCGCGCCGTGTGCAGGTGGCGTGGCGTCCCGGCCCGGGCGGCCGTGCAGCCGCTGGTCGGTGGGGGCGGTCGGAGGGCCCGACCGCCGGGGTCACCCGGTCGTGAGGGTGATCAGGCGGACGGCGGGGGCGGAGACCACCTGCACCGTCTCGGTGTCGGGCAGGCGCAGCTTGGCGAAGCCGCCCTGGAAGGCCACCAGCGCCTTGGGCACCGAGGAGACCGCCTCACCGTCCGCGTTCACCACCGTGTAGCCGGCGACCAGTTCGACGGCGGCCTCGGCCCAGTCCTCGTTCATGCGTCCCCCGTGTACGAATGTCCCGCAAAAACGGTACTGATCGGTACCGACTGGAGGACGGTACCGACCGGTGCCGTTTGGCGTCAAGAGCGGTTAGGATCGCCTCCATGGCAGTCAACGCACGGGCGCGCCTGCTGAGCACGGCAGAGTCCCTCTTCTACGCCAACGGGATCCACGCGGTCGGCGTGGAGCGCATCCTCTCCGAGTCCGGTGTGGGCCGGGCCTCCTTCTACCGGCACTTCGCCGGCAAGGAGGCCCTGGTGACCGCCGTCCTGGAAGGCCGGGACGCGCGGTGGCGCGCCTGGCTCTCCGAGCGGGTCGCGGCCCACGGCGGCCACCCGCTCAACGTCTTCGACGCGCTGGCCGAACGGTTCGCCGCGCAGGACTACCGCGGCTGCGTCGCCATCAACACGATGACCGAGATCGCCGACCGCGCCAGCCCGGCCCGCGAGATGGCGGCGCTGCACAAGAGGCGCGTCATCGAGCTGGTCGAGCAGCTCATGCGGGACGCGGACATCCCCGAACCGGACCGCCGCGCACGGCAGTTCGCCCTGCTGATGGACGGCGCCATCGTCACCGCCCTGCGCGAGGGCACCACGGACGCCGCCTGGCGGGCCCGCGGCATCGCGGAATCCCTGCTGGCCGCCTGAGCCCCGGCCGCACCGCCGGACCCTGCTGACCCGCCAGCCCACTCGACGGGTGTCCCGGCGTCCGGTGTCTCCCATGTGAAGCACTGTGACGGGTTGGTGGCGTGCGGGAGCCGGTGAATAGAGTGGGGGTGATGGTGTCGACGTGCGTGTGGAGAATCCGATGAGTTCGACCTCTGTCCCCGACGGTGGCCTTCTTCCGGTCGGGGTCATCGGGATCGGTGATATTGCGCAGAAGGCGTATCTGCCGGTTCTGGGCGGGTTGCCGGGGTTGGATCTGCGGTTGATGACCCGGGACGGGGCGAAGCTGGACCGCATCGGTGACGCGTACCGGATCGCGGCCGAGCGCCGGTTCACCGACCTCGGCGCGCTGATCGGCTCCGGCATCCGGGCCGCCTTCGTGCACGCCGCCACCGACCAGCACGTCCCGATCGTCGAGCGGCTGCTCACCGCCGGGGTGGACGTCTACGTGGACAAGCCGCTCGACTACACCCTCGACGGCGCGCGCCGGCTGGTCGACCTCGCCGACCGCACCGGCCGCTCGCTGATGGTGGGCTTCAACCGCCGCCACGCGCCCGGCTACGTCCAGGCCAAGGAGCGCCCGCGCGACCTGATCGTGCTGCAGAAGAACCGCGAGGGTCTGCCCGAGGAGGCCCGCACCCTGGTCTACGACGACTTCATCCACGTCGTGGACCTGCTCCGCTTCCTCGTCCCCGGCGAGATCGAGCACGTGGACGTCCGCTCCCGCAGCCGCAACGGCCTGGTCGAGCACGTGGTCCTCACCCTCGGCGGGCAGGGCTTCACCGCGCTCGGCATCATGAACCGGGTCTCCGGCTCGACCGAGGAGGTCCTGGAGGTCTCCGGCGGCGACTCCAAGCGCGAGGTGCACAACCTGGCCGAGGTGATCGACCACCGCGGCCAGCCGACCGTGCGCCGCCGTGGCGACTGGGTGTCGGTCGCCCGCCAGCGCGGCATCGAGCAGTGCGTGCTCGCATTCCTGGACGCCGTCCGCGCCGGGCGGACCCTCGACGCCCACGACGCGCTGCGCACCCACGAGCTGTGCGAGCTGGTCGTGGAGCGCGTCGAGGCTTCCTGGGAGTCCGCCGGGAGCGGGCTGTGAGAAGGCTGTGAGCAGGCCGGGCTGACCGTCGGTCAAGTCACCTGGGCGGAACCGACAGTTCACTGACGAGGTCTTGTCGGGGCATTTTCTACGCGCGTATCTTGAGGGGCGCCGCGGGGGGCGGGCGTCCGTCCCCTGCTCTTCCTCTACGCGAGTAGCGCGCGCTTCGACCGCGCCTCCGCCCGGACCGCCGTGCCACGACCGTGCCGCACGACGGAGCTAGGAGACCTGCCCCGGTGACCACCGCCCCCGCATCCCGCCCGCACAGAACCCTGCTGCGCGCCGCCCTCGTCCCGGCCTCGCTCGCCGCCTCGCTGGTGCTCGTCCCGCTCCCGGTGGCCAACGCCGCCGGCGCCGCCACCCCCGCCCCGACCGAGGCCGGCCCGCTGCGGATCCACGACGTCCAGGGCACCACCCGGATATCCCCGCAGGCCGGCAAGCCCGTCACCGGCGTGCCCGGCATCGTCACCGGCGTGCGCGCGTACGGCAGTTCCAAGGGCTTCTGGATCCAGGACCCGAACCCGGACGCCGACCCGGCCACCAGCGAAGGCATCTTCGTCTTCACCGGCGGCAACCCGACCGTCAAGGTCGGCGACTCGGTGCTGGTCAGCGGCAAGGTCACCGAGTACTACCCGAGCTACTCCGGCGGCTCGCAGTCCGTCACCGAGATCTCCGCCCCGGGCATCACGGTCGTCTCCGCCGGCAACCCGCTGCCCGCCCCCGTGGTCGTGGACACCCGCAACATCCCCGGCACCTACTCCCCGGCGGCCGGCGCGGACGGCACCATCGACGCCGCGAAGCTCGACCCGGAGAAGTACGCCCTGGACTTCTACGAGTCCCTGGAGGGCATGCTCGTCCAGGTCAAGGACGTCCGGGTGGTCCAGGCGACCGACCAGTACAACGAGCTGTGGGTCGCCGCCGACCGCCAGGACCAGCGCAGCAAGCGCGGCGGCGTCCTGTACGAGTCCTACCGCGAGCCCAACGTCGGCCGCCTGATGGTGCAGCAGCAGGCGCCGGTCTCCCAGCAGCCCTTCCCGGTGGCCAACGTCGGCGACGAGCTGACCGGCGCCACCACCGGCCCGCTGGACTACAACAACTTCGGCGGCTACACGCTCGTCGCCGGCACCGTGGGAACGCTGAAGGACAACCACCTCCAGCGCGAGGTCACCGCCCAGGCGAGCGACCGCGAACTCACCCTCGCCACCTACAACGTGCAGAACCTGGCCCCGAACAACCCGGACGCCAAGTTCGCCCAGCTGGCCCAGGGCGTCGTCACCAACCTGCGCTCGCCCGACATCGTCGCCCTGGAGGAGATCCAGGACGACAACGGCTCCAAGAACGACGGCACGGTCGACGCGAGCCAGACCGTCGCCAAGTTCATCGCCGCGATCAAGGCGGCCGGCGGCCCGGCCTACGACTGGCGCTCGATCGACCCGCAGGACGGCAAGGACGGCGGCGAGCCCGGCGGCAACATCCGCCAGGTCTTCCTGTTCAACCCGCAGCGGGTCTCCTTCACCGACATCGCGGGCGGCAACGCCACCACCGCCGTAGGCGTCACCGGCACCGGCGCCGCCGCCGCGCTGACCGCCTCGCCCGGCCGGATCCAGCCCGGCGACGAGGCGTGGACCAACAGCCGCAAGCCGCTGGTCGGCCAGTTCGTCTTCCGCGGCCAGAAGGTCTTCGTGATCGCCAACCACTTCAACAGCAAGGGCGGCGACCAGGGCATCGACAGCCGGTTCCAGCAGCCGACCCGCAGCTCGGAGGTGCAGCGGGTCAAGCAGGCCACCGTCGAGCAGGCCTTCCTCTCCCAGCTGCTGGCCGCCGACAAGGAGGCCAAGGTCGTCTCCCTCGGCGACTTCAACGACTACCAGTTCTCGCCCGCCCTGGCGACGCTCACCAAGGGCGGCGTGCTGCGCGACCTGGTGAACGAGCTGCCGGAGACCGAGCAGTACTCCTACGTCTACCAGGGCAACTCCCAGGTGCTGGACCACATCCTGGTCAGCCCCGAGGTCGGCTACGCCAAGTACGACGTGGTCCACATCAACTCCGAGTTCGCCCAGCAGGCGAGCGACCACGACCCGCAGGTGGTCCGCATCAAGCCGTGACGCGGGCCGTGACACGGGCTGTGATGCGAGCCGCAGTGCCGGCTGTGATGCGAGCCGCAGTGCGGGCCGTCGTGCGCATCGCGGCGTGAGCTGCGGTTATCCTGCCTCCGCCACCGGTGATCACCGGTGGCGGAGGCAGCGTCGTTGTGACGGCCCGGGTGACGGGGGAGAACGTGCAGTACCGGATCGAGCGGATCGGCCGCGAGGACTGGCAGCGCCTGCGGGAGGTGCGCCTCGCCCAACTCCTCGACACGCCCATGGCGTTCGGCGAGACCCACGAGTACGCGAGCCACCAGGGCGAGGGCAACTGGCGGGCCCGGACGAACTGGGTCAACGAACCCGACAAGGTCGGCCTGGTCGCGGTCGACGCCGAGGGGGAGTGGGTCGGCACGATGCTGTCGGTCGTCACCAAGGAGCAGCCCGGCGCCGTCGACCTGATCGGCGTCTGGGTCGACCCGGCGCACCGCGGCCGCGAGCGCGGCGTCGCGGACGCCATGCTGGACGCGGCCCTCGCCTGGGCGCGCGGCCTGGGCGCCGACCGGATGCTCCTCGGGGTGCACGAGGCGAACCCCCGCGCCGCCGCCTTCTACCTGCGGCGCGGGTTCGCGTACACCGGGGGCGAGACGCCGTACGTGCTGGACGCCTCGGCGCGGATCCTGGAGATGGCCCTCCCGCTGGGCTGATGCCGCCCTGCGGCAGCCTCAGCCGACCTCCTGCGACAGCCCAGCCCCAGTCGCCGCCCTGCGACAGTCCCAGCTGCCGCCCTGCGACAGTCCCAGCCGACGTACTCGGCGTCTCAGCCGACGTACTCGGCCAGGGCCTCGCCGGTCGGCGTGGAGCGGGCGGCGACCAGGTCGGCCGGGGTGCCCTCGAAGACCACTCGACCGCCGTCGTGGCCGGCGCCCGGGCCGAGGTCGATGATCCAGTCGGCGTGCGCCATGACCGCCGGGTGGTGCTCGATCACTATGACCGACTTGCCGGACTCGACCAGCCGGTCCAGCAGCCCGAGCAGTTGCTCGACGTCGGCCAGGTGCAGGCCGGTGGTCGGCTCGTCCAGGACGTAGACGCCGCCCTTGTCCGCCATGTGAGTGGCCAGCTTGAGCCGCTGTCGCTCGCCGCCGGAGAGCGTGGTGAGCGGCTGGCCGAGGCTGAGGTAGCCGAGCCCGACGTCCGCCAGCCGCTCCAGGATCCGGTGCGCCGCCGGCAGCTTGGCCTCGCCCGAGCCGAAGAACTCCTCGGCCTCGGTCACCGACATCGCCAGCACCTCGGCGATGTCCCGGCCGCCCAGCCGGTACTCCAGCACGGCGGGCTGGTACCGCTTGCCCTCGCAGTCCTCGCAGGTGGTGGCCACCCCGGCCATCATCGCCAGGTCGGTGTAGACCACCCCGGCGCCGTTGCAGGTCGGGCAGGCACCCTCGGAGTTGGCGCTGAACAGGGCCGGCTTGACGTCGTTGGCCTTGGCGAAGGCCTTGCGGATCGGTTCGAGAAGCCCGGTGTAGGTGGCCGGGTTGCTGCGCCGCGAGCCCTTGATCGCGCCCTGGTCGACGGAGACCACGCCCTCGCCCGCAGCCCCCGACTGTCGACACAGTGAGCCGTGGATCAGCGAACTCTTGCCGGAACCGGCCACCCCGGTCACCACCGTGAGCACCCCCAGCGGCACGTCCACGTCCACGTCCCGCAGGTTGTGGGTGTTCGCTCCCCGGATCTCCACGTGCCCGGTGGGCTTGCGCACGCTCTCCCGCAGCGGGGCCCGGTCGGCCAGGTGGCGGCCGGTCACGGTGCCGCTGCTCCGCAGCCCGTCGACACCGCCCTCGTAGCAGACCGTGCCGCCCGCCGTACCGGCGCCGGGGCCGAGGTCGACCACGTGGTCGGCGATCGCGATGGTCTGCGGCTTGTGCTCGACCACCAGCACGGTGTTGCCCTTGTCGCGCAGGCGCAGGAGCAGCTTGTTCATCCGGTCGATGTCGTGCGGGTGCAGGCCGGTGGTCGGCTCGTCGAAGACGTACGTGGTGTCGGTGAGCGAGGAGCCGAGGTGGCGGATCATCTTGACCCGCTGCGCCTCGCCGCCGGACAGCGTGCCGGACGGGCGGTCCAGCGAGAGGTAGCCGAGGCCGATCTCCACGAAGGAGTCGAGGGTCTGCCGCAGGGTGGTGAGCAGTGGCGTCACCGAGGGCTCGTCGAGCCCGCGGACCCAGGCGGCGAGGTCGCTGATCTGCATCGCGCAGGCGTCGGCGATGCTGATCCCGGCGATCCTGGAGGAGCGGGCGGCCTCGCTGAGCCGGGTGCCCTCGCAGTCGGGGCAGGTGGTGAAGGTGACGGCGCGCTCCACGAAGGCGCGGATGTGCGGCTGCAGCGCGTCCTTGTCCTTGGAGAGCATCGACTTCTGGATCTTGGGGATCAGGCCCTCGTAGGTGAGGTTGACGCCGTTGACCTTGACCTTGGTCGGCTCCCGGTACAGGAAGTCCTGCAGTTCCTTCTTGGTGTACTTGCGGATCGGCTTGTCCGGGTCGAGGAAGCCCGAGTTGGCGTAGATGCCGACGGTCCACCAGCTGTCGGTCTTCCAGCCGGGGATGGTGATCGCGCCCTCGGAGATCGACTTGCTGTCGTCGTACAGCTGGGTGAGGTCGATGTCGGAGACGTTGCCCCGGCCCTCGCAGCGCGGGCACATGCCGCCGGTGATGCTGAAGCTGCGCCGCTCCTTGACGGTCTTGCCGCCGCGCTCGACGGTGACCGCGCCCGCCCCGCTGATCGAGGGGACGTTGAAGGAGAAGGCCTTGGGCGAGCCGATGTGCGGGGTGCCGAGGCGGCTGAAGAGGATGCGCAGCATCGCGTTGGCGTCGGTGGCGGTGCCGACGGTGGAGCGCGGGTCGGCGCCCATCCGCTGCTGGTCGACGATGATCGCTGTGGTCAGGCCCTCGAGGACGTCCACCTCGGGGCGGGCCAGGGTGGGCATGAAGCCCTGGACGAAGGCGCTGTAGGTCTCGTTGATCAGCCGCTGGGACTCGGCGGCGATGGTGTCGAAGACCAGCGAGCTCTTGCCCGAGCCGGACACGCCGGTGAACACCGTCAGCCGGCGCTTGGGGAGGTCGACACTGACGTCCTTGAGGTTGTTCTCGCGCGCGCCGTGGACGCGGATCAGGTCGTGGCTGTCGGCGGCGTGCGACGCGGGGTGCGCGTCCGTCCTCTTGGGCATCGTTCGGTCTCTCCCTGTCGATCGGGCGGGCCCGTCCCCGCGGTCACGGTCGGCGGTGCACCCCTCGATCCAACCAGAATCGAGGGGGTCCGGTCCGGCCGGTGCCGGGGGCGGGCCCGTCGGGGCTACGGCTGCCGGGCTTCGGCTGGTGTCGGGGTGCCGACCGGTTCAGCGCACCTCGTTGAAGCGGACCATGTTGCCCGCCGGGTCGCGGAAGGCGCAGTCGCGCAGGCCCCACGGCTGCTCGGTGGGCTCCTGCACCAGCTCGGCGCCGCCGGACTTCAGCCGGTCGAAGGTGGCGTCCAGGTCGGCGGTGGCCAGGACGAGCCGGGCGTAGGTGCCCTTGGCCATCATCTCGGTGATCGTCTTGCGCTCCTCCTCGGTGACGCCGGGGTCGGCGGCCGGGGGCTCCAGCACCACCGAGACGCCGGACTGGCCGGGCGCCCCGAAGGTGATCCAGCGCATCGCGCCGCCGCCGACGTCGTTGCGGACCTCGAAGCCGAGCAGGTCGCGGTAGAAGGCGAGGGAGGCCTCGGGGTCGGTGTGCGGAAGGAAGGACCAGTGAATGGTGATGTCGCTCATGACCGCAACGCTAGGCGCGGCCCCCGACCGGGTGCTTCTCGAAAACTGATCGGTCCCCGCGGGCGGCGAACCGGAGCCGGGTGATCGCGGCGGGTGGCCGTGATCTCAGGAAAACAAGCAGGCATGATTGCTTTTTTCTTCGGGCGGTGCCACGCTGCTGCCCGACGGCGCTCGTGCGGGAGTGCCGCCAACTCACCGTCAGGGGAGGCGCATTGATGCGCGAACGCGCGGTACTGCGGATCGGCAACGCCTCGGGGTTCTACGGGGACCGCTTCGCGGCGGTGCGGGAGATGCTCACCGGTGGGCCGCTGGACGTGCTCACCGGGGACTACCTGGCCGAGCTGACCATGCTCATCCTGGCGCGGGACCGGCTGAAGGACCCGTCGCGCGGGTACGCCCGGACCTTCCTGCGGCAGATGGAGGAGTGCCTCGGCCTGGCCCGCGAGCGCGACGTGAAGATCGTGGTGAACGCGGGCGGCCTCAACCCGGCCAGGCTCGCCGACGAACTGCGCGAGCTGGCCCGGCGGCTGGGAGTCGAGACGGCCGTCGCGCACGTCGAGGGCGACGACCTGCTGCCGCGCCGGGAGGAACTCGGCCTACCGACAGGCCTGTTGGCCGCCAACGCCTACCTCGGCGGCTTCGGCATCGCGGCCTGTCTGCGTGCGGGAGCGAACGTGGTGGTCACCGGCCGGGTGACGGACGCGGCGCTGGTCGCCGGCCCCGGTGTCGCCCGGTTCGGCTGGACTCCGGAGGACCTCGACGCCCTCGCCGGGGCGGTCGTCGCCGGGCACGTCCTGGAGTGCGGCGCCCAGGCGACCGGCGGCAACTACGCGTTCTTCCGCGAGCACGACGTGACCCACCCCGGCTTCCCGATCGCCGAGCTGCACGCCGACGGCTCCAGCGTGATCACCAAGCACCCGGGCACCGGCGGCGCCGTCACCACCGGCACCGTCACCGCCCAACTCCTGTACGAGACCGGCGGATCACACTACCTCGGCCCGGACGTCACCGCCCGACTGGACACCGTCCGGCTCACCGAGGAGGGACCGGATCGGGTCCGGATCGACGGCGTACGGGGCGAGGCCCCGCCGGCCACGCTGAAGGTCGGCCTCAACTCGCTCGGCGGCCACCACAACGAGGTGGTGTTCGTCCTCACCGGCCTGGACATCGAGGCCAAAGCCGCCCTGGTGCAACGGCAGTTCGCCGCGGCCCTGCCGCCGGAGGCCCGCCCCGCCGAACTGCGCTGGACGCTCGCCCGCACCGACCACCCGGACGCCCCGACCGAGGAAGCCGCCTCCGCCCTCCTCCGGCTGACCGCCCGCGACCCCGACCCGGCCAGGGTCGGCCGCGAACTCGGCAAGGCAGCAGTGGAGTTGGGCCTGGCAGGCTACCCCGGTTTCCACCTCACCGCCCCACCCGGACCGGGCGCGCCGTACGGGGTGTTCACCGCCGCCTACGTCGACGCCAAGGCCGTCGAGCACACCGCCGTCCTGCCGGACGGCCGCCGGATCGCCGTCCCACCCACGCCGGTCACCGGCCAAGTCACCACCGCCGAACAGCGGTTGCCCGAACCGCTGACCGCCGGGCCGACCCGCCGGGCCCCGCTCGGCCTGGTGGCCGGCGCCCGCAGCGGCGACAAGGGCGGCGACGCCAACCTCGGCGTCTGGGCCCGCACCGAGGCCGGCTGGCGCTGGCTTGCGCACGCCCTCACGGTGGAAAGGCTGCGCGAACTCCTCCCTGAAACAGAGCAGTCGGACGTCACCCGGCACCTGCTCCCGAACCTGCGCGCGGTCAACTTCACCATCACCGGCCTGCTCGGCGAGGGCGTCGCCGCCCGGCACCGCTTCGACCCGCAGGCCAAGGCCCTCGGCGAGTGGCTGCGCTCCCGCCACCTCGACATCCCGACGGCGCTCCTGGCCCCGGAACCGCTCCTGGCCCCGGAACCGCCCCGGACCTCGGAACCGCGACCCGACAGCCCGACCGTACGTCTCGACAGCCCGGAGAGGCCGCTGTGACCGTCCTGCCCACCCGCGTCGACCCGGCCGGGCCCGAGTACGCCGAACACCGCGCCGCGATGCTCGCCAAGCTCACCAACCTGGACGCCGAGCACGCCAAGGCGCTGGCCGGCGGCGGCCCCAAGTACCTGGAGCGCCACCGCAAGCGCGGCAAGCTGCCGGCCCGTGAGCGGATCGAGCTGCTGATCGACCCGGACTCGCCGTTCCTGGAGCTGTCCCCGCTGGCCGCCTGGGGCAGCGACTACCAGGTCGGCGCCGCGCTGGTCACCGGCATCGGCGTGATCGAGGGCGTCGAGTGCGTGATCACCGCCAACGACCCCACCGTGCGCGGCGGCGCCAGCAACCCCTGGACGCTGCGCAAGGCCCTGCGCGCCAACGAGATCGCGCTGCACAACCGCCTCCCGCTGGTGAACCTGGTCGAGTCGGGCGGTGCCGACCTGCCCAGCCAGAAGGAGATCTTCATCCCCGGCGGCGCCCTCTTCCGCGACCTCACCCGGCTGTCCGCCGCCGGAATCCCCACCGTGGCCGTGGTGTTCGGCAACTCGACGGCCGGCGGCGCGTACGTCCCCGGCATGTCCGACCACACGGTGCTGGTCAAGGAGCGCGCCAAGGTGTTCCTCGGCGGCCCGCCGCTGGTCAAGATGGCCACCGGCGAGGAGGCCGACGACGAGTCGCTCGGCGGCGCCGCGATGCACGCCCGCACCTCCGGCCTCGCCGACCACTTCGCGGTGGACGAGGCGGACGCGCTGCGGCTGGCCCGCCGGATCGTCGCCCGGCTCGACCACCGCAAGCCCGGCCCGGGCCCCGACCCGCTGGCCGAGCCGCCGAGGTACGACGAGGAGGAGCTGCTGGGCATCGTCCCCGGCGACCTCAAGGTGCCCTTCGACCCGCGCGAGGTGATCGCCCGGCTGGTCGACGGCTCCGACTTCGACGAGTTCAAGCCGCTCTACGGCGCCAGCCTGGCCACCGGCTGGGCCCGCCTGCACGGCTACCCGGTCGGCATCCTGGCCAACGCGCAGGGCGTGCTGTTCAGCGCGGAGTCCCAGAAGGCCGCCCAGTTCATCCAGTTGGCGAACCAGCGGAGCACCCCGCTGCTGTTCCTGCACAACACCACCGGCTACATGGTCGGCAAGGACTACGAGCAGGGCGGCATCATCAAGCACGGCGCGATGATGATCAACGCCGTCGCCAACTCCACGGTGCCCCACCTGTCCGTCCTGATGGGCGCCTCCTACGGCGCCGGCCACTACGGCATGTGCGGCCGGGCCTACGAGCCGCGCTTCCTGTTCTCCTGGCCGAGCGCCAAGTCCGCGGTGATGGGCCCGCAGCAGCTCGCCGGGGTGCTCTCGATCGTCGCCCGGCAGTCGGCCGCGGCGAAGGGCCAGCCCTACGACGAGGACGCGGACGCGGCGATCCGGGCCATGGTCGAGCAGCAGATCGAGGCCGAGTCGCTGCCGGTGTTCCTGTCCGGCCGCCTCTACGACGACGGCGTGATCGACCCGCGCGACACCCGTACGGTGCTCGGCCTGTGCCTGTCCGCGATCCACAACGCGCCGGTCGAGGGCGCGCGTGGCTACGGCGTCTTCCGAATGTGAGCCAGTCCTGTGACGGAGCCACGAATGACTTCCAAGACATCGATCGGCAATCTGCTGGTCGCCAACCGGGGCGAGATCGCCCGCCGGGTCTTCCGCACCTGCCGTGAGCTCGGCATCGCGACCACCGCCGTCCACTCCGACCCGGACGCCGACGCCCCGCACGTGCGCGAGGCCGACGCGGCCGTCCGGCTGCCGGGTGCCGCGCCCGCCGACACCTACCTGCGGGCCGAGCTGATCGTCCGCGCCGCGCTCACGGCCGGGGCCGACGCCGTCCACCCCGGGTACGGATTCCTGTCCGAGAACGCCGAGTTCGCACAGGCCGTGCTGGACGCGGGCCTGGTCTGGGTGGGCCCGCCGCCGGCCGCGATCGCCGCGATGGGCTCCAAGACGGCCGCCAAGCGGCTGATGGCCGAGGCCGGGGTGCCCGTCCTGGGCGCGCTCGCCGAGCCGACCGAGGCCGACCTGCCGGTCCTGGTCAAAGCGGCGGCGGGCGGCGGCGGCCGGGGCATGCGGGTCGTCCGGAGCCTCGCGGACCTGCCCGGCGAACTGGCGGCCGCCCGTGCCGAGGCGGCCAAGGCCTTCGGCTCGGACGAGGTGTTCTGCGAGCGCTACCTGCCCGCCGGGCGGCACGTCGAGGTCCAGCTGCTGGCCGACGCGCACGGCACGGTCCGGGCGGTCGGCGACCGCGACTGCTCGCTGCAGCGGCGGCACCAGAAGGTGATCGAGGAGGCCCCCGCCCCCGGCCTGCCGGCGCAGGTCCGCGCCGAGCTGCACGCGGCCGCGGTGAGCGCCGCCCGGGCGATCGGCTACGTCGGCGCCGGCACCGCCGAGTTCCTGCTCGCCGAGGACGGCCGGTTCTGGTTCCTGGAGATGAACACCCGGCTCCAGGTGGAGCACCCGGTCACCGAGGCGGTCACCGGACTGGACCTGGTGGCGCTCCAACTCGCCGTCGCCGAAGGGGAGAAGCTTCCGCCGGAGCCACCGGCGACGCACGGCCACGCGATCGAGGCCAGGCTGTACGCGGAGGACCCGGCCAAGGACTGGCAGCCCGCCACCGGCACCCTGCACCGCCTCGAACTCACCGTCCCGCACCAGCAGTTCACCGGCCGGGGGATCCACCCGGACTCCGGCGTGCGGCTGGACTCCGGAGTCGAGGCCGGCAGCGAGATCACCCCGCACTATGACGCGATGCTCGCCAAGGTGATCGCCTGGGGGCCGACCCGCGCGGCCGCCGCCCGCCGACTGGCCGACGCGCTGGCCCGGGCCCGGATCCACGGGCCCGCCACCAACCGGGAGTTGCTGGTCCGCGCGCTGCGGCATCCGGCGTTCCTGGGTGAGTGCCTGCACACCGGATTCCTGGCCGAGCACGGCGCCGAGCTCACCGCGCCGGACACCAAGGGCGTCGAACGCGCCGCCCTGGCCGCCGCCCTCGCCGACGCCGCCGCCCGGCGGGTGGCGGCGTTCCCGTCCGGCTGGCGCAACCTGCCCTCCCAGCCGCAGCTCAAGCGCTACCGGGCGGACGACGGAGCCGAGTTCGAGGTCCGCTACCGCCTCACCCGCACCGGTCTGCGGGCCGAGGACCACCCGGACGTCGAGCTGGTCGAGGCCACCCCCGACCGGGTCGTGCTGCGCGAGGGCGGGCTGCGGCGCACCTACCGCGTGGCCCGCCACGGCGACCGGGTGTACGTCGACACCCCCGCCGGCGGCAGCGTGCTCACCGCCCTCCCGCGTTTCCCCGACCCCACCGTCCGCACCGACCCCGGTGCCCTGCTCGCCCCGATGCCCGGCACGGTCGTGCGCACCACCGCCGCCGTCGGGGACACCGTCACCGCCGGACAGCCGCTGCTCGTGCTGGAGGCGATGAAGATGGAGCACCGCGTCACCGCCCCCGCCGACGGCGTCCTCGTCGAACTGTGCGCCACCCCGGGCCGGCAGGTCGAACTCGGCACCCTGCTGGCCGTCGTCAAGTCCCCCCAAGAGGCTGAGCCCCCAGAGGCCTGAGGAAGGAACCACCGCATGTCCGCCATCGGCAGTCAGCTCCTCGAAACCCCCGAACGCCGGGCCCTGCGCCAGGCCGTCGGCGACCTCGGCCGTCGCTACGGCTCCGCCTACTACCTCGCCAAGGCCCGGGCCGGCGAGCCCGCCGACGAACTGTGGGCGGAGGCCGGCAAGGCCGGCTACCTCGGTGTCAACCTGCCCGCCGAGTACGGCGGCGGAGGCGGCGGCATCACCGACCTCGCCATCGTCCTCGAGGAACTGGGCACCGCCGGCTGCCCGTTGCTGCTGCTCATCGTCTCACCGGCGATCTGCGGCACCGTGATCGCCCGCTACGGCACCGAGGAGCAGAAGCAGCGCTGGCTGCCCGGCCTCGCCGACGGCAGCCGCAAGATGGCCTTCGGCATCACCGAGCCGGACGCCGGCTCCAACGCGCACCGGATCTCCACCGTCGCCCGCCGCGACGGCGAGGACTGGCTGCTCACCGGCCGCAAGGTGTTCGTCTCCGGCATCGACCACTCCGACGCCGTCCTGTTCGTGGCCCGCACCGAGGACGCTCGCACCGGCAAGCTGAAGCCCTGCCTGTTCGTCGTCCCGCGCGAGACCCCGGGTTTCGAGTACCGGGCGATCCCGATGGAACTCGTCGCCCCCGAGAAGCAGTTCCAGGTCTTCCTGGACGACGTCCGGCTGCCCGCCGACGCCCTGGTCGGTGACGAGAACGCGGGCCTGCTCCAGCTGTTCGCCGGCCTCAACCCCGAGCGCGTCCTCACCGCCGCGTTCTCCCTCGGCCTGGCCCGCCAGGCGCTCGGCAAGGCCGTCGAGTACGCGAAGACCCGCACCGTCTGGTCCACCCCGATCGGCGCCCACCAGGGCCTGGCCCACCCGCTGGCGCAGTGCGCGGTGGAGATCGAGCTGGCCCGGCTGATGACCCAGAAGGCCGGGCTGCTCTACGACGCGGGCGAGGACCTCGCGGCCGGTGAGGCCGCCAACATGGCCAAGTACGCCGCCGGCGAGGCCGCCGCGCGGACCGTCGACCAGGCGGTGCAGACCCTCGGCGGCAACGGCCTCACCCAGGAGTACGGGCTGGGCGCGCTGCTGGCCGCCACCCGGGTCGGCCGGGTCGCCCCGGTCAGCCGCGAGATGGTGCTCAACTACGTCGCCCAGCACACCCTCGGCCTGCCGAAGTCGTACTGAGCCGGGCCGTTGTGACCGCTGCTCACCGTGAGGAGGACAGGTGGGCGAACACCACGGTGTTGGACTCGTACCCGGTCTTCCGGTCGAACTTCCCGCCGCAGGTGATCAACCGCAGCTCCGCGCGGTCGGCGCTGTCGGCGCCGTACACCAGGGCGTCCGGGAAGTCCTTCTTCGGGAACACCTGGACGGAGTCGATGGTGAACACGGCAGTGTGCCGGTCCTTGCGGGTCACCTCGACGGTGTCGCCCGGGCGCAGCAGTCCGAGCCGGTAGAAGACGGCCGGCCCGCTGTGGTTGTCCGCGTGTCCGACGACGATCGCGTTCCCGGCGGCCCCGGGCGCGGCGCCGTCCCGGTACCAGCCGGTCAGGTTGCGCTGCTCCATCGGCGGGGTGGCGAGCTGCCGGGCGGCGGTCAGCCCGACGCCGGTGACCGGGGCGTCGACCTTGATCGCGGGGATCCGGATCCTGGTCGGAACCGAGGCCGGCAGCGGCGGCGCGGGCACGGGGGCCGGAACCGGGGCCGGCGTCGGGGCGGCGGCCGGCGAGGCGGGTGCCGAGGCGGCGGGTGCCGAGGACGCGGGCGGCAGTGGTGGCCCGTTCCGGCCGGTGGTGCCGTTGTGGACCAGCCAGACGCCGCACGCCGCGAGCGCCAGCGCGGCGACCCCCGCCCGCCAGGGCAGGGGGCCGCCGCGCGGCGCGCGGGTGGGGCGGTCAGGACTCGGCATTGCGCCCGGGGCGGCGGCGCATCGCGCGGATGGTGAGTCCGCCGGCGCCGACTACCAGTGCGACGCCGCCGACCACCTCGGCGGTGTTCGCCCCGGAGGTGCCGCCACCGCCGGTGCCCACCCCGCCGTGCGGGCCGGGCTTGGGCGAGTGGCTCGGTGACGAGGGCGGCGAGGAGGAGGTCGAGGGAGACGGCGACGAGGTGGCGCAGGAAACGTCGAAGACCTTCTGCTTCGCGTTCCCGTTCTCGCCGGCGAACGTCCATTCGAGCTTGTAGTGCCCGTCGGGCAGGCTGTACGTCTGCGTCGAGCCGGTGCCGGTGGCCAGCACGATCGACCCGGCCAGCACCTGCGCGGTGCCGGTCGGCGGCTGCTGCGAGATCGTCCAGTTGACCAGCGTGACGGTGTCGAAGTTGAAGGCGTCCAGGTAGAACTGGCAGACCTTCGGGTCGTCGTTCTGGCTGGCCACCGGCGTGGTGCTGTCGTGGATCTTGACGTCACCGTTGTCGCCCGGCGCGGCCAGCGCGGCCGGCGCCGCGCCGAGGGTGAGCGCGAGGGCGGCGCCGGCGGCGGCGAGCAGCCGGCGGGCCGGGGGCAGGGGAGGGGAGGTGGTGCTCACGGTGGGGTGCTCCAGGGTCCGAGGCCGCCCTGGGCTGGGCGGCCGTGGTGCAACACCGTCCGCGCGGGCGCCCCCGGGAGCAACTGTGCCACGCGAGCTCCGCCCCCGGTTCCCCACAATGGCCCAGCCTCCCCCCTGACTGTCCGTATGCTCCTGAACACGCCCTCGCAGGTTTTGTTGCCGCGTCAACTTCCTTACTGGAGGCTTACCTTGGTGTTCCGCAGCGATTTCCCGGACGTCCCCGTGGTCGACCTGCCGATCCATGACGCGGTCCTCGGCGCCGCGGCCCGGTACGGCGACCGGCCGGCTCTGATCGACGGCCTCACCGGGGAGCGGGTCAGCTACGCGCAGCTCGCCGCCGCCGTCGAACGGGTCGCCGCCGGGCTGGCCGAGTCGGGCGTGCGCCGGGGCGACGTGGTCGCCCTCTTCAGCCCCAACTCGATCACCTACCCGATGGCCTACTACGGCGCCACCCGGGCCGGCGCCACCGTGACCACGGTCTCCTCGCTGGCCACGCCCGCCGAACTCGCCGGCCAGCTGCGCGACAGCGGCGCCCGCCGGCTGGTCACCGTCTCCCCGTTCCTGCCGACCGCCCGTACGGCCGCCGAACTGCTCGCCGAGCAGGGCCACCCGCTGACCGAGATCGTCGTGCTGGACGGCGCCGACGGCCACCGCTCGCTCGCCGACCTGCTGGCCGCGCCCGGCCCCGCCCCCGAGGTCGCGATCGACCCCGGCGAGGACGTCGCCGTGCTGCCCTACTCCAGCGGCACCACCGGCCTGCCCAAGGGCGTCATGCTCACCCACCGCTCGATCGCCACCAACCTCGCCCAGTGCGACGCCCTCTACCGCCCCGCCGAGGGCGAGCGGGTGCTCGCCGTCCTGCCGTTCTTCCACATCTACGGCCTCGCGGCGCTGCTCAACCAGCCGCTGCGCTGCGGCGCCACCGTGGTCGTGCTGCCCCGCTTCGACCTGGAGCAGTTCTGCCGCGCCGTCGAGGAGCACCGGGTACAGGCCCTGGTGGTGGCCCCGCCGATCGCCCTCGCCCTGGCCAAGCACCCGGCCGTGGAGCGCTTCGACCTCTCCTCCGTCGAGTACCTGCTGTGCGCCGCCGCCCCGCTGGACCGCGAGCTCGCCGACGCCTGCGCCCGGCGCCTCGGCCTGCCGCACCTGCTCCAGGGCTACGGCATGACCGAGCTCTCCCCGGTCACCCACGTGGTCTCCCCACGGGAGGGCGACCCCTCGCTGGGCTCGGTCGGCCGGATGGTCCCCTCCACGGAACTGCGGATCACCGCCCTGGACGGCTCCGACGGCGACCTCGGCGCCGGCGAGCGCGGCGAGCTGCTGATCCGCGGCCCCCAGGTGATGAAGGGCTACCTCGGCCGCCCCGCCGAGACCGCCGCCGTCATCGACGCCGACGGCTGGCTGCACACCGGCGACGTCGGCTATGTGGACGAACGCGGCTACCTGCACATCGTCGACCGGGTCAAGGAACTGATCAAGTACAAGGGCTACCAGGTCGCCCCCGCCGAGCTGGAGGCCGTTCTGCTCGGCCACCCGCAGATCGCCGACGCCGCCGTGATCGGCGTCCCGGACGCCGAGGGCACCGAGTGCCCCAAGGCCTTCGTGGTCCGCGTCCCGGGCAGCGGCCTGACCGCCGAGGAGGTCACCGGGTACGTCGCCGGGCAGGTCGCTCCGTACAAGAAGGTCCGCGCGGTGGAGTTCGTCGACGCCGTCCCCAAGTCCCCGGCCGGCAAGATCCTCCGCCGCGAACTGCGCGCCCGCGAGGCCGAGCGCGCCGCCGTCAGCTGAGTGCGTCGCCGTCGGCTGAGTGCGCCGCCGCCCCGGGCCCGCCGCCCACCGGGCCCGCCGCCGACCCGGGCGGGCCGGGCCCCGGCGGGCGAAGACCGGCGCCCGTCTGTGAGGATCGACCCGCCGCGCCCCCACCGGAACAGGAGCCGCCCGCCGCCATGACCAGCCACGCCGCCGCCCGCACCCCCCAGCAGGACCGCAGCCGCGCGACCCGGGCCCGGCTGCTCGCGGCGGCCGTGGACTGCCTGGCCGAACGCGGCTGGAACGGCTCCACCGTCACCGTCGTCGCCGAGCGTGCCGGCGTCTCCCGGGGCGCCGCCCAGCACCACTTCCCGACCCGCGAGGACCTCTTCACCGCGGCCGTCGAGCACGTCACCGCCGAGCGGCTGGCAGCCGTCCGCGCCCACGCGGACGAGCTGCCGGCCGCCGGCCCCGACCGCACCCGCGCCGTGGTCGACATGATCGTCCGCCTCTACACCGGCCCGCTGTTCCGCGCCGCCCTGCACCTGTGGACCGCCGCCGCCACCGAGGAGGCGCTGCGCGAGCGGATCATCACCCTGGAGGGACACGTCGGCCGGGAGGCCCACCGGGCCGCCGTGGAGTTCCTGGACGCCGACGAGACCCGCCCCGGCGTGCGCGAATCGGTGCAGGCCACCTTGGACCTCGCCCGCGGGCTGGGCCTGGCCAACCTGCTCACCGACGACAGCCTTCGACGATCCGGAGTGATCCGGCAGTGGGCGGGCATTCTGGAGAGTACGCTGCGCCCGGTAGGCCCATGACGCCCGTACACCCGGAGCGGCCGGAGAACCTCTGACCAAGGGGTCGCCGGGCGGCCGATGTCCGTGCAGTCTGGAGAAGAATCCCGGCCGGCACGGACCGCGAGGCCCACCCGGCCGGGCACGAGCCGAACCGGGGTGCTGCCTGATCATGCACGGACACGAGTGGGGCGCGACCGACGCCGCCGACCCGGCACCGGGTGGCACTCAGCCACGTCCCGAGGGCGCACGTCCCAAGGGCGCACGTCCCAAGGGCGCACACCTCGAAGGCGCGCGCCCCGAGGGCCATCGGCTCGTCCCGCTCGCGACGGCCCTGCTCCAGGACGACGGCCTGATCCTGCACTGGAGCGAGGACGCCGAAGCCCTGCTCGGCTACACCACCGAGGAAGCCGTCGGCAGCTACGCCGCCCAGCTGCTCACCGACGGCGGCAACCGCGCCGAGGTACTGGCCCTCTTCGAACGGATCATGGGCGGCGTCGGCTGGTCCGGCGTCTTCCCGGTCCGCCACCGCGACGGCCACACCGTCGACCTGGAGTTCCGCACCTACCCCGTCGCCGGACCGGCCGGCACCCTGCTGCTCCTCGCCACCGCCTCCGACAGCCGTGCCCTGCACGCCGTCGAGGCCGACCTGGCGGTACTGGACGGCATCTTCGGCCGCTCCCCGATAGGCATGGCCGTCTACGACACCGACCTGCGCTACGTCCGGCTCAACGAGGCGCTCGCCCGGATGAACGGCGTGCCGGTCGCCGCCCACCTCGGCCGCCGGATATCCGCGGTGCTCCCCGGCATCAACGGCGCCGAGATCGAGCAGACCATGCGGCAGGTGCTGAAGACCGGCAAGCCCGTGGTGGACGCCCGCTCGCACGGCCGCGTCCCCGGCGACCCCAAGCGGGACCGCGCCTGGTCCGCCTCCTACTTCCGCCTCGAGGACCCCACCGGCCGGGTCTTCGGCGTCTGCTCCTCGATCATCGACGTCACCGAACGCTTCCAGGCCGAGGCCCGCGCCGCCCGGGCCCAGGAACGGCTCGCCACCATCGCCGAGGCCACCGCCCGGATCGGCACCACCCTCGACCTCCAGCGCACCGCCGAGGAACTGATCGAGGCCGTCGTCCCCCGGTTCGCCGACTTCGCCACCGTCGACCTGCTGGAGCCGGTCCTGCGCGGCGCCGAGCCCACCCCGATCCCCGCCGACCGGACCGCCACCCTGCGCGCCGTCGCCGTCGGGGAGTCCTACGAGACCGGGCTCGCGAGCGCCGTCGACGTCGTCGGCGAGACCTCCGAGTACGCCCCCGACCGCAGCTACACCCAGTGCCTGCGCAGCGGAAAGCCGCTGCTGCGGGCCCACGTGGACGAGGAGGTGCTGCGCGGACTGGTCTCCAGCGAGGACCGGGTGGCCCCCGGGATGGCGGCGGGCATCCACTCGTACCTGATGGTGCCGATCACCGCCCGGGGCATGGTGCTCGGCGGCTCCGAGTTCATCCGGATGCGCAACCCCGAGCCGTTCACCGCCGCCGACGTCGCCCTCGCCGAGGAACTGGTCGCCCGCACCGCGCTGGCACTCGACAACGCCCGGCTCTACCGCCGCGAGCGGGAGACCGCCCTCACCCTGCAGCGCAGCCTGCTGCCGCAGGAGGTGCACCGCACCCTCGGCCTGGAGATCGCCTACCGCTACCTGCCCAGCAGCGTGGTCAGCGAGGTCGGCGGCGACTGGTTCGACGTGGTGCCGCTGTCCTGCGGACGGGTCGCCCTGGTGGTCGGCGACGTGATGGGCCACGGCATCCGGGCCGCCGCCACGATGGGCCAGCTGCGCACCGTCGCCCGGACCCTCGCCACCCTCGACATGCCGCCCGAGCAGGTCCTCACCCGGCTGGACGAGACCGCCTCAGGAATCGGCGAGGGCCAGTTCGCCACCTGCATCTGCGCGGTCTACGACCCGCTGGAGCGCACCGTCCAGGTCGCCTCGGCCGGGCACCTGCCGCCGGTCCGGGTCGCCCCCGACGGCACCGCCGAGATGGTCGAGGTGCCGCCCGGCGTGCCGCTGGGCGTCGGCGGGGTGGCCTTCGAGTCGATCGAGTTCACCATCCCCGAGGGCGGCATGGTCGCGCTCTACACCGACGGCCTGGTCGAACGGCGCGGCCAGGACCTGGACACCGGGATCGACCTGCTCGCCCGCACGCTCTCCGGGCCCGGCCGGACCCTGGAGGAGAACTGCGACGCCGTCCTCAGCGCCCTGGTCACCGACGGCACCGAGGACGACATCGCGATGATCATGGCGCGGGTGCTGCCGCTGCCCGCCGACCGGATCGCCACCCTCCCGCTCAGCGGCGGCGGCCGACTGCCCGGCCGGGCCCGCCGCTTCACCCGTGCCACCCTGGAGACCTGGGGCCTGACCGCGCTCACCGACTACGCCGAACTCCTGGTCAGCGAGCTGGTGACGAACGCCCTGCTGCACGCCGACGCCCCGCGCCGGCTGCGGCTGTTCCGCGACCGGGTGCTCACCGTCGAGGTTGCCGACGCCGGCGGCCAGACCCCGCAGCTGCGCCCCTTCGCCGAGCAGGACGAGGGCGGGCGCGGGATGTTCCTGGTCAGCGAGCTGGCCCAGCGCTGGGGCAGCCGGCTCACCCGGGACGGCAAGGTCGTCTGGGCCGAGCTGGAGCTGCCCTTCGGGGCGAAGTAGCGGCGCCCGACCACGCAGGAACGGCCGTTCCCGTGAGGAGAACGGCCGTTTCCGCAGGGGAGCGACGGCGGAGCGACAGGGAAGCCATCGGAGAAGGCCCGTTCCCCGTACCCCCGTCGGGACGGCGAGGAGGTACGGGGGAGCGGGTCACGCGTGGACCTTCTCCGAGGTCTCGGCGGGCGCGTCGACCGGCGCCCCGACCGGTGCCTCGGCGGGTGCCCCGACCGGCGCCTCGGCGGGTGCCCCGTCGGTCGCTGCCGCAGCGCCGGCCGGCTCGGAGAGCCCGCGCAGCAGGCGCCAGGCCATCACGGCCGCGCCGACCAGCAGCGCGGCGGCCAGCAGTCCGGCGCTGTTCATGCCGCCGACGAAGACCTGCTTCGCGCTCGCCAGCAGCGGCTGCGCCACCTCCGGCGGCAGCCCCTGCGCCGACTCGACCGCCGAGCCCAGCGACTCGCCGGCCCGGGCGGCGACCGCCGGGTCCGTCCCGGCCGGGACGGCCAGCCCGCTCGCGTAGATCGAGCCGACCACCGAGCCGACCAGTGCGATGCCGAGCGCGGTGCCCAGCTCGTACGCCGTCTCCGAGACCGCCGAGGCGGCCCCGGCCTTGTCGGCGCGCGCGGCGCTCAGCACCAGGTCGGCGCCGAGCGTGTAGACCACGCCCTCGGCCGTTCCGACCAGCAGGAAGGACACGGCCAGCAGCAGGTAGGTGGTGTCCTGCTCCAGCCAGCCGAGCACGCCGACGCCCAGACCCATCGCCAGCAGACAGGCCGTCAGCGCCTTCCGGGCGCCGAAACGCCGGGCCACCCGGACGGTCAGCAGACCGCCGACCACCGAGCCCGCGAAGGCCGGCAGCTCGGCCAGGCCCGCCTGGAGCGGGTGGTAGCCGCGGACCAGCTGCAGGTACTGCGAGACCACGAAGATCACACCGGAGAGCCCGACCAGGGAGATCAGCGAGGCCGAGACGGCCGCCGTGAACCGCCGGTCGCGGAACAGCCGGACGTCGAGCAGCGGGGTCTCCAGCCGCAGCTGGCGACGGACGAAGACGGTCAGCGCCGCGGCACCCACAACGAACGAGACCGGCACGTCCCAGCGGACCACGCCGTGCGCGGCCGCCTCCTTGACCGCGTACACCACGCCGATCACCCCGGCCATCGACAGGACGACGCTCAGCACGTCCCAGCGGCCCGGCTTCGGGTCCTTGGACTCCGGCAGCAGCCAGACGCCGAAGCCCAGCAACAGGAGCAGCACCGGGATGTTCAGCAGGAACACCGAACCCCACCAGAAGTGCTCCAGCAGCACCCCGCCGACCACCGGCCCGAGCGCGGCACCGGCCGTGGCGGCCGCGCCCCAGATGCCGATCGCGGTGGCCCGCTCCCGGTCGTCCGGGAAGAGGCTGCGGATCAGCGACAGGGTGGACGGCATGATGGTCGCCCCGGCGACACCCAGCAGCCCGCGGGCCAGGATCAGCCAGCCCGGGCTCGGCGCGTAGGCGGCCAGCAGCGAGGCCGCACCGAAGGCGGAGGCACCGGCCAGCAGCAGCCGCTTGCGGCCGATCCGGTCGCTCAGCGCGCCCATGCTGACCAGCAGACCGGCCAGGACGAAGGAGTAGGAGTCGCCGATCCAGAGCAGCTGGGTGCCGCTGGGGCGCAGCGTCTCGCTGATCGACGGGATGGCGAGGGAGAGGACGGTCGCGTCCAGCGCGACCACGGTGACGGCCAGGACGAGGACGGCGAGGCCGGTCCAGCGCTGGCGGGCGGTCGGGGTACTCATGGTTTATCGGTGTCCGGTCTGCAGTCAGAGGTGCTGCGGTCCGAGGTGCTGTGGGTGGTGGACTCGTGGGCGGCGGCGTCCGGTCTGCGCAGCGCCCCGCCCAGGAAGAGCTCGGTGAGCGAGAAGGCGGCGTCGCGCGGGGCGAGCCGGCCGTCCTGGATCGACCAGCCGACGCCGGCGACCAGGTCGAAGAAGGCCTCGCTCAGCCAGGCGGCGCTCAGCTCGATGCGGAACACGCCCTGCTGCTGGCCGCGCAGGAAGAGCGCGTGCAGCCGGGCGATCTGGAGCTCCCAGAGGTCGTTGATCTCGTCGTTCTCGTAGAGCTGGTTCTCGCCGGTCAGGAAGGCGCAGAGCATGGCGTCCGGGACCGAGGCGTCCACCAGGCGGCGCAGTGCGGCCTCGGCGTCGCCCTCCTCGACCCCGGCGGTGTCCAGTGCGCCGGCGAACCGGCGCAGGCCGAGCAGGCCGACCTCGCGGATCAGCGCCTCGCGCCCCGGGAAGAGCCGGTGCAGCGTGGCGCGGCTGATGCCGGCGGCCCGTGCGATCTCGTCCAGGTGGGCGGTCGGGCGGCGCGAGAGCACGCCGACGGCGGCTTCGAGGACGGTGTCGCGGTCGGTGGCCATGAGGGGAGTCTAGTTCACATGAGACACGGATGTCTCAGAATTGAAGTTCCAGTCTCAAATGATCCACGGGCTGAAGCGTGTCCGGACAGCAAAAACCGGAGACGGCGGGTGCCGTCCCCGGTCAGGGGTGCCGCTGCGCCATGGGCGCCGCGGCTCAGCTCTGGTTGTAGAAGCCGGTCTCGTCGAGCGGGCGGTCGATCACCATGACCTCGACCTCGGCCGGGGTCAGCAGGAAGACCCGGCGGGCGATCCGCTCGATGCCGCCCTGGGTGCCGAAGATCAGCCCGGAGGCGAAGTCGACCATGCGCTTCGCTTCGGCCTCCTCCATCTCGGTGAGGTCCATGACCACCGGGATGCTCGCCCGGATGTGCTCACCGACCGTGCGGGCCGCTTCGAAGCCCGTCGGCCGCAGGGAGACGATCTTCGCGGGCGCGGCGACGGCCGGTACCGTCTCCTGATCCACCCACTCGTCGTCGTACACCGCGGCCGGGTAGTTCCCCGAGGGCATCAGCCACCCGTTGTGGTGCTCGTCGCGAAGTGCTCCCATGCCGCGCCTCCCTGCCTCGTCCCGTCTGGTCCCCCGGGGGCGCGTGTCGCTTTTTGACACGTCATCCACTCGTCGGAACTGTCCGAGTATCGCACTGTTCACCGGTCCCGTGCCCGCTCGCGACCCCCGTACGAGTCGTGCCGCGCCGGAAACCCGGGCGGACCCGGGCAAAGAGAGCAGACGCGGCGTAGCGCCGTACGGTTGCGCGCGTAGACCATATCGGTAGCGGTCGCCGCGTAATTGACCTTCTGTCAACAATGCGGAAACGATTTCGCGCGGCCGGTCACTCGCCGGTCGCGCCGTCCACCGATTCGCGCAGAAGATCGGCGTGGCCGTTGTGTCGCGCGTACTCCTCGACCATGTGGGCGAGGATCCAGCGGAGCGTCACTTCCTCGCCGCGGCGCGGCCGCTTGCCGACCGTGTCGAGCGGCAGGCCGGCGGCCGCCCGGCGGGCGGCCTCGATCTCGGCGCGCCAGGTGGCGAAGTCGGCCGCGACGTCGGCGGTGTCGACGTTGTCGAAGTCGCCGTCCGGGTCGGCCTTGGTCCAGTAGTGGCCGGTGGCGACCTCCTCGCCGCGCAGGATCCCCTGGAACCAGTACCGCTCGACCTCGGCCATGTGCCGGACCAGGCCGAGCAGCGAGAGGCCGGACGGCGGGACGGAGCGCAGGCGCAGCTGGTCGTCGCTCAGCCCCTCGCACTTGAGCGCGAGGGTGCTGCGGTGGTAGTCGAGGAAGGCGGTGAGGGTGGCGGCCTCGTCGGCGGCCATCGGCGGGTCCACCCGCGGGTTCATTCCGGTCATGCGGGCCATCCTGGCGCCGGCGGCCGCAGGGGCGCGAACGATTTGTTCGGCCGGACGTCGGGTCGGGTGGTCTACCGGGAGGTCGGCCGGGGAGGTCTTCCGGGCCGACTGGCGGGCCGACATCCGGGCCGACCGCTCAGGCGGCCGCCGCCCGGCGCCGTGCCCTCGCCGCCCGCCAGAGCCCCGCCACGCTGCCCAGCCCCAGCAGCGCGATCAGGCCCGCCGACAGCAGGAACGCCGCCGACCCGGGCTTGCCCGAGCTGGCCGCCGCCGTCACGTACACCGCCGTGGTCGGCACCGCGCCGATCGCGGTCGCGAGGACGAACGGCAGGGCGCGGGTCCCGGAGAAGGCGGCGCCGTAGTTGACCGCCTGGAACGGCATGCCGGGCAGCAGCCGCAGCACCAGCACGCTGCGGAACCCCTGCTCGGTGAACCGCCGGTCCAGGGCGCCGAGTACCTTCCCGCGCAGGTACGGGCGCAGCGCGTCCCGGCCGAGGCTCCGGCCGAGCCCGAAGGCCAGGGCGGCGCCCAGCGTGGTGCCGAGCACCGCCAGCGCGACGCCCTGTTGGATGCCGAGGAGCAGCCCGGCCGCCGCGTTGAGCGCCGGCCGGGGCACGAAGGCGAGCGTCCCCACGGCGTACACCAGGGCGAACAGCGGCCCGAACCAGTACCCGGGCATCCGGTCCGCCAGCCCCCCGGACAGCAGCTCCGTCGGGTTCCACAGCAGGAGCGACCCGGCCGCCGCGCCGAGCAGCACGATCAGCAGCGCCAACCGCCACCGGGACGAACGCGGCGCGGCGGGGGGTGCGGGAATGACATCGGGCTCGGACACCGGCCGAGCCTAACCGGGGCCGCGGGCTACCGGGCCACCGGGCCGTTGGTGAACCAGGCCTGGTTGGGCCTGTTATTGCCCGGCCACTGGATCACCGGCGTCCCGTCCGCCGGACTCCCGCCGTACAGGTCGAGCAAGAGGCCGCTGTTCACGTTCGGGTAGTCGTGGGGGAAGCCGGTGCCCAGGGTCTCGTCGCGCCAGCCCTGGTTGGACCCCCCGTTACAGCTCCACTGGTCGATCGGGGTGCCCACGGTGGTGCTGTACCCGGGGACCTCCAGGCACTTGCCGCTGTGGACGTTGATGATCGTTGAGCCCGGTCCGCTCGTCCACTGCTGATTGGCCCCGCCGGTGCAGGTCCACTGGCGGACCGGGGCACCGTCGTCGGTGCGCCAGTCGGCCACCTCCAGACACTTGCCCGTGGCGACGTTGCTGATCCGGTACTGCCCGGCCTGGCTCGCCGAGGCCGACGGGGCGGCGAGTACGGTCGCGGCGGCGGTGGCGAGCCCGACGGCGGCGGCAACGAGCACGCGGCGGGCTGCGGCGGGCGGGACGGGTCTGCGGTGCCGGACACGTGACGACGTGGTCATGGATTCCCCCTGGGAGCGTGGTCATGGGACGACGTGCGTCGAAACCCTATTCGGTGACGTACCGGTTCCGGACGCGAACCGTGGTCACGGGTTCGCCTGGGAGGTGGCCATGGATGCCTGCCATCGGATGTGTCCGATGGCAGGCTGACGACGGGCGGGCGAGTGGTGCTGCTCTCCGGTGGCCGCCGGGCGGCCGGGGGATCAGCTGTACGGGTCCTTCTCGGGGTTGTAGTGCCAGAACTGGTTGGCGCCGGCGAGGTACTCCCACTGGATCACCGGGGTGCCGTCGGTCAGTGCGCCGCCGGCGACGTCGAGGACGAGGCCGCTGTGGGCGTTCACGATGCGGCGCGGGGTGCCGGGGTGGCTGGCGGGCGGGTCGCTCCACTGCTGGTTGGAGCCGCCGTTGCAGGTCCACTGGTCGGCCTGGGTGCCCCAGGCGGTGCTGTAGCCGGGGATCTCCAGGCACTTGCCGCTGTGCAGGTTGATCCAGCCGTTGGCGGTCTGGGTCCACTTCTGGTTGTCGCCGCCGGTGCAGGTCCAGATCCGGACCGGGGCGCCGTCGTCGGTGCGCCAGTCGGCGACCTCCAGGCAGAGGTCGTTCGTCCCGGCGTACATGCCGGTGCGGATCTCGGCAGGGCCGAAGTCGGTGGTGGCGGTGGTGGCGGCGGCGGGCGCTGCGGGCGCCGCCGGGGCGGTGAAGGCCACGGCGGCGGTGGCGAGGACGGTACTTGCGGCGACGAGCCGCGTGCGGCACAACATCGGTCGACCTCCGGTGGTGCGGTTCGGCGGTGGTGCGGTCCGGCGCGACCCGGCGAGGAAACCCGGCAGGCGTTGCCGGGAGTCCCGGGCCGCGGCGGCCTGTTCGACCGCCGAGAGTTCGAGGAGGTTGTGCGGAGCACCCGGATGGCGGAGAAAGTCGTGCGGGCAGTCGGCCGGGGGTCGGCGGTGCGGGCGGGGAACTCCTTCAGGAACTCGCCGTCATGTCCGATTCCACGGCGGTCGCGGTTCTGCCGGTGGAATGCCGTTCGGCCTGGCGCAGCGCCCCGGCGCTCAGCAGCAGGGCGAAGACGAGGGCAGTGACCAGTCCGAAGGAGACGGTCAGCGAGGTGGCCTCGGCGAGGGTGCCGATGACGGCGGGGGCGATCAGGCCGGAGGTGTAGGTGACGGTGGCGACGCCCGCGATGGCCTGGCTGGCGTTGGTGCCGATCCGGCCGGCGGCGGCGAAGGCGAGCGGGACGATGACGGCGATGCCGATGCCGATGAGGGCGAAGCCGGGGATGGCCAGCACTGGGCTGTCGGCGGCGACCACCAGCAGGCCGCCGACGGTGGCGACGGCGCCGCCGATCCGGGTGGCGCGGACGGCGCCGAGGCGGCGGATCGCGGCGTCCCCGGCGAGGCGGCTGACCGCCATGGTGAGCGAGAAGGCGGTGTACGAGGCGGCGGCGACAGTGGCCGAGGCGCCGGTGACGTCCCGCAGGTAGACGCCGCTCCAGTCCATCGAGGCGCCCTCGGCGAAGACCGCGCAGAAGCCGAGCAGCCCGATCACCAGCGAGCTGCGCGGTGGCAGCGCGAACCTCGGCGGCTCCTCCGCGCCCTCGTGCGCCCGCAGGTCGGGCAGGCGGCGGCAGACCGGCTGGGCGAGGGCGAGCAGGACCAGTGCGGTGACGGCCAGCTGCAGCCGGGCGTCGAGGTCGAGGTGGGCGGCGAGGATGCCGAAGCCGGAGGCCAGCAGGCCGCCGGCGCTCCACATCCCGTGCAGTCCGGACATGATCGAGCGGCCGAGCCGCTCCTCGATCTCCACGCCCTGCGCGTTCATCGCGACGTCCGCCATGCCGGCCGTGGCCCCGTACGCCAGCAGTGCCACGCACAGCACCGGCAGCGAGGGGGCGAGCGCGGGCAGGGCGAGGGCCAGGCACCAGAGCGCGATCAGGCCGCGCACCGCCGCCCGGCCGCCGTAGCGGTGGACGAAGCGGCCGGCCAGCGGCATGGCGAGGGAGGAGCCGATGGCGGGCATGACCAGGGCCAGGCCGAGCTGTCCGGTGGACAGGTCGAGGCGGTCCTGGATCCACGGGATGCGGGTGACGAAGCTGCCGCTGACGGCGCCGTGCACGCCGAAGACCAGGGCGATGCTCGCCCGCGCCCGGCGCGGGGCGGCCAGCGGTTCCGGCCGTGGGTCCGGCGGGGGTGCGGTGGTGCGGTTCATCGGCGTTCCCTCCCGGTCGCGCGGTGCGGGGCGCGACAGTGCCCTGTGGGTGGCCTTGCTGACAGTCAAACGCAGGTACAGCCGGCCGGTCGACGATTCGATAAACTATCAGGAAGGGACCCTGATAGAAACACTCTGGAAGGATGAGCGGCCATGACCACCGCGCGTACGGCCACGCCGAGCACTGCCCGGGCGATCAACGACCGGCTGGCGCTCAACCTCCTGCTCGAGCAGGGCCCCCTGACCGCGACCGAGCTGCGCGACCTCACCGGCCTCTCCCGGCCGACCGTCGCCGACCTGCTCGAACGCCTCCAGCGCACCGGCCTGGTGGCGGTCGTCGGCGAACGCGGCGAACAGCGGCGCGGCCCCAACGCCCGGGTCTACGCACTGGTCGCCTCCCGGGCGCACATCGCCGCCTTCGACGTCCGCTCCGGCGGTGTCAGCCTGGTCGTCGCCGACCTCGCCGGGCACGTCCTCGCCACCGCCGAGATCCCGGTCGACGGCGACGGCGGGCCCGACACCGCCGCGGCGATCACCGCCACCCTGCTGGAGACCGCGCGCGGCGCCGGCGTCGAGCGGCTGCACACCGTCGCGGTCGGCGCCCCCGGACTGGTCGACCCCGCCACCGGGCGGCTGCAGAGCACCGGCAAACTCCCCACCTGGCACGCCGAACTCCTCGCCGCACTGGAGGAGTTGCCCGGCACCGAGGTGATCCTGGAGAACGAGGTCAACCTCGCCGGGCGGGCCGAGTACCGGGTCGGTGCCGCGCGCGACCGCGACACCTTCGTGCTGATGTGGCTCGGCCACAGCGTCGGCGCCGCCGTCATCCTGGACGGGCGGCTGCGCCGCGGCTTCTCCGGCGGCACCGGCGAGATCTGCTTCCTGCCCGTCCCCGGGACCGCCGGGCCGCCCAGCGCCGACAGCTGCGAAGGCGGCTTCCACGGCCTGGTCGGCAGCGCGGCGATCTGCGACCTGGCCCGCGCCCACGGGCTGCCCGCCGACCCGGCCGGGGACGCCTCCGCCGCCGAGGCCGTCGTCCGCGCGGCGGTGGCAGCGGTGGCGGCCGTGGCGGCGGTGACAGAGGTGGCGGCGCCGACGGCGGGCACGGGCCAGGCGGGCGAGGCGGGCGGGCGCTTCCTGGACGAGCTGGCCGCGCGGATCGCCCTCGGCGCGGCGAGCGTGTGCGTCGTGCTCGACCCCGGCTGCGTGGTGCTCGGCGGGGAGATCGGCCGGGCCGGCGGCGCCGAGCTGGCCGGCCGGGTCGAGCGGCGGCTGGCCCGGCTCTCCCCGCTGAGTACCGAGGTGCGGGCCGGTACGGCGGGTGGCGGCGCGGTGCTCGCCGGTGCGGTGCTGACCGCCGGGGACGCGGTGCGGCGGGACCTCTTCGGCGAGCCGTAGCGGCCCCTGGTTTCGAGCGGTAGCAGCCCCTGACTTGCCCGTTGCCGTACCCGGTACGGCAGGATGGCGGACGGGGGCGCGTTCCGCCACGACCCTTGTTCCTCGAACCACCGTCAGGAGTCGCTCATGGGCCAGCCCGAGGTGCCGGCGAACCCGTACCGCATCGGCGAGGCGGCGGCGCTGCTCGGCGTCAGCGCCGACACCATGCGGCGCTGGGTGGACGCCGGGCGGCTCGCCGCCGCGCGCGACGAGCACGGGCACCGGATCATCCCCGGCGCCGAGCTCGCCGCCTTCGCCCGCGAGCTGGCCCGGCCGGAGAACGCCGAGGCCGAGGGCCGCCCGTCCTCGGCCCGCAACCGCTTCCCGGGGATCGTCACCCACGTGGTGCTCGGCGACGTGGCCGCGCAGGTGGAGATCCAGGCCGGGCCGTTCCGGGT
Source organism: Kitasatospora sp. NPDC034023 (assembly GCF_055575795.1). Taxonomy (NCBI): domain Bacteria; kingdom Bacillati; phylum Actinomycetota; class Actinomycetes; order Kitasatosporales; family Streptomycetaceae; genus Kitasatospora; species Kitasatospora sp. NPDC034023. The sequence goes on from NZ_JBVIRY010000030.1 coordinate 81,230, forward strand.
GGTGTCGCTGATCAGCCGGGAGTCGGCGGAGGAGCTGAACCTGGTGCCCGGCGCACCCGCCACGGCGGTCATCAAGTCCACCAATGTGATGATCGAGCGGCGCTGACGCCCCACCGACGAGTCCCGGACGTCTAACCGACCGAGAGGCCCGGATGCCACCCCCGCACCTGCCGACCACCCAGAGCGCCGTGCTCGCGATCCAGACCGTGGCGGACCGGCACGGCCGGACCGTCCGCGCCCGGCACGACATCGGCCGCGACCAGACCTTCGCCGGCCTGGTCGGGCCGCCCGGGCCAGTCGGCTCGGGCAGCTCCGGCGGCTCGGGCGGCGCGGGCGGCGAGTTCGACGGGATTCCGCACGAGGCGCTGCTGGAGTTCGACGGCCGCCCCCGTGTCGCCGTCCGGCTGTTCACCCACGACGAGGTCACGGTGACCGTCGAGGGCATCGCCTTCGACGTCGAGCGCGACCGCGTCCCGGGCTTCCTGGACGCGGTCTGGACCGACCTCGTGCACGTCAGGGCGCGCACCTTCCCGCCGTCCACCACGCTGATCGTCACTGTCCCCGGGGAGCCGAGTCACCGCGAGGACGTCGGCGTCCACAACCTCACCCCCTGGCTCGCGGAGAGGATCCGATGACCACCGACCGCAGCCCCCGGGTACTGGCCGTCGCCCACCGCGGCGACCCGTACCGCCACCGCGAGAACACCCTGCCCTCGATCGAATCCGCGCTGGCCGCCGGCGCCGACGCCGTCGAGGTGGACATCCGGCTCACCCGCGACAGGGTGCCCGTCCTCCTGCACGACCGCACCCTGGAACGGCTCTGGAACGACCCGCGGTCGATCGACCGGGTCACCACCGAGCAGCTGGACGAGCTGCGGCACGGCCGGCTCGCCATCCCCACGCTCGCCGAGGCGATCAAGGCGGTGACCGCCACCGAGGGCCGCCGACTGCTGATCGACCTGGACGACCCCGGGCCGGCCGCCGCCACCTGGTCCGTGGTCACCGGACTCGGCGCCGAACGGCAGGTCGCCTTCTGCGGCCCGGTCACCGCCATGCTCGCGGTGCGCGAACTGACCCCCGACGCCGAGATCGCGCTCACCTGGAAACAGCCGCGGATGCCCGTCCGCACCCTGCTGGACGACCTGCGCCCGCGCTACCTCAACCCGCCGTTCGGCCTCGTCACCCCCGAGTTCGCCGCCGCCGCGACCGACGCCGGACTCGCCGTCTCCACCTGGACCGCCGACCTGCGCCGCACCATGCGCCGACTGCGGGACACCGGGGTCGCCTCCATCACCACCAACCGGATCGGCGTACTGCGCTCGGTGCTGGACGGCCGCCGGTGACCGAACCCGGGCAGGTGCTCGGCACCCGGGAGCTGGGCCGCGCCCTGCTGGCCCGTCAGCACCTGCTCGCCCGCACCGACCTGGAACCCGCCGCGATGGTCCACCACCTCGCCGGCCTCCAGGCCCAGGCCGCACCCCAGCCGCCCTACCTCGGGCTGCTCGCCCGACTCGACGGCTTCACACCCGAGCCGCTGAGCACGCTGATCGAACAGCGGTCGGTGGTCCGGATCGCCCTCCAGCGCGGCACCATCCACCTGGTCACCGCCGACGACTGCCTGACGCTGCGCCCGCTGCTCCAGCCCGTCCTGGACCAGGGGCTGCGCACCACCTTCGGCAAGGGGCTCGCCGGGCTCGACCCGGACGCGCTCGCCGCCGAGGCCCGGGAGCTGGTCGAGGAGCAGCCGCGCACCTTCCAACAGCTGGGCGCGCTACTCGCCGCCACCCGCCCGGACCGCGACCCGGCCGTGCTCGCCCAGGCGGCCCGCTGCCTGCTGCCGCTCGTCCAGGTGCCGCCGCGCGGCCTGTGGGGGCGCGGCGGCCCGGCCGCGCACACCACCGCCGAAGCCTGGCTCGGCCGCCCGCTCGACCCGGCGCCCGTGCTCGACGACCTCGTCCTGCGCTACCTCGCCGCGTTCGGCCCGGCCACCGCGGCCGACCTGAAGAAGTGGTCGGGCCGCACCGGACTCTCCCCGGTGCTGGCACGGCTCGCGCCGCGGCTGGTGACCTTCCGCGACGAGCAGGGCCGGCTGCTGTACGACCTGCCGGAGGCGCCCCGGCCGGACGCGGACACCCCGGCGCCGGTGCGGCTGGTCGCGCCGTTCGACAATCTGCTGCTGTCGCACGCGGACCGCACCCGGGTGCTGCCCGAGGAGTACCGGGGGCGGGTCATGACGCAGAACGGGATCGTGCTCGGGACGCTGCTGGTGGACGGGATGGTCGCCGGGTCCTGGCGGCTGACGGGTGAGCAGGAGGTCGTCGTGCAGCCGTTCGTGGCGCTGCGGCGGGCCGACCGGCAGGCGGCGCAGGCCGAGGCGGAGCGGGTGCTGGCCTTCGCGGGCGCGGGCGGTGCGGTTCTGATCGAGGACCCCGAATAGCGATACAACGGGCAGATCGTCACATTCTCTGCTGAGCTGGGTCGGTTCGGACCCAACGACGATCCCCGGCGGAGGTGGCCGTGTCCGTGGAGCGCCCGCCCGGCAGGCAGCCCGACCACCGCAGGCCCTACCTGATGCTGCCGCCCGCGCTGCGGCAGGCGGCGGCCTGGGCGATGGCGGTGATCCTGCTCATCGCGGTCGCCTCGCTGGTGGTCTTCGCGCTGGTCGAACTGCGGGCCGCCACCGTGCCGTTCGTCCTGGCGCTGCTCGGAGCCTCACTGCTCTACCCGGTGGTGCCCTGGCTGGTCGGGCGGGGCGTGAGTCGGGGCCTCGCCGCCGGGCTGACCTGCATGGTGCTGGTCGTGGCGGTCGGCGGGGTCCTCGCGCTGCTGGTCAACTCCCTGGTGCACAGTGCCCCGCAGATCGCCACCTCGCTGCCGCAGGCCGGGCACCGGCTGGCCGAGTGGCTCGGCCCGTTCGGGGAGAAGATCCAGCACGCCCTGAACAACGCCAAGGGCGAGACCAACTCGCTGGTCTCGACGCTGACGAACGGTGTGCTCTCCGGGCTCGGCCTGCTCACCCAACTGATCACCGGCGGGGTGCTGGCGCTCGCCCTGGTCTTCTTCTTCCTCCGCGACGGCCACTGCACCGCCGACGCCATCCGCTCCTACCTGCCCGGACCCGGCGCCGAGACCGTGGTCGCCTGCGCAGAGCGGGCCTTCGACGCGATGGCCGGCTTCATGCGTGGCACCACCCTGATCGCCCTGATCGACGCGGGCTTCATCACCATCGGCCTGGTCGCCCTCGGCGTGCCCGGCGCCCCCGGCCTCGGCGCGCTGGTCTTCATGGGGGCCTACATCCCCTTCGTCGGCGCCTTCCTGTCCGGCACGGTCGCCGTCCTGGTCGCCCTCGCCGACGGGGGCCTCGGCACGGTCCTGTGGGCCCTCGGCGTGGTGCTCGCCGTGCAGATGATCGAGGGCAACATCCTCCAGCCCGTCATCCAGAGCCGGACCGTCGAGCTGCACCCGGCCACCATCATGGTCGCCGTGGTGGCCGGCTCCGGCATCGCGGGCATCATCGGCGCCCTGCTCGCCGTCCCGGTCTGCGCGGCGGCGACGGGTGTCATCTCGGTCCTGCGCGGCGTCCCGGGGCGGGCGGGCGGCGGGGCGTGAGAAGCCGGTTGCCAGGCCTGCGGTCCCTGTGTGAACATCACTAATGCGACGGCAGTCGCGATAGTGCCGGGAGGGGTGCGGATGGAACTGTTCGAGGTGGCCGAAGCGGGGGCCGGGCCGTACGGGGTGGCCGTGGGGGCGGACGGGAGCGTCTGGTTCACGCTGGTGCATGCCGGGGAGATCGGGCGGTTGGCGGCGGACGGGGCGGTCCGGCGGTACGGGCTCGGGGCGCCCGGGTGCGGGCCGGCGGTGATCACGGCCGGCCCCGACGGGGCGATGTGGTTCAGCCGGATGCGGGACCACCGGATCGGGCGGATCGACGGGGACGGGACGGCGGGCTCGTTCGCGCTGCCGGGCGAGAACGCCGGACCGTACGGGATCGCCGCCGGGCCGGACGGGGCGGTGTGGTTCACCGAGATGAACGCGAACCGGATCGGGCGGATCACGCCGGACGGGGAGGTGACGGAGCACCCGCTGCCGGTCGCCGGGGCGTTTCCGTCGCTGATCACGGCCGGGCCGGACGGCACCCTGTGGTGCACGCTCAACCAGGCGGACGCGGTGGCGAGGGTCGGTACGGACGGGCAGGTGACCGTCCACCGGCTGCCCACCGGGGGCACCGCACCGGTCGGGATCACCGCCGGGGCGGACGGCGCGCTCTGGTACGTCGGCATCGGCGGCGGGCTGGTCGGGCGGATCACCGTGGACGGCGAGGTGACGGAGTACCCGCTGGCCGACCGGGCCGCCAAGCCGCACGCCATCGCGGCGGGGCCGGACGGCCGGCTCTGGTTCACCGAGTGGGGCGCGGGACGGATCGGGGTGCTCACCCCGGACGGGCGGCTGGACGGCCGCCCGATCCCGGGCGAGGGCGCCGAGCCGCACGGCATCGCCGTCGCCCCGGACGGCACGGTGTACGCGGCGCTGGAGCGCGGCGAGATCCTCCGCCTGGCCCCGGCCCGGGGCTGAGGCCCGCACCCGCCTCAGCGGCGCAGCAGTTCCTCCAGGTCGGCGAGGAGGCCGAGGGCGGCGGCGCGGTCGGGGACCGGCTGCGGGGCGGGGGCGCGGTCGGCGATCACCCGGAGGGCGGCGGCGGCCTGGCGGGCGAACATGGCCAGCAGGTCCAGTTCGGGCAGGCTCGCGCGGGCCTGCGGGGCCGGGTCCAGGACCTCCAGGACGCCGAGCACCCGGTTGCCGTGGGTGAGCGGCGCGGCCATCAGGGCATTCGGGACGTACGCGGTGGACTGGGCGAAGTCCCGGTCGAAGGTGCGGTTCGCGCCCAGGTCGTCGACCACCATCGGCTCGCCGGAGGCGGCGACCCAGCCGGCGATGCCCCGGCCGGCCGGGAAGCGGCGGCCGACCAGGGACTCCTCGCCGCGCCCCGAGACGGCCTGGAACACCAGCTCCCCGGCCGTCTCGTCGAGCAGGCAGACCGAGCCCGCCTGGGCGCCGAAGATCGCCCGGGCGACGTCCACCACCGACTGCAGCAGCTCGCGGGCCAGCGGATCGACGGCGGGGTCAGTGCTGAGGGTCATCGGGCGCCTCCGGGGTGGGGGTGGTCGGGACCTGGACGTTGGCCGCGGTGAGGTAGAGCGCGCTCTTCAGCTGGAAGGTGGTCAGCCTCGGCCGCCGGGACAGGATGCGGGCGCAGAGCCCGGCCACGTACGGCGTGGCGAAGCTGTTGCCGGTGGTGCGGATGGTGGCGCCGCCGAGCCAGGGCACCCGGACGTTCTGGCCGGGGGCGAAGAACTCGACCGGCGGCGCCGGGTTGTACAGGTGCAGGGCCGGGTCGTCCTCCTGGTGGCTGCCCACCGAGATGACCGAGGAGAACCGCCAGGGGAAGCTCTCCACCGGGGTGTTGTGGGCGGAGGCGACGATCGCGGTGCGGGCGAAGAAGGCGTCGTCGGCGATCGCGTGCAGCTCCTCCAGGAAGCGGGTCCGGGTGGTGGAGAGGCTGAGGTTGACGACGTCGAAGCCCTGCCGGACGGCCCAGCGCAGTCCGGCGATCAGCATGTCGCCGGTGCCGGTGAAGCGCTCGCCGAGCACCCGGACGCTGTACAGCTCGCAGTCCGGGGCGGTGCGGCGGATGATGCCGGCGCAGGCGGTGCCGTGGCCGCAGGTGTCGCCGGCGGTGTCCGGGCGGACGGTCAGCTCCCGGGTGACCGGGTCCTTGACGACTGCCCAGGAGCCCTGCAGCGGGCCGACCAGCGGGTGGTCCGGCTCGACGCCGGAGTCGACCACACAGACCCGCACGCCCTTGCCGGTGGCGCTGCCGCCGTTGCCGCCGTCACTGCCGATGGTGTCGTCGGTGTCGTCGGTGAGGCGGTCGGCGAGCACCGGCAGGTCGGCGGGGGCGCGGTCGCGCAGGCTCCAGGTGAGGCCGGCCGGGCCGTTCACCGGGTGCCCCCGAGCCGCTCGGCCCGCCGGACGCCGGGCAGGTGGCCCTTGGCGGCGAACCGGTCCCGGGCGGTGGCGGCGGCCGCGGCGGCCTCGGCGGGGCGGTCGAGCAGCAGCAGGGCGTGCGCGCGGTCGAGCGCGGTGAGCGCCTGGAGCAGCAGCGACTCGGTGGCCTCGGCGGCACGCAGGGCGGCCGCGGTGAGGTCCAGCGCCGGCTGGGCCTCGCCCCGGGCGGCGGCGAGCCGGCCGCGCAGCGCGTCCAGCTCGATGGCGAGCACCGGCGCCAGTGCGACGGTGGCGTCCGCGCCGTCCAGGTGGCGGGCGGCCTGGGCCGGGCGGTCGATGTCCAGCAGGACCCGGGCGGTGGCGAGGGCGAGGCGCGGCAGCGGGGCGGCGGTGCCCTGACGGCGGGCGATCTCGGCGGCGTCGGCCAGCAGGTCCAGGGCCTGGCCGGACTGGCCGGTGGCGGCCGCGGCCTGGGCGGTCAGCGCGGGCAGCGCGACCATCGCCTCGGCCAGCGACAGCTCCCCGGCCAGGCCGTTGGCCTCGGCGAGCAGCAGCTCGGCCTCTGCGGGGCGGTCGCGCAGGGCCAGCAGGACGGCCAGCGGGCCGTTCAGCGCGACCCGGACGGTTCGTCGGCCGGTGCCGTGCTCGGCGAGCAGGGCCCGCAGTCGGAAGGTGGCGTTCGGGACGGGCTCGGGGCCGGTCAGCAGCGCGGCGGCCAGCGCGGCCAGCACGGCGGCCCGGTCCAGCTCGGCGTCGGTGCGGCAGACCTGGTCGAGTGCCTGGTCCAGCAGCTGCCCGGCCTCGGTGTGCCGGCCCGCCAGCAGGTGCTCCTCGGCCAGCCGCAGCCGGGCGCGGGCCTGGCCGAGGTCATCCCCGGTGTCGCTGAACAGCGGCAGCACGGCGCGGGCGGTGGCGGCGGGCTGGTCCTGGCCGGGCGGCAGGCCCCGGGCGGCCAGGGCGAGCCGGGCGTGCGCGGCGTCCAGCGGGTCGGCGGCCGCGTCGCGCACCTGGGCGAGGACGGGCAGCGCCTCGTCGGCGCGACCGAGTGCGAGGCGGGCCTCGCCGAGGCGGCGCAGGACGGGGCCGGCGGCGCGCTCGTTCGGGTAGTGCAGCCGGACGGCCCGCTCCAGCAGGTCGGTGGCGGCGGGCAGGTCGGCGCGGGCCAGGGCGCCCGCCCCGGCGGCGCCGAGGGCGGCGGCCGCGCGGGTGCGCAGGGTGTCGGTGCGGGCGTCCAGCAGGCCGAGTTCCAGCCGGTAGCGGTGGGCGCGTTCCAGGTGGCCGCCGACGGCGGCGTCCCCGGCGGAGCGGACGGCCGGCAGGTCGGCGGCGCGCTCGTGGCGCTCGGCGCGGGCCCGCTTGGACATCGACTGGTAGACCGACTCCTGGACCAGGCCGCTGCTGAACCGGTAGCCGGTGCCGGTCGGTTCGACCAGGCGGCGCTCGGCCAGCCGGGCCAGCGCGGCGTGCAGCCGGGGCGGGGTGTCGTCGCCGTCGGCCGGCGGGCCGACCGGCAGGCCGTCGATCGGGCCGGTGAAGACATCGTCCTCGGGGTCGGCGAAAGCGTCCTGGTCGGTGCCGCCGTGGGCGAGTTCGGCCAGCTCGGCGGCGGTGAAGGCGCGGCCGAGCACGGCGGCGAGGTCCAGCGTGGCACGCTCGTCGCGCTCCAGCCCGTCGATCTGGGCACTGAGCAACGCCCTTCCGGCGGGCGGGAGTTCGTCGACCAGGGTGGGCCCCTCGGCCTCGGTGAGGGCGGCCAGCAGCTCCTCCAGGTGCAGCGGGTTGCCCTCGGCGCGCTCCAGTAGCCGGGTGGGCACCGCCTCCTGGTGGGCACTCAGCTCGGTCAACTGTGCGGCCAGCAGCGCGGATTCGTCCCAGGACAGGCCGCCGACCAGCAGCGTCGGCACCTCCGGCCGGACGGCCGGGAGCTCGGGGCGGGCCAGGCACAGCAGCAGCACGGGGGCCGAACCGAGCGCGGCGGTCAGCCGCTCGGCGGCGTCCAGCAGCGCCGGACCGGCCCACTGGCAGTCGTCCAGGACGAGGACGGCGGGGCGCTCCACGGTGCGTCCGCGCAGGATCGCGGCCAGCAGCTCCAGCGACTGCCCGGCGCCGACACCCGGCGCGGTCGCCTCGTCCAGCCGGGCCAGCGCCTCGGCCGGAGCGGCGCCCTCCGGCTCGTCCAGCAGGGTGCGGACGGCCTCGGCGAGCGGCGCCAGTACGCCCTGCTCGCCGAAACTGCGGCAGCGGGCGGTGCCGCAGCGCGCGGTACGCCGGCCCACCCGCTCGCGCCACTCGCGCACCAGACGGGTCTTGCCGATCCCGGCCTCGCCCGCCACCAGCAGCAGCTCGGCACCCGAGCCGCCCGCCACCCGGGCCAACGCGGCGTCCAGCTCGGCCAGTTCACGCTCCCGGCCGACCAGCGGGACGTCGAAACGGCGCAGCAGCTCCGGGTCGTCCTCGTCCAGGCCGACCAGCCGGTAGGCGGTGACCGGCTCGGCCTTGCCCTTGAGCCGCAGCGGGCCGACCTCGTCCACCTGGGCGGCCGGGCCGGCCGCGCGCAGCGTCTGCGGGCCGATCAGCACCTGGCCGGGGGAGGCCTGGGTCTGCAGCCGGGCGGCGATGTTCACGGTCTCGCCGGAGATCAGCGCCTGACGCGCCGAGGCGTCCGAACCCGCCACCACCTGACCGGTGTTGACGCCGATCCGGACGTCCAGCCGGACCCCGAGGGTGGCGTCCAGTTCGGTGTTGAGATCCTCCAGGTCCTCCAGCATGGCGAGCGCGGCGGCCAGCGCCCGGTGGGCGTCGTCCTCGCGGATCACCGGGACGCCGAAGACGGCCATCACGGCGTCGCCGATGAACTTCTCCAGGGTGCCGCCGTGCGCCTCGATCTGTCGGTGCATCCGCTCGAAGTAGCGCAGGATCACCTCGCGCAGCGTCTCCGGATCGAGCGCGCCGGACAGGGCGGTGGAGTCGACCAGGTCGCAGAAGACCACCGTGACCAGCTTGCGCTCCTCGGCGACCAGGTCGAGGGCGGCGGCCCGCGGTGTGCCGCAGGAGGGGCAGAACTGGTCGTTCGTGGCGACGAGTTGGGCGCAGAGTGGGCAGGGCATGGGGCCGTCCTTCGGTCGTCCTCCGCTGTGCGGGGCGTACGGGGCGCGGGCGATGCGGGTGTTCGCGGCCGTGCAAGGCGTTCGGGCGTGCGGCGTGTTCGGGTGTTCGGGCGTGCCGGGTCAGGGTTGCGGGGGCGGCTTCGGGCCCGGTTCGGGACCGCCTGGCGACCGGTATGGCCGCAGGCGGGGCGGGGTTCGGCGGGGTCGGGCCGGGCCCCGTGGCGTGGGGCGGCGTCGTCGGTGGCATCCAAGACCTGCGGGCATACCGGTGCCCAACCGGCTCCGAAGCCGGGCGCAGCCGGCCCCGCCCACCATGTGGTCGGCACGGCGGGCAGCCGCCCGTCGCCACCGTAACGGCTTACCTGTGGAAGGGAGTTCGACCATGGCTGAGAACATCGACCAGAACGTCGACCAGAACATCGGCGAGAACGGCGAGGAGACCCCGGAGGTCGAGGCGCACGCCGCCAACGTCCTGGACCTGCAGTCGATGAAGGTCCTCGCCGAGTCCTCGGATGGCAACTGCTTCAGCCTGATCAGCTACGTCGGCGGCGCCGAGACCTCTGCCTGACCGGCACCGGTCGCCGGCCGTAGCGCAAGGCTTCCGGGGCGGTCCCGTCGACACGGGGCCGCCCCGGCCCGATCTGCCACCACCCCCACCCCGGAGGACGGCCATGGAGCCCACCCCGCTCGCCCGCAACCGGGACTTCCGGCTGCTCTGGGTCGGCGGCCTGCTGGCCTCGCTCGGCTCCCAACTCGCATCGATCGCCCTGCCGTTGCTGGTCCTGCGGGAGACCGGATCGGCCGCCAGGGCGGGCGCCATCGGCACCGTCTCGGTCGGCGCGCTGCTGCTCACCATGCTGCCCGGCGGTGTGCTCGCCGACCGGATCGAGCGGCGCCGGCTGATGCGGATCTGCGACGTCGGCAGCCTGCTCGCGGTCAGCGCCCTGGTCGTCGCCGTGCTGCGGGGGCACGCCCCGCTGGTGCTGGTCCTGCCGGTCGCCGCCGCCGGGGCACTGATCTCCAGCGTCTACGGGCCCTCCGCCGGCGCCCTGCTGCGCGCCGTGGTGCCGCGCGAGCAGGCCCGGGAGGCCTCCTCGCGGATGCAGGCCCGCGGCGCCGCGGCCCGGCTGATCGGACCGCTCGGCGGCGGCGCGCTGTTCGCCTGGCACCCGGTGCTGCCGTTCCTCGCCGAGGGCATCGGACTGCTGCTGTCCACGATCTGCGTGGCACTGATGCGGACCCGCTCGATGCCCGCCGAGAAGAGCGGATCGGTGTTCAGCAAGCAGGAGTTGACCGCCGGGCTGGCCTTCATCTGGCAGCAGCCCTACCTGCGGACCCTGCTGCTGATCTTCGGCCTGGGGATGAACTTCGCGTTCAGTGCGCTGATGTTCGCGACCCTGGCCGTCGCCTCCGACGGCGGGCACTCCGGGGTCGGCGGCGGCACGGTCGTCTCCTGCACCGCCGCCGGGGCCCTGGCGGGTGCGCTGCTCGCCCCCCGGCTCGGCGCCCGGGCGCGCGACGGCAGCCTGGTGGCGCTCGCCTGCTGGGCGTCCGCGCTGACGGCCGGGGTGCTGACCGTGACCAGGGTGCCGCTGCTGATCGGGCTGCTCTGCGCGGCCTGCATGTGCCTGTCCACCGTCGCCAGCATCGGCTTCGTCTCCGGCATGCTGCTCGCCGCGCCGCCGGACCGGATCGGCCGGGTGCAGAGCGCCGCCGGCTTCCTGTCCACCCTGATCCAGCCGTTCGGCCCGCTGGTGGGCGGCATCCTGCTCGGTTCCCTCGGCGGCACCCGGACTTTCGGCCTGCTGGCGATCGCCATCGCGGTCTGCGCGGCCGTGGTCACCTGGGCGCCGCCGGTACGGCGCGGGCCGGTGCCGATCCCCGCCGTCTGACCCATCCCCGGACCCCGTCCCCAGGCCCGCCCGGAACCGGAAGAGGAGGCGCGCCATGGCCGGCGCCCACGAGACCCAGCTGTACTGCCTCGCCGACCCGACGTACTACGACACCCCCGGGCGGCTGCGTGACCGGGCGAGCCGCTACCCGCTGGGGCTCGGCGAGCCGCCCGACGGCTGGCGGCGCGAGCAGCGCGGACTGTGGACGGTGCTGCGGCCCGACGGTGTCCGGCTGCCGGAGCAGGGCTGGAAGCTGCACGTGTCGGCGGTGGAGGGCGGCGCAGAGGGCACACTGGCCGTCGTCGCGCGGATCTGCCGGGCGCACCGGGTGGCGTTCAAGTTCCTACGCAGCGCGGCGGCGTTGCGGGTGGCGAACGGCAAGTTCACCGGGCGCGGCAGCGGCGGCAAGTTCATCACCGTCTACCCGGAATCCGATGAGCAATTCGCGCGGCTGGCAGTGGAGTTGGCGGAAGAACTGGAGGGGCGCCCCGGGCCGTACGTGCTGACCGACCTGCGGATCGGCACCGCCCCGGTGTACGCACGCTACGGCGCGTTCGTCGAACTGTGGTGCCAGGACGAGACCGGCCGGCCGGTGCCCGCGCTGCGCGACCCCGCCGGGGAACTGGTGCCGGACTCGCGGGAGCCGGTGTTCCGGCTGCCGGAGTGGGTCGAGCCGCCCGAGCTGCTGCGCCCGCACCTGGCCGCGCGGGACGCGGCCGCCGGGGACCTGCCGTACCGGATCCTCGAGGTGCTGCAGTTCTCCGGCGCCGGCGGGATCTACCTGGCCGAGCGCCCGGGCACCGGGGAGCGGGTGGTGCTGCGCGAGGCCCGCCCGTACGCCGGACTGGACGCCGCCGGTGCGGACGCGCCGACCCGGCTGCGGCGCGAGCAGTGGGCGCTGGAACGGCTGGCCGGGCTGGACTGCGTGCCCCGGCTGCACGAGGTGCGGACGGTGTGGGAGCACATCTTCCTGGTGCAGGAGCACATCGAGGGCGTCCAGCTGTTCACCGAGGCGATCCGGCGCTATCCGCTGGTGCACCAGAACTGCACGGCCGAGCAGCGCGCCGAGTACGCGCACTGGGTCGAAGGGGTGGTCGCCGCGCTGGAGAGGGCGCTCGGCGCGCTGCACGGGCGAGGCGTGCGGTTCGGGGACCTGCACCCGGCCAATGTGATGCTCCGGCCGGACGGTTCGGTGGTGCTGGTGGACTTCGAGTACGCGGCGGAGCTGGACGACCGGCGGGTGCCGACGGCGGGCGCGGCCGGGCTGCGGATCCCGCCGGGCCTCGACGGCGCCGAGGCGGACCGGTTCATGCTGTGGGCGACCTGGCTGATGCTGCTGATGCCGGTGCTGGAGCTGGCCGACCGCGACCCGGGGAAGCTCGCGGCGCTGGAACGGCGGGCGCGGGAGTGGTTCGGACTCGGGCCGGAGGAGGGGCCGGTGCGGCCAGGAACAGGAACAGGAACAGGAACAGGAACAGGGGCAGGGGTAGCGGCAGGGGCGCGGACGGCGTTGACGGCGTCCACCGAGTCGGCGAGCGAGCGGCGGGGCCGTGAGCTGCTGGACGGCCCCTCCTGGACCCCGGCGCGGCGCGAGCTGATCGCGGGCATCCACGCGGGAGCCACCCCGGACCGGCCGGACCGGCTCTTCCCCGGGGACGTGGCCGGGTTCGCCGACGGCGGTACGGGCGTCGCCCACGGCGCCGCCGGGGTGCTGTACGCGCTGCACCGCGCGGGCGCCGACTGGCCGCAGGAGTACGCGGACTGGCTGGTCGCCGCGCTGCGCCGGCGCGGAGCGCGGCCGGGCACGGCCGGGCTGTACGACGGCCCGCTCGGCGTCGCGGTCGTGCTGGCCCGGGTGGGGCGGCCGGAGGCGGCGCAGGAACTGGTCGCCCGGGCGCGCACGGCCCGTCCGGCGCGCCAGGCCGGCCTGTTCGGCGGCCGGGCCGGCGCCGCGCTCGCCCGGCTACGGCTGGCGGAGGCACTGGACAGCCGGCGGGAGGCGGCGGACGCGCTGGCCGACGCCTGCGAGCTGGCGGCGGTGGTCCGGGGAGAGACGGTGGACGGGCTGGACGCGCCCCCGGCGGCCGGGCTGCTGTACGGGCTGGCGGGCATCGCGCTGCTGCAGCTGCGGTTGTACCGCCGCACCGGTGAGCCGTGGCTGCTGGACTCGGCGCGCCTCGCGCTGGAACGGGCGACGGCGCAGTGCGTCCGGGTGCCGGACGGGTCGCTGCAGGTGCTGGAGGCCGGACGGCGGCTGGCGTACCTGGACCGGGGGAGCAGCGGGATCGCCCTGGTGCTGCGGGAGTACCTGGAGGCGGCCGAACTGCCCGGCGGGGAGGCGTTCCTGGCGGACGTCCGGAAGGTCTGCGCGCCCGGGTTCATCCGGGAGCCCGGGCTGTTCCGGGGGCGGGCCGGGCTGACGCTGGCGCTGGACCGGCTGGGCGGGACGCCGGAGGCCGTGGCCGGGCAGGTGGCGCGGCTGCAGTGGCACCTGGTGGCACGGCCCGAGGGGCTGCTGGTGCCGGGGATGCGGCTGCGGCGCTTCTCGGCGGACCTGCACACGGGGGCGGCGGGCGTGCTGCTGGGGTTGTGGGGGCTGGAGGAGGAGCGCGGGGACGTGCTGGACCTGCTGACGCTGGGGTGATCAGGATGTTGACGGTGCGTCAGGAGGCGGTCTTCAGGTGCGCGGCCGCGCGCTCGCGGGCGTGCAGGTGGGTGAGCCGGGGGAGCGCGTAGAGGGCGGCGTGGGCGGTGACCTCGCCGACGGGGGAGGTGACCGCCCCGGTGTCGGTGAGCGACTCCAGGGTGCGCAGGGCCAGCCGCTCGGGGCGGCCGAGGGCGGCGGCGGCCTCCGGGAGGGTGAAGAGCAGGGACAGCGGCAGGGCGGCGAGCCGGGCGAGGGCGAGCCGGCCCTGGTCGGTGAGGTCACGCCAGCCGGAGTCGAGGCGGGCGCGGACGGTGACGTCCCCGGCGACCAGCTCGTCCAGGGCGCCCGCCGGATCCTCCAGCCGCGCCGCGTACTCGGCCGGCGGGAGGTGGCGCAGCACGGCCAGCCGGGTGCCCGCCACCCGGACGGCGAGCGGCAGCAGCCCGCAGGCGTCCACGATCCGGGCGGCCGCCGCACGGTCGGTGCCGATCCGGCCGGTGCCGACGATGCGGCCGAGCAGCTCCAGGGCCTCGGCGGGGGCCAGCGGCGGGACGGTGATCCGGTGCACCGAGGCCAGGCCGGCGAGCTGGCTGCGGGAGGTGACCAGGACGGCGCTCGGGCCGTGGCCCGGCAGCAGCTCACGGACCACGGACTCGCCCGGGGCGTCGTCCAGGATCAGCAGCATCCGGCGTCCGGCGAGCGAGGCCCGCCACAGGGCGGCGGCCTGGCCGGGGTCGGCCGGGGCGGGATCCACGGGGGCGGTGCCGGATCGGGTGGAGAGGGTGGAGAGGGCCGTCAGGGTGGCGAGTTCGGCGAGCACCTCGGGCAGCGGGCGCGGGGCGCCGTCGCCGGTGCGCAGCCGGACGAGCAGCCGGCCGTCCGGGAAACGGTCGGCGAGCAGATGGCCGGCGTGCACGGCGAGCGCGGTCTTGCCGCTGCCGGCCGGCCCGGAGAGCACCGTGACGCGTCCGCTGCCCTCGCCCAACTCGGCGATCAGCCCCCGCAGTTCGACGCTCCTCCCGGTGAAGTCGGCGGTGTCGGCGGGCAGCAGGACGCCGTGCGGGGCGGCGCCGCGCTCCGGGCGGGCCGCAGCGGGCCCGCTCCGGCCACGGGCGAGCAGCTCTCGGTAGCGAGCGGTCAGGGCAGGGCTCGGCTCCAGGCCCAACTCGCGGGCGAGCAGCTGACGGTGGGTGTCGTACACGGCGAGCGCCTCGGCCTGTCGGCCGGAGAGGTGCAGCGCGTTCATCCGGGCCGCCTGGAGGCGCTCGCGCAGCGGGTGGCGCTCGGCGAGCTCGGCCAGCTCCTCGGCGACGGCGGCGGCGTTGCCCAGCTCCAACTCCGTTTCCGCCCAGTCCTCGTGAACACCCAGGCAGCGGGCCTCAAGCCGCCGGGCCTCGGCCTCGACGGCGGGCGAGGAGCGCAGGTCGGCGAGCGGCGCGCCCTGCCACAGGTCGAGGGCCTGACGCAGCAGCCGGGCGGCCGGGGCCAGCGCACCGCCGTCGGCGGCCGCCCGGCCGGCCCGGGCCAGGGCGCGGAACCGCAGGAGGTCGAGCTCGGGCTCGGCCGCCCGCAGCAGGTAGCCGCCGGCCGAGTGGACCAGCCGGTCGGGACCGTCCTCCCGGCCGAGCAGGGTGCGCAGGGTGCAGATGTAGACCTGGAGGTTCTTCCGGGCAGTGCGCGGCGGCTCCTCGGGCCAGACCGCGTCGGTGAGCAGGTCGACCTGCACGGCCGTATTGACGCGGCTCAGCAGCACGGCCAGCACCAGCCGCTGCTTCAGCGGCCCGAGGGCCAGCGGGCGGCCGCCGGCCTCGCCGGCGAGCGGGCCGAGGACGGAGAAGCGCAGCCGGGCGGGGGCGGCGGTCTGGGCCAGGGGCATCGGCGTACCTCCGGGGCGAGGGCGGGGCGTGACCGTTCGGCGGTGCGAAGGCGGTGCGAAGGCGGTGCGATGGCGGTGCGAAGGCGCTTCGAGGGCGGTCCGAGGGCGGTGCGATGGCGGTCCGTCGAAAGCGGCGATGGCGGTTCGTCGGTGCGCGCAGGCTACTTGACGGTCGATCGGCACTGAAGGGCACGGAATCGGGCGGGTTCGCGCACTCCGCCCTCACAGCTCGGGCGCCCGAGGATGGGATCGGTGGGTGGTTCCGTAGGGGTGTGCGGATGGCGTTCCGGCAGGCCGGGCGGGGTGCGGGGCGGCGGCGGGACCCGGGGCGCGGGTGGTGTGGGGGCGTTCGTCGGCCGGGTGTCCGGGGACGTCGGGACGGCGGCGTTCCGGTGGTTCTCGACCGGGCCTCCGCAGCCGGGCGAGCGCAGCCCGAGCGGATGGGGGTGTGGCCGGGAGCTCCCGGTCGGGAGGTCCCGGGCGGGAGGTCCCGGGCGGGGCCCGGGACCGGGGGCGGTCCCGGGCGGGTGTTGGGTAGGTGTTGGCAGAGCCACCGAGCCCGACGCAATGGGGCCCTTCGGCCCTGGGACCCGGCCGCGCGGTGGGCGATGATGCCCCGGGGCCCCGCTGGGAGTGGGCGGGGGTGACGAAGGTGGAGCCGCGCAATGGCGACCAAGGCCGAGGGTGCCGGGGCCCCGGCACCCGTACGGGTGTTCCTGCTGGACGACCACGAGGTGGTGCGCCGAGGCGTGCACGACCTGCTGGACGGCGAGCCGGACCTGGAGGTGGTCGGCGAGGCGGCGACCGCCGAGCAGGCGCTGGTCCGGGTGCCGGCGCTGCGGCCCGACGTCGCCGTGCTGGACGTCCGCCTGGGCGACGGGGACGGTGTCTCGGTCTGCCGCGAGCTGCGCTCCCGGTTGCCCGACCTCGCCTGCCTGATGCTCACCTCCTTCGACGACGAGGAAGCGCTGCTGGACGCCGTGATGGCGGGCGCCGCCGGGTACGTGCTGAAGCAGATCAGCGGGACCGACCTGGTCACCGCCGTCCGCACCGTCGCCTCCGGCCGCTCGATGCTCGACCCCGGCGCGACGACCCGCCTGCTCAACCGGCTGCGCAGCGACGCCGAACCCGCCCAGCCGGTCACCGTCGCTCCCGGACTGACCGTGCGCGAGCAGGAGGTGCTGGCGCTGATCGGCGAGGGCCTGACCAACCGGCAGATCGGGGAACGGCTCTACCTCGCCGAGAAGACGGTGAAGAACCACGTCTCGCGGCTGCTCGCCAAGCTCGGCGTGGAGCGGCGGGTGCAGGCGGCCCTGATCGCCACCGAGCTGCGCCGCGCGGCCGCCGCGCGGCCGTCCCCGCTGCGCGGCGGCCGGGGCTGACGGGCGGCACTCTTCGTAGGGCCGGCCCGATGACCTGCCCGCTCTCCGTGAACTCGACCGGAAGCGGGCGCTGGAGCTGTCGGCCCGGGGCGCCGTCGGACGGGTGGTCCACATCATTGGCGCCCTCCCGGCCGTCATCGGCCGCCTGGCGTAGCTGTCCGTGACGGATGCATTGCCTCCCGTGGTACTTCCCCGAACTTTCGAATTTCTCTTCCGTGCCGTCACATTCGATCGCCGGTATCCGTCGGATGTGTGCAGGGCGCGGCAGGAGCGCCCCTGGGGAATGCCCGAACCACCCATGGAGGAAAGAGTCATGAACTTCCGTCAAACCGCGTCCCGGATCGGCCTGATGGCGGCCGGCCTTGCCGTCGTCGCCGGTGGCGCGGGCGTCGCCCACGCCGACATGGACCGCTACACCACGGGCTCGCACTCGTGGCGGACCGGCAGTGGCGCCGGCGCCCCGAACGCCATGGCCGCGGTGATGGACACCAAGGCGGACGGCAACCCCGTCTACACCCGGTACAACCGCAACTACCCGAGCACCGAGCTCTACTCGCTGTGGAACAAGAGCGGTGAGGGCACCACCAGCTACAGCGGCGCGGGCGGCGTGATCTGGGACATGAAGACCTGCGTGTCCATGCCCGCAGCGGAGGACTACTGCAGCATCTGGTGGTCCGACGACCACTGATCCCCGGGCGACCCCTAGGTGAATCCCCGGCGACGTCCCGGGGATCCCCCGGCGGTGTCCCGGTGACCTTCCGGTGACGTCCGGCGGGGCGGGTAGCGCTGCCCGTCCCGCCGGACCCCAACTCCCCCCAGCCCACTGAACTCCGAATTCCCCCCCCGCCGCCCGAGGCGGAACTCCACCATTCGTGAACACACAGCGGCTACGAAAGGCCCGGACCGTACATGACTGACGAACCGCCGGTCGTCATCCGCAGGCTCAGCTACCACATCGGCGACCGCCGACTCCTGGACGGAGCCGAACTGTCCGTCGGGGCAGGCGAATCGGTGGCGGTGATGGGACCGTCCGGTACCGGCAAGAGTTCGCTGCTGGCCCTGATGATCGGCCTGGCCCGGCCGTTGGCCGGCGAGCTCAGGGTCGCCGGCGAGGACGTTCCCCGGCTGAGCGGTGCCCGTCTCGCCGCCTTCCGCCGGAACCGGGTCGGCATGGTGTTCCAGTTCGGTGAACTGCTGCCGGAGTTGGAGGCGGTGGAGAACGTGGCCCTGGCCGGTCTGCTGGCCGGCCGGTCCCGGCGGGACGCCTTGGCCGAGGCACGCGCACTGCTGTCCGACGTGGGCCTGACCCATCGCGCGGGCGTGACGACGGCGGCGCTGTCCGGCGGCGAACGCCAGCGGACCGCCATCGCCCGGGCCCTGATGGGCGCCCCGCCCGTGCTGCTGGCCGACGAGCCCACCGGATCCCTCGACGAACCGGCCCGCGACCGGATCACGCGACTGCTCTTCGACCTGCCCCGGAGCCGCGGCTGCGCCCTGGTGGTCGTCACACACGACTCGGCGGTGGCCTCCGCCGCCGACCGGACCGTGCTGCTCCGGGCAGGGAAACTGGTCGAGGACTCCGCCCTGATCGGTGGCGCCCGGTGAACGGCGGGCCCGGGCCGCGCGGGAGCGGCACCCCTCGGGTCGAGCGGCCGGACGGCCGGCCGACCGGTCGGCCGGGGGAGTGGGCGGGCGCGGGCGCGTGGACGCGGTTCGTCGCCCTGCTCTGCGCCACGGCGGTGCTGGTCCTCACCGGCGGCGCGTTCGTGGCAACCACGGCCGCCTACACCGGACGCGAGACCCGTTCGGATGCCCGAAACCCGGTGATAGCCGCCGAGGGAGAGCACTCCACCGCCCTGTGGACCAGCCACTGGGACTCCTACCGGGGGCGCCAGTTCGCCGTCGTCCTGATCTTCCCGCTGACCGACGCCGCGCCCCTGCCCCCCGGTGTCGCCCACTGGCCCGCCCCGGGCGAGGTGCTGCTCTCCCCGGCCCTGCGTGACGGGCCGCCGGAGGAGGACTTCACCCACCGCTACGGGACGGTCGCCGGAACCATCGGGCAGCAGGGCCTGGCCTCCCCCGGAGAGCGGCTCGCCTACGTCCGGCCGACCCCCGAGATGGCCGCGACCACCAAGCGGTGGGTCGGCATCACCGGCTACGGCGACGGCTCCAAAGCGGCGTTCGGCGACATCCGGATCGTCCGTCCGGCCACCGAGCTGGCGGCTGCGATGGCGGTCCTGCTCGCGCTGCCCGCCCTGGTGCTGGCCGTCGCCGCCGCCCGGATGGGCGCCGTCCGGCAGGACCGGCGGCTCGCCCTGCTGACCGTCCTCGGCGCACGCCGCCGTGATCGGGCCAAGGCCGTGCTCGCGGCGGCGGTCCGGCCCGTCGCGGCCGGTGCCGTGGCCGGCACCGTGCTGCTCCTGCCGTTCCTGGCCGTCGACGTCGAACTGCCGTGGATCCACTACCGGTTGGCCGCCGTGGACCTACGGCGGGCCTGGCCCTGGCTCGGCGCGACCACCGTTCTCGCCACCGCGCTCGTCGGCGCCGTCCTCGTCCTGGTCCGGCCGCGGAGCGCCACCGGCACCGGCCGTCCGACGCGGCCCGCCGGTACCGGGGCGGCCAGGCCGGGCCGGGGAACGGAGGGGCTGCTCCGGGCGCCGGGGCTCGGGATGTGCGGCGGCTTCCTCCTGCTCGCCTGGTGCGCCGGCCCCCTGTTCGACGGGGGCCACCTCAGCGCGCAGGTGTTCATCGTGGCCACCACCGGACTGCTCGCCACGTTGCCCGCGGCCGTCTCCTGGGGCGTCTCCCGCGCGGTGGGCCCGCTCGCGGCGGCCGCTGCCCGCCGCAGCCGCGGCCCCGCGCTGATCGCGGCCCGGACGGCCGCCGCCAACCCCGGCCTGGTGACCAGGCTGACCAGCGCCCTGCTGATCTGCGTCGGCCTGCTCGGCGAGGCGCAACTGCTCACGGACTACACCACCATGTCCTCCGGCGGCCCCTCCCGGGTGGCGGCGGCCGGGGTCGGCAGGGCGGCGGTCATCCAGGCCTCGGCGGCCGCCCGACCCGACCAGCGCTTCCTCGCCGCGCTCCCGCCCGGTGCGCACACCGTCTCCTTCGGCTCCGGCCCGGCCGGCAGCCTGCTGATCCAGGCACCCTGCGCGGAACTGACCGCGCTCGCCCTGCCCTGCCCCGCCGGGGGCGGAAGCGCCACCGTCCCCGCCGGAAGCCTCGACCGGCGGCTGCGCGAGGCCGTGCTGGACGACCGGGGGAGCGCCACGCCGGCCGGTGTGACCGTGCGCGCCGGGGCGCTCGCCGGTCTACGGGACGACGGTTCGCTCTGGCTGGCCGTCATCGGCGACCACGACCGCGACAGCGACAGCCCGCTGGACGTCCCGGCGGTGAAGGCCGCCGCGTACCGGCACCTCGGGGTGACCGCCAACGTCGACGTTCCCGGTCAGCGCGACGAATCCGCGGCCGGCGCCCACCAGGCCCGCTGGGTGACCTTCCTCGGCGGGGCCGGCGCCCTGGTGCTGCTGCTCGCGATCGGGTTCGGCGCCCTGGCGGAGGTCCTCCAGTTCGCCACCGCGGTCGCGCCGCTCACACCCCTGGGAGGTGACGGCACGCTGGTCCGGGCCGCCGCCCGGCACCTGCTGGGCCTGCCGGTCCTGACCGCCGTCCTGCTCGCGATCGCCCTGGACACGGTGCTGGCCCTGCCCCGGATCCAGACCCCCGCCATGCTCGCCACCCCCGCCCGGTCGCTCACCGACTACGGCGTGCTGCTCGGCACGGCCGCGCTGCTCGCCGCCGTCATCGCCGCCGCCGCCGGAACCGCCGCGGCCGGCCTCGGCAGGCGCTGGACACCGACGGGGGACTGACCGGCCGGGGCCTGAGTGGCAGGGAGCTGGACGCAGCGCCAACTCCCCAGGCGTCATGTTCTTCTCTCGTCGGAGCCGGTCGCACCGGGAGGGGCTCCGGCGGGAGAACGCCCGCCCTCCGGCCCTCCCACGGGGGCCTCACGGCCCGATCGGGGCCTCCCACACCAGCCGGGCTCCGCCGTCCTCGCCCGGGCCGACGGTGAAGGACCCGCCGACCCGGGCGGCGCGCTCGGCGAGGTTGCGCAGGCCACTGCGCCGTCCGCCCTCGGGCACGCCCACGCCGTCGTCCGTGACGGTCAGCACCACCCGCCCGGCGAGGGCGCGCAGTGTCACCTCGACCCGGGAGGCGCGGGCATGCCGGGCGGCGTTGCTGAGTGCCTCGGCCAGGACGGCCACCACGTGCTCGGCCAGTTCCTGCGGCACGTCGGTGTCCAGCAGGCCCTCCATGCTCAGTCGGGGTGCGAAGCCGAGCGGTCCCTGCGCTTCGGTGACCACCCGGGTGGCCCGGGCGCGCAGGCCGTGGTCGGGCTCGCTGTGGGCGCGCAGGCCGAAGATGGTCGAGCGGATGATCTTGATGGTCTCGTCCAGGTCCGCCACCGCCCGGGCGACCCGGTCCGCGGCCGCCGGACTCTCGATCAGCCGGCCCGCGCTCTGCAGCGTCATCCCGGTCGCGAACAGCCGCTGGATCGCCAGGTCGTGCAGGTCCCGGGCGATCCGGTCACGGTCCTCCAGCAGGTTCAACTGCTCGGCGTCGCGCCGCCGTTCGGCCAACTCCAGAGCGAGCGCGGCCTGGTCCGCGAAGCCCAGCAGCGGGCCGGTCTCCTCCGGCCCGAAAGCCGGCTGCCCCTGCGCCCGGGCCAGCAGCAGCACGCCCCGCCCGTACCCGGCGCCGGTGCCCAGCGGCACCGCCACCGCCGCGCCCAACCCGTCGAAGCGGCCCGCCGGGCCGGCCGGGAAGCGCGCGTCGCAGGCCGGCTCGTCACTGGTGACCGGCGAACCGGAGACGTACGCGGCGCCGGACAGCGTGCCGTCCACCGGCACCGTCACCCCCAGCCGCGCCGACGGGGTGCCGCCCAGCGCGACCTCCACGGTCAGCTCCTCGGCCCGCTCCCGCGGGCCGGCCAGCACCACCGACACGTCCGCCAGCTCGGCGCCGGAGATCTCCCGGGCCCGCCGGGCGATCAGCTCGACCACCTCCAGGCGCGGCGCGCCCGACAGCAGGCTGCGGGTGATCTCGGTGCTCGCCCGCAGCCAGCGCTGGCGCTGCTGCGCCTCCTCGTACAGCCGGGCGTTGTCGATCGCCACCCCGGCCGCGACCGCCAGGGTGGCGATCACCGCCTCGTCGTCCTCGTCGAAGTCCAGCCCGCCGCGTTTGTCGGTCAGGTAGAGGTTGCCGAACACCTCGCCGTGCACCCGCACCGGCACCCCCAGGAAGGTGTGCATCGGCGGGTGGTTCGACGGGAAGCCCACCGAGGCCTGATGGTCGGACAGCACCGGGCAGCGCAGCGGCTGGGGCTCGCGGATCAGCTCGCCGAGGATGCCCCGGCCCGAGGGCGGCGGGCCGATCTCGGCGATCTCCTCGTCGGTCAGACCCACCGTCAGGAACTGCGACAGCGAGTGCCCGTCCGGCCCGATCACCCCCAGCGCGCCGTACCGGGCGTCCACCAGGTCCACGGCGGCCTCGACGATCCGGTGCAGCGCCTGTGCCAGGTCCAGCTCGCGGCCGACCGCGAGCACCGCCTCGAGCAGGCTGTGCACCCGGTTCTGCGTGCCGCGCGCCGCGTCGATCCGCCACTGGAGCTCCTCCAGCAGCTCGTCCAGGCGCAGCCGGGGCATCCGAGGGCCGCCACCCGCCGCGCCGCCGTCCGCTCCGCCCACCGCTGTCCTCCTCGTGTCCCGCCCCGACCCGGCCCTGCGTCGACCGGCCCACCTCTGCCCCCGCCCCCGCCCGGCGCGGGCGCCGTCCGACCAGCGGGAATGTCCCGTTCACGGTAGTGCCCGGGTGTCGGCGGGGTGCACGGCGGGGTCGGTCGTAGGCTCCGTCGGGCGGGCCTTTCGTCCCGTGGCCGAGGGCCCTGCGGCCTCTGTCGTGGGGCCGGGCGCCGCTGCCAGGATGGGGAGGAGCGGACGAGGCGTCAGCGCGCGCCGTGTCCGGTGCCGAACCGCCGACTGACGACACCTGGAGGAACGTTCATGAGCGAGCGGAGCGAGTCGACGTCGACCGTGCTGGCCGGAGTCGACGGTTCGCAGCAGAGCACGGCCGCCGTGCACTGGGCTGCGGCGGAGGCGGTGCGCCGGGGCTCTTCGCTGCGGCTGGTGTACGCGTGGCCGTGGCTGACCGACGGGGTGTCCTCCTACGCCGAGCCCGACGACCTGCCCGACGCCGTCCAGCGGACCCTGGCCGCGGCGGCCGAGGAGATCCGCGGGCGCCACCCGGAGCTGGCCGTGGAGACCGACGCGGTGTTGGACGCGCCGGTCGACGGCCTGGTGGCCGCCGCCGCGGACGCCGACCTGCTGGTGCTCGGTTCGCGCGGCCTCGGCGGCTTCACCGGGCTGCTGCTCGGTTCGGTCAGCAGGTCGGCGGCCGGGCGCAGCCCGGTGCCGGTGGTCGTGGTGCGCGACGCCCAGGAGGGTGTGGAGGCGGCGGCGGAGGAGGTGGTGGTCGGCGTCGACGGCCACAGCCCGGCGGAGGAGGTGTCGGCCTTCGCCTTCCGCGAGGCCGCCCTGCGCGGTGCCCGGGTCCGGGCGGTGCACGGCTGGGACCTGCCGCCGCTGTTCGGCTACGCGGGCGGGGCTGTCCCGGAGGGTGAGGTCGCCCAGTTGGAGGCGCTGGAGGCGAAGCTGCTTTCGCTGGCCCTGGCCGGGCTGCGCGAGCAGTACCCGGACGTCGCGGTGGTCGAGGACGTCCGGCTGGGCGCGGCCCGCGCGCTGGTCGAGGCCTCGGCCGGGGCCGCGCTGGTCGTCGTCGGCCGACGCCACCGCCCGGCCGAGTTCGGCCCCCGGCTCGGCCGGGTCGCGCACGCGGTGCTGCACCACGCGGAGGCGCCGGTGGCGGTCGTCCCGCACGAGTGAGGCGACCACGGCGGGGCTCCCGGCCCCCGGCGGGAGACAGAGCCGAACGGCTGTCGCCCGCCGGGGGCCGGCGCATGCAGCCCGCCGGTTAGTTGCGCGGCCGGTCAGCCGGTGCCAGTACCTGGGCCCTGAGCCGTAGTTCGGGGCTGTGGCGGAAGGCGAGGGTGAACTCCACCCACTGGCCGGCCCGTAGCGGCGGCGGGTCGGCGATCATCAGGTCCGCGTCCTCCGGGGACATCGCCAGCTCGCCGCCGCCCGGTACGGGCAGGGCCGGGGCCGGTTCCCAGCGGCCCGCCGCGCCCTGGTGGAGGTGCCGCTTCAGGGTGATCCGCCCGCCGAACTCCCAGCTGGCGCCGGTCAGTTCGTCCGGCACGTCGCCCGGGTTGCGGATCGTGAAGAAGGCCGACGTGGCCGTGGCCGCGCCCGCCGTCGGCAGCAGCACCCAGCCCGGCCCGGCCTCGACCGGGCGGGTCCGGCCGGCCCCGCCCACCGCCGTCCACCCGGTGAGCAGGACCAGCGCCAGCGCCGCCGCGCCGACCGGCGGGCCGACGACCTTCAGCCGCTCCAGCGCGCTCATCGCCGAGACCCGTTTCCGCGCGGTCATCGCCGGGCTTCCCTCCCGCGCGCCCGTCGCCGGGCTTCCCTCCCGCGCGCTCATCGCCGGGCCCCCTTCCGGCGGTCGAGGCCCATCCCGCGCGCCGAACCGCCCCGCCCCGGCTCCCAGGTGCGCAGCCGCAGGCTGTTGCCCACCACGAGCAACGAGCTGAGCGACATCGCGACCGCCGCCAGCATCGGGTTGAGCAGTCCGACCGCGGCCAGCGGGATCAGCACCAGGTTGTAGCCGAAAGCCCACAGCAGGTTGGCCCGGATCGTCGCGAGGGTCTGCCGGGCCAGCCGTACGGCGTCCACCACCGCCTCGATGTCGCCGCGGACCAGGGTCAGTCCGGCCGCGCCGATCGCGGCGTCGCTGCCCGAGGCCAGTGCCACCCCGAGGTCGGCCGAGGCCAGCGCGACCGCGTCGTTGACGCCGTCGCCGACCACGGCCACGGTCCGTCCGGCGGCGCGCAGTTCGGCCACCACCTCGGCCTTGTGCTCGGGCGACGCCGAGGCGTGCACCCGCTCGATGCCCAGCTCCTGTGCCACCGCCCGGGCGGCGCCGGGGCCGTCCCCGGTCAGCAGGACGGTCTCCAGGCCCATCCCGCGCAGCCGGTGCAGCGCCCGCCAGCTGCCTGAGCGCAGCGTGTCGCCGACCGTCAGGACGGCCGCCGGGCGCCCGTCCAGCTCGACCAGGACGGCGGTGCGGCCCGCGTTCCCGGCCTGGGCCACCGCCTCGGCCAGGGCCGGGGGCAGCGCGATGCCGTCCGGGCGGACCACCCGGACGGCCCGGCCCCCGACCGTCCCGGACACCCCGAGGCCGGTGGCGGCCGCGAAGCCGTCCACGGCGGGCAGGTCGCCGCAGCGTTCCCGGGCCGCCGCCGCGACGGCCCGGCCGATCGGGTGCTCGGAGCGGTGCTCGACCGCGCCGGCCAGCCGCAGCACCTCCTCCTCGCCGGCGCCGTGGGCCGGGCCGCCGTGGGCCGCCGCACTGTCGGCCGCGGCGCTGTCGGCCCCAGCGCCCTCGGCCGCAGCTCCCTCGGCCGCAGCTCCCTCAAGCGTGGTCACCGCGGTCAGTTCCATCCGGCCGGTGGTGAGCGTCCCGGTCTTGTCCATCACCACGGTGTCCACCCGGCGCAGGCTCTCCAGCACCTCCGGGCCGCGCACCAGCACACCCAGCTCCGCGCCCCGCCCGGTCGCCGCCAGCAGCGCCGTCGGTGTGGCCAGCCCGAGCGCGCACGGGCAGGCCACCACCAGCACCGCGACGGCCGCCGTCACCGCGGCCTGTGGGGCCGCGCCCGCGCCCAACCAGAAGCCCAGCACGGAGGCCGCGACCGTCAGCACACAGGGCACGAACACCCCGGCCACCGCGTCCGCCAGCCGCTGCGCCCGCGCCTTCCCGGCCTGGGCGTCCGCCACCAGGGCGGTGATCCGGGCCAGCTGGGTGTCCGCGCCGACGGCCGTGGCGCGGACCACCAGCGCGCCGCCGACGTTCACCGTCGCGCCCGCCACCCGGTCCCCGGGGCCGACCTCGACCGGCACGCTCTCCCCGGTCAGCAGGCTCAGGTCGAGCGCCGAACCGCCCTCGACCACCACCCCGTCGGTGGCTACCCGCTCGCCCGGGCGCACCACGAACTCCTGCCCGGGCAGCAGCAGTTCGATCGGTACCAGACGCTCCTCGCCGTCCGCCTGCCGCAGGCACACCTGCTTGGCGCCCAGCTCGGCCAGCGCCCGCAGCGCGGAACCGCTGCGCCGGCGCACCCGGCCCTCCAGCAGACGCCCGGCCAGTACGAACAGCGGCACCCCGACCGCCGCCTCCAGGTACACGTGCGCGGTGCCGCCGCTGTCGGCGGTCAGCGAGAACGGCATCCGCATGCCCGGATCCCCGGCCTCGCCGAACACCAGTGCGTACGCCGACCAGCCGAAGGAGGCCACCACGCCCAGGCTGACCAGGGTGTCCATGGTCGCCGCCGCGTGCCGCAGCCCCTGCCAGGCCCGGCGGTGGAACGCGGCCGAGCCCCAGGTCACCACCGGGACGGCCAGCGCGAAGCACACCCACTGCCAGGCGGTGAACTGCAGCCCGGGCGCCATGGACAGGACCAGCACCGGGACGGCGAGCAGCGCCGTCACCAGCAGCCGCCACCGCTCGTCCGGCTCCTCCGCCGCCGCCCCGACCGGGACCCCGGCCGGCGCCAACGCGGCGGTGTAGCCCGCCCGTTCGACGGCCGCCACGAGGTCGGCGGCCGACACGTCGGCCGGGTGCAGCACCCGGGCCCGCCCGGTCGCCAGGTTCACCCCGGCCGTCACGCCGTCGATCCGGCCCAGCCGCTTCTCCACTCGGCCCACGCACGCCGCGCAGGTCATCCCGCCCACCGCCAGATCGGTGGACACCAGGGCGTCGGCGTCGGTCCCCGCGACGGCGCTCATCGCATCCCGCCCATGCCGTGCCCGTCCATCCCCGGCGACGCCCCGCCCCCGCTGCCCGGCCGCAGCCCGGGCGCCACCGGCCCCACCTGCCGGCCCACCCCGTAGGCCACCACGAACACCACCACCAGCAGCAGGGCGAACCCCGCCAGCACACTCAACGGCCGGACACCCGGCGATTTCGCACTCACCCCACAGCAGTCGGACGGATCCCTGGATCGGTTCCCGTACGCTCCGAAATCCCCTGGCGAATCCTCTGGTGAATCCCCCGGCGAAGTCCCCGCGCGAACCAGCCGAACAATTCGGATGACGGGCCGGGGCCCGACCCGGTAGCGTCCGGGACGGCGCCTCCCGATGCGCCCGGCCCCGGTTACTTCCTGACAAAAACAAGTGCCACCGGTGCCACTTCTGATCCCGGGAGGCGCCGTCCCGGCGTGCGCCCGCACACCTCGGCCCCGCACCTCAGCCCCGCCATCCCCGCCTCTCTCCACCCCTCCGCGCCTCAGCCTGACCACCCACCAGGGGGACTTCTGCATGACCCGGTTCAGCCGCCAACGGACCAAGGCCGCCACCAGGGCCGAGATCCAGCGAGAACTACCGGGACTCACCAGGCGCGGGGTGTCCTCCCCGCTCGCCACCGACGGCCAGTGGCCGATCCCGGAGGTCCGGCACCTGCGGTGTGCACCGCCTCCGGTGATCTCGCGCAGGAAGGCCGCCCCCAGTGGGATGCTCGGCCCGGGCGGGGCGGTCATCAACCACCAGGGCGGCACCGGGTACGTCCGGGAGCCGAAGTCGGAGCTGTTCCTCCTCGCCGTCTCCCACCTGTTCGGGCAGGAGAGCTTCTACGAAGCGGCCGTCGAGCGCGACGAACGCTACCTCCGCCTGATCCGCGAGCAGGCCGTCAGCGACCCGCTGTGGACCCTCGGCCTGCTGCGCTGGCTGCGCGCCGAGGCCCGGATCCGGACCGCCGCACTGGTCGGGGCGGCCGAGTTCGTCCACGCGCGGACCGCCGCCGGCGCCGCCGGGTACTCCCGGCAGGCCGTCGACGCCGTGCTGCAACGGCCCGACGAGCCGGGGGAGTTGCTGGCCCACTGGACCGCCCGGTACGGCCGCCGGCTGCCCCAGCCGCTGCGCCGCGGCATCGGCGACGCCGTCCGCCGCCTCTACACCGGCCGCGCCCTGCTGAAGTACGACACCCCGTCGCACCGCTACCGCTTCGGCGATGTCCTGGAGCTCACCCACCCCGCGCCCGACCCGGCCAAGCCCTGGCAGGGCGCGCTGTTCCGCTACGCCCTGGACCGCCGCCACCGCCCGGAGCGCGCCCTGCCGCCCGCCGACGAGGGACTGCTGAGCGCCCACCACGCCCTGCTCGGTGTTCCGCAGGCCGACCGCCGCGCACGGGTCACCGATCCCGGCGGCGCGGACCGCCTCGCCGAGGCCGGGATGACCTGGGAGGCCCTGGCCGGCTGGCTGCGGGGCCCGCTGGACGCCGCCGTCTGGGAGGCCGTCATCCCCTCGATGGGGCCGATGGCGCTGGTCCGCAACCTGCGCAACTTCGACGAGGCGGGCGTGGGCGACGAGGTGGCGGCGGAGGTGGCCCGCCGGGTCGCCGACCCGGAGGAGGTGCGACGGTCCCGGCAGTTCCCGTTCCGCTTCCTGGCCGCCCACCGCGCCACGCGCTCGCCGCGCTGGGCCGACGCCCTGGAGACCGCCCTCGGTCACTCGCTGGCCAGGGTGCCCGCGTTGCCGGGCCGCACACTGGTGCTGGTGGACCGCTCAGGCTCGATGTTCGACCTGCCCTCGGCGCGGACCCAGCTCAACCGGGCGGACACGGCCGCCATCTTCGGCACCGCGCTCGCCCTGCGGGCCGAACAGGCCGACCTGGTCCAGTTCGGCAGCGGCAGCCGGGTGGTCGAACCGGAGCCGTCGGTGCTGCAGACCCTGCGGCGCTTCCGCAACCTGGGCGGTACCTCCACGGCCGCCGCGGTCCGCACGCACTACCGGGACCACGACCGGGTGGTCGTGGTGACCGACGAGCAGACCCACTGGGCGCCGTACGACGTCTTCGAACCCGTCCCCGAGGACGTCCCGGTCTACACCTGGAACCTGGCCGGCTACGCCACCGGCCACACCGCCCCGGGCCCGCGGCGCTACACCTTCGGCGGCCTCAGCGACGCGTCCTTCACACTCATCCCGCTGCTCGAACGCGGCCAAGCCGCCGCCTGGCCCTGGGAGTGATCAGGGCCGCACATCAGGGCCGAACCTCAGGGCCGAACATCAGGGCCGCACACTGCGCGGCCCGGTCACCGTGGCGCCCAACGCGCCGACACGGGCGCGCAGTTCGCGGTCGGCGGTGACAACCAGGCAGTCCCGCTCGGGGTGGTCGGCGCGGGCCGCCCGGACCAGCTCGACGATCCGGTCGTCCCCGCTGCCGCTCGCCTCCACCACCCGAACCTCCGGCAGCCCGGCGACGCCCCGGGCCGCGCCCTCCACGACCAGGACCACCTCCAGCGGGCCCGGGCGGTCCGGCAGCCCCCGTCCGGCGACGGCGACCAGCGTGTCCCGCAGCCGTTCGGCGGCACCCCGTCGGTCCCGCCACCAGCCGTCGGGCACCGACCCGACCACGTTCGCGCCGTCCACCACCAGCAGCGTCGGCGCGCCCTCGTTCTCTCCCATGGCCGCCAAGCCTGCCACCCCGGACCGCCCCCGGCCGAACCGGCGACACCCCCGGCAGGCCCGGCGGCGCGCCGACGGGCCCGTACCCGTACCCGTCGTCAGTCCGCCAGCGTGATCCGGATGCCGACGGTGCCGCGCTCGCCGCGCCGCAGCCGGCTGCCGAGCAGGGTGAGCACGCCGAGCAGGCCGTACTTCTGGCGCAGCAGCGTGCGGTAGGCGGCGGTGCGCTCGGGGCCGAGGATCTCGGCGGTCGCCGGGTACGGCGCACCGGTCGGCCGGCCCTTGACGTCGCACGGGCCGACCAGCACGTCGGCGCGGTTGCGGATCCGCTTGACCTTCCAGGAGTCCGCGACGGTCCAGATGCCGAGCGCCTCCCCGTCACGGACCACCCACACCGGGGTCGGCACGGTGGTGCCGTCCTTCTTGTACGTGGTGACGAGCAGGTAGCTCCCGGCGGAGAGCTGGACGATCCGGGCGAGCCGGTCCGCGGCGGAGGGGTCGGGGGTGGTCATGGCCGGAAGTCTAGAGGGGACCGGCCGCGGACCGGGCCGCAGGTCGGCGGGCTCAGCGCGTCCGGCGGGTGCGGGCGGTGCGGGCGGTGCGCAGCATGGCGCGGGCGCGGCGGGTCAGCCGGCGCCGGCCGTGGCCTCCGATGCCGGTGGCGCCGCCCACGGCGGTCGCGCCGCCGCGGTGCACCGGGACAGCGGCGGCAGCGGTGGTGGCGGCAGCGGAGGAGGCGCGGGCGGTGGCCGGGGTGTGGGCGGGCGCGGTGCGGCGGCGGGCGGCGGTACGGGCGGTGGCCCAGACGGCGAGGGTGGTGCTGAGGACGGCGGCCGTCCAGACGGCGGGGGCGAAGCCGGGGCCGTCGCCGCTGAGGACGGGTGCCCGGGACCACGGCGGCAGCTGGGAGCCGGCCGCGGCCTCCGGGGCCCCGGGGGAGGCGGGGGACGCGGGGGAGGAGGCCGGGGCGCCGGTGTCCTCGACCAGCTGCCCGACCGGCTGGACCTTCCCGGCCGCCGCGAAGCCCCAGTCGAGCAGGCTGGCGGCCTCGTCGTAGACCTTGCCCTGTGCCTCGGGGTGCATCACCGTCACCAGCAGGGTCCGGCCGCCCCGTTCGGCGGCGCCGGTGAAGGTGGCGCCCGCGTTGGTGGTGTAGCCGTTCTTGACGCCGATCAGGCCCGGGTACTTGCCGAGCAGCCGGTCGGTGTTGGCGATGTCGAAGCTGGTGCGCTGGCCGGTGACCTTGTCCAGCCCGCCGGGGAAGTGCGCGGTGCGGGTGGCGCAGTAGGAGCGGAAGTCGGCGTTGCGCAGCCCGGCGCGGGCGAAGAGGGTGAGGTCGTAGGCGGAGGTGACCTGGCCGTCCATGTCGTAGCCGTCGGGGGAGACCACCTTGGTGTCCTTCGCCTGCAGTGACCCGGCGCGGGCCTGCATCTCGGCGACGGTCTGCTGGAGCCCGCCGTTCATGTGCGCGAGGACGTGGACGGCGTCGTTGCCGGAGCTGAGGAAGACGCCCCGCCAGAGGTCCTCGACCCGGTACGGCAGGTTCTCCTTGACACCGACCAGGCTGCTGCCGGCACCGAGGTTGGCCAGCTCGGCCGGGGTGACCAGGTGCTCCAGCGAGCGGTCGAACTTGGGCATCACGGTGTCCGCGAACAGCATCTTGAGCGTGCTGGCCGGGGGCAGCGGCAGATGGGCGTTGCGGGCGGCGAGCACCTCGCCGGTCCCGGCGTCCGCGACCAGCCAGGACCGGCCGGACAGCGCGGACGGCAGCGCGGGCGCCCCGGCGAGCGGCGCGACCTGGACGTCCGGGCTGCCGAGCCGCTGCCCGCCGACGACACCGGCGGCGCCGGCGGCGTCCTGCCCGAAGGCTGCGAGGGCCGCCGGAGCGCCGACGGCGAGTACCAGGGCGGCCGAGGCGGCGGCACCGGCCGCGGCCCTGGTGACGTACGGTGACTTCTTCGATATGCGCGTGGGCTGCACACGGCGAACGTACCCGGGCCGCCGCCGGGCCGCCGTGCCTGCTGCTCCGTCCGGTGCTCCGTCCGGTGCTTCGGACGGTGCTTCGTGCCGAGCTCCGGACGGTGCTCCGGACCGGGTGGCCGCGGCCCACGACTTTGGTGGTGCCCGGTCGCGCCGAAAGTCGGATGTCCGGGCGGTGGCGGATTCCTAGGGTCGGGGGTATGAAGACCCTGCTCGGCTACCTCGGTTTCGTGCTGATCCTCGGCGGCGCCTCCGGCCTGCTGTCCGGTTGGATCGGGGGCTTCCGGCTGTTCGGCTTCGTCCGCTTCCTGGTGCCCGACGGCCACGAGACCGTCGGGTACGCCACCCTGCTGGTGCTCGGCGTCCTGCTGGCGATTCCCGCCGCCCGGCGCGGATAGCCGGGCGGCGGGCGCCGAGGCACCGAGGGTGGGTCAGAAGGTGAGGTTCCAGGTGTCGATCGTGCCGGTGTCGCCGGAGGCGCCGTCCTTCACCCGGAGTTTCCAGGTGCCGTTCGCCGCGCTCGCGGCGGCGTTGACGGTGTAGGTCTTGGCGACGTTGTCGGCGCTGTCGTTGTCCGGGAAGTCCTCCAGGAGGTAGACCGTGCCGTCGGGGGCGACCAGGGAGAGGACCAGGTCACCGCGGTAGGTGTGCTTGATGTCCACGCCGACCTTGAGTGCCGCGGGCGCGTTGCCGGTGACGCCGGTGACGGCGATCGGGCTCTCCACCGTGGTGTTGTCGGCGATCGCCACATCGGCAGGGTTCTCGAAGTACTTCCCGGTGGGCGGGGTCGTGCCGCCGACCGCCTTCAGCGCGTCGACCTGGCCCTCGCCGAAGAAGGCGTTGTTCGCGGTGGTGCCGGTGCAGCGGCTGTCCCCGGCGGGGCAGGCCAGGTCGTCGGCCTGGGTGGCCAGACGGGCCCGGATGTCGGCCGGGGTGAGCGACGGGTCGGTGCTCGCGATCAGCGCGGCCACCCCGGTGACGTGCGGGGAAGCCATCGATGTGCCGCTCTTGGTGCCGTACTTGCCGCCGGGCAGGGTCGAGTAGACGGCGGTCGCGCCGTCGCCGCCGGGCGCCGCGACGTCGATGACACCCCGGCCGAAGTTGGAGTAGGAGGCCTTGCCGCTGCCGCTGCCCGTGGCAGCGACGGTCACCACGCCGGGGAGTTCGGTGGGGATGTCGAGGCAGGCGTTGCTGATGGTCCGGGTGACCGGAGTGGAGTCGTTCGGGCTCGCGGTGTCGGTGGTCTTGGCGGCCAGGTCGTAGTCGGCGTTGCCGGCCGCCGCGACCTGCAGCGAACCCTTGCCCTCGGCGTACTCCTGGGCGCGCTTGACGCCCTCGATGACGGCCGCCTGGTCGAGGTCGTTCGGGCAGTTGAACTGCCACGGGTCGGTGTAGTAGCTGTTGTTGGTCACCTTGAAGCCGTGGTCGCCGGCCCAGATGAAGCCGCAGACGGTGTTCTCGGCGTAGAACAGGGTGCTGGTCGGCTCGGCGATCCGGACCGAGGCGATCCTCACGCCCGGCGCGACGCCGATGACGCCCTTGCCGTTCTTCGCGGCCGCGATGGTGCCGGCGACGTGGGTGCCGTGGGTGTCCACGTCGCGCCAGGCGCCGGTGCGGGTGTCGGGCTTGCCGTACGCGCAGGAGACCGAGTCGGCGGCGTCGAAGTTCGGTGCGAGGTCCTGGTGCTGGTCGTCCACGCCGGTGTCGAGCACGCCGACCTTGACGGAGGGGGAGCCGGTGGTGACGTTCCAGGCCTGGTCGGCCTTGATCTGGGTCATGTCCCAGCGGTTGGACTCGGTGAGCGTGGTGGCCGACTGGGCGGGGTTGGCCGGCAGGGCCGGGTTGTAGGCGTCGGCCGGCACGTCGGAGGTGCGGGTCGCGCCCACCTGCTGGATGCCGGGGACGGTCCGCAGCGCGGCGGCGAAGCCGGTGCCGGTCGAGTGGGCGACGATGACGCCGATCGTGTCGTAGCTCGCGAAGACCGTTCCGCCCTTCGCGGCGACGGCGCTCTTGGCGGCGGCGATGTCGGCGGGTGCGCTGATCACCAGGTAGGCGCGGGTGCCGGCGGCCCAACCGGCGGCGGTGCCGGGGCTGGTGGCGGTGCCCGTGGCGGTCGTGGGGGCCTGCGCGGCCGTCGGGGCGGCGGCCGTGGCGCTGCCGGGGACGGCGGGTGTGGTGCTCGTGTGGGCGGCGGTCGCGAATGCCGTGGGGGTGGCGAGCGCCATGGCCGAGGCGACGGCGAGGGCGGCGGCCGGGCGGCCGAGCCGCCGGGATATCAGGGGTGACACGTGTCCTCCGATCCGGCCCGTGCGCGAGGGGGAGCGCACAGGAATTGAAGGAAACATGCCAGATTGGCCAGGAGTTGGGGAAGGCTTTACGCATGACGACTTTTCACGGAAGGGTCGTCGAGCCGCCCACGCCCGCCGCGCTGCCGTCGAGCTGGATGCCGAGGCCGGTGGCGAAGGCCTCCCGGTGGCCGTCCGGGGTGCCGCCGGCGGCGCGGGCGTCGGCGGTGACGGCCGCGTGCCGGTCGTCCGTGGGCGGTGGATCGGCCGGGAGTCGGGCCAGTGCGCGGTCGTACGTCAGGTCGAGTCGTCCGGCCTTTCCCGGCATGTACGTGTAGGGCGGCATCGTGGTGTGGCCGAGTCGTTCGCCCACGGCGCGCCTCGCGAGCGCGGCCATGACGGACGGTCATCCGGAATCTCCTGGCGGCGCACATTATCGCCTCCGGAGAAAACTGTTTATACAGTAAAAGTGACCAATTGAATGGGCTGGCGCCGGGCCTGCCTGGCGTTCCCGGTGCCGAGTTCCTCCTCCCCGCCGCGCCGGGTCTGGTTTCGGCAGCGGACGGCGGGGAAGGGAATGTCGCGGTGTCGACATGTGGTCAGCCCGGTGGCGAGGTTTCGCCAGTGTCCGGAGTTCGCCACGGGAATCCCGGGTGCGGGAGCGTCCGGCGCCGGGCGAGGCCGATTGGCTGAAAGATGTGGATTCGGCCCGATTTCCGCCCGTGAGTTTTACCGAGTGATGGTCAACTTTACTTTCTGATGGGGATTTACCCCCTTGTCGTGATCGCGTTCAGGTGCGTTGGATTGCGTCAGCCATAAAACAGACGAAAGGATGTCCATGATCGGCTGGCGGAAAACCCAGCTAGCAGCTGCCGTCACGGTCACCGCCGCGTCCATGGTCCTGAGCTTCGGGACCGGCGCCAACGCAGCTCCGACCCCGGACCCGCAGAACGCCCAGGCGGCGTCCGCGGACGGGGCCCCGGTGCCGGTGATCGTGATCCTGAAGGACCAGATAGCGGACGCCCCGGCCGACCACGGTCACCTGGGCGCCCGTCAGCAGAAGACCGCCTCCTCGCAGGCGCCGCTGCTGAACAAGGTCAAGGCGGCCGGCGGTACCAACATCAAGAGCTTCGTGGTCGGCAACGCCTTCTCGGCCACGGTCAGCCCCGCCCTGCGCGCTCAGCTGCAGGCGGACCCGGCCGTCTCCTCCGTGGTGGCGGACACCCAGGTCCAGGTCGCCCCGGCGGCCGCCGGCAAGGCGAAGCAGACCAAGGACTCCGCGGCCGCCGACGGCGCGAAGGCGCCCAAGGCCGCCGCCGCTCCGCAGGCCGTTTCGGGCAGCAACGGCCAGGGCGCCGAGGAGAACGCGACCAACACGGTCTGCCCCTCCGACCCCAGCAAGCCCCTGCTGGAGCCCGAGGGTCTGTACTCGGTCCGGGCCTACACCGGCAACGGCAAGCCCGGTGTGGAGAACCTCGCCACCGGCAAGGGCGTCAAGGTCGCCTACATCGCGGACGGCCTCGACCCGAACAACCCGGACTTCATCCGGGCCGACGGCTCGCACGCCGTGGTCGACTACAAGGACTTCGCGGGCGACGGCTGGGACGCGCCGACCGGCGCGGCGGAGGCCTTCGGTGACGCCTCGGCGGTCATCGCCCAGGGCCGCCAGACCTACGACGTCTCGCAGTTCGTCAACGCCTCGCACCCGCTGCCGGCCGGCTGCAACATCCGCATCCGCGGCCTCGCCCCGGACGCCGACCTGGTCGCCCTGAAGGCCGGCGGCGAGCTGATGTCCAACTCGTCGATCCTGCAGTCCATCGACTACGCGGTGCGGGTCGCCCACGTGGACGTGCTCAACGAGTCCTTCGGCGGCAACGTCACCCCGGACAGCGGCGCGCACGACACCATCTCGCTCTTCAACGAGCAGGCCGTCAAGGCCGGTGTCACCGTCGCCGTCTCCTCCGGTGACGCCGGCATCAGCGGCACCGTCGGTACGCCGTCCACCGATCCGTACGTGATCTCGGTCGGCGCCTCCACCGACAACCAGAACTACCAGCAGACCGGTTACGCGGCCTCCCAGTTCTCCAACAAGACCTGGAACAACAGCCGTATCTCCGCGCTGTCCTCGGGTGGCTTCACCCAGGCCGGCCGCACCGTCGACCTGGTCGCGCCGGGTGAGTCGGACTGGGCGCTCTGCACCCCCGACCTCACCAAGTACACCGACTGCTCGGGCTTCAACGGCAAGGCCTCGCCGATCCAGCCCTTCGGTGGCACCAGCCAGGCCGCCCCGTTCGTCACCGGTGCCGCGGCCCTGGTCATCCAGGCCTACCGCGACACCCACGGCGGCGACTCGCCCACCCCGGCGCTGGTGAAGAAGTTCCTCACCGGCACCGCCAGCGACCTCGGCGTCCCCGCCGAGGAGCAGGGCGCCGGCCTGCTGAACGTCCGCGCCGCCGTCGAGGCCGCCCGCGGCTACGACGACGGGGACGGCACCGACGGCGCCAACACCGTCGTGGTCAACACCGGCCAGGTCGACATCGCCGGCACCCCCGGCTCGACCCACAGCACCGACGTGTCCGTCACCAACACCAGTGACGAGCCCCAGACGGTGAGCGCCGCGACCCGCAGCTTCGCCCCGCAGTCGAGCAACCAGCAGACCGTCCAGCTGGACTCGTCCTCGACGGACACCTTCAAGTACGCCACCAACGGTACGAACTGGGTGCAGAAGCAGGTCAAGTTCACCGTCCCGGCCGGCGCGGACCGCCTCGCGGCCTCGATCGCCTGGCACGGTGCGCCCAACCCGGTCACCAACGGCCCGGTCGTCCGCATGACGCTGCTCGACCCGTCGGGCCGCTTCGAGACCAACACCCGTCCGCAGGGCGGCGCCACCCCGGCGAACTTCGGCCTGGTCGACGTCCCGCACCCGGTGGCCGGCGAGTGGACCGCGATCCTCTACACTCCGGCGGGCAAGGCCGGCTTCACCGGCCCGGTCCAGCTGGGCACCGCCACCCAGCGCGCGGTGCCGGCCGGCGCCGTGAGCCCGAGCACCACCGAGCTGCAGCCCGGTCAGACCAAGACCCTCAAGGTCCAGCTGACCACCCCGGCGACCAGCGGTGACTCCAGCGAGGCGATCACCGTCTCCAGCTCCAACGGCAGCACCACCAGCGTCCCGGTCACGCTGCGCAGCCTCGTCCCGGTCAACCAGGGCAAGGGCACCTTCACCGGCTCCATCACCGGTGGCAACGGCCGCAGCGCCTCGCCGACGCAGAGCTTCACCTACGGCTTCGACGTCCCGAAGGGCCAGAAGGACCTGCGGGTCGGCGTCACCGTCGGCAAGGACGCCAACCTGCTCATGCAGGGCGCGCTGATCAGCCCGAACGGCACCCCGATCGACATCGAGGGCAACGGCCAGTTCGACGCCCAGGGCAACCTGACCGGCACCTCGGCCGGCGTCTCGGCCACCACCGTCAACCCGGCCGCCGGCCGCTGGCGGTTCGTCCTGAACGTGCTCGGCCCGGTCAGCGGCCAGCAGCTCGCCCAGGACTTCACCGGCACCGTCGCGTTCAACCAGAACCAGGCCACCGCGGCCGGTCTGCCGAACGACGCGCACACCAAGCTGGCGGCCGGCAAGCCGGTCACCGTCCAGGTGAACTACACCAACAACACCGTCGCGGCCCAGAAGATCGCCGCCGACGGCCGCCTGGACCGCCGGGTGGACGTCCCGCTGGTGCCGCAGGGCGCCTCGGCGAGCGTCAACCTGCCGCTGAGCCTCAGCTCCACGGTGCCGTCCTTCCTGGTGCCGCCGGGCGCCGACCAGCTCAAGGCCGTGGCGGCGTCCTCGACGCCGGCGCAGATCGAGCTGAGCGCCACCACCGGCTCGCCGGACCTGTTCGGCGACCTGAAGAAGGCCCAGAACGGCTCGACCATCTCGGTCGTGACCGACAACGGCACCGCCGAGCAGCCGGTCGTCCCGGGCAACTGGAGCACCTTCGTGCAGCAGATCGGCCCGTTCGGCAACGGCGGCGCCCCGACCGGCACCTCCACCATCACGGCCACCGCGCACACCCAGGCCTTCGACCCGGCGCTGACCTCCAGCACCGGTGACCCGTACGCCGCCTCGGTGGACGCCTCGGCCCAGGCCGCCAGCCCGGTGACCGTCGCGCCCGGCGCCACCGGCTCGCTGCAGGTGACCCTGACCCCGACCGGCCCGAAGGGCAGCACGGTCAAGGGTGTGCTGTACCTGGTGTCCGGCCCGACCGGGGTGGCCACCGCCAACAACGTCCTGAACACCACCGGTGCGGTGCTCGCGGCGATCCCGTACAGCTACACGGTGAACTGACGCTCAGCCACTCCACCGCTTCACGATGAGGCCGAGGCCGTCCCGGATTCCGGGGCGGCCTCGGCTGCTTGTGTCCCGGGGCGGACGAGAGGTCGAGGAGGGGTTCCGACGGCGGTCGGCGGGGCAGGTTCGGAAGCGGACGGACGTTTCCTAGCGGATGGTGAGTTTCGTGTCGTACGAGTCGATCAAGCACAGCGAGGTCGAGGTGAACGGGGTGCGGCTGCACCTCGCCGAGCAGGGGGAGGGGCCGCTGGTCCTGCTGCTGCACGGCTTCCCGGAGAGCTGGTACTCCTGGCGGCACCAGTTCGCGCCGCTCGCCGAGGCCGGCTACCGGGTGGTGGCGCCCGACCAGCGCGGCTACGCCCGCAGCGAGCAGCCCGAGAACGTGGACGCGTACAGCCTGCTGCACCTGGTCGGCGACGTGACGGCGCTGATCGGCGCGCTCGGAGCGGAGCGGGCGGTGGTGGTCGGGCACGACTGGGGCGCCCCCGTCGCCTGGGCCACCGCGGCGCTGCGCCCGGACCTGGTGCGGGGCGTCGCCGGGCTGAGCGTGCCGCCGCTGCCGTCCGGGCCGACGCCGCTGGCGGCCTCCCGGGAGAAGTTCGGCGACGGCTTCTACCAGATCTACTTCCAGGAACCCGGCCGTGCCGACGCCGAGCTGGCGGCCGACCCCAAGGCCTCGTTCCGCCGCATCCTCGGCGGCACCTACCCGGACGGGGAACCGAAGCCGTGGGTCGCCCCCGAGGGCGGGAGCCTGCTGGACACCATTCCGGAGCCGGAGCGGCTGCCCTCCTGGCTCACCGAGGCGGACATCGACGCCTTCGCGGCCGACTACGCCCTGCACGGCGAGCGCGCCTTCACCGGGGGACTCAACTGGTACCGCAACATCGACCGGAACAACGAGCTGATGGCGGCGTTCACCGGCCGGCGGATCGAGGCGCCCGCGCTGTACGTGACCGGTGAGCAGGACCTGGTGAACGCGATGGTGCCGCGTGAAGTGGTGGCGTACCTGCTGCAGCACGTGACCCCTCGGCTGCACCGGCACGTCCGGCTCCCGGAGACCGGGCACTGGACGCAGCAGGAGCGCCCGGCCGAGGTCACCGAGGCGCTGCTGGACTTCCTGAAGTCGCTGGACTGACGCCCGTTCCGGCGGCACCCCCGTCCGGCCCGGGCGGGGGTCAGACCGGCAGGAGGCGGGCGATCAGTTCGCCGAGGCGGCGGGCGTTGCGGCAGGAGTGCATCTCCACGACGCCGGCGTAGGCGTGGGCGGCGGAGTCGCCGGTCGGCCAGAGGGACGGCTGTTCGGGGTTCAGCCAGAAGACCCGTCGGGCCCGGCCGGCGATCCGGCGGAGGGCGTCGAGGTTGGGGTCGCGGTGGTTGTTGCGGGCGTCGC
The DNA here is from genome assembly GCF_055575795.1 of Kitasatospora sp. NPDC034023. Lineage (NCBI taxonomy): Bacteria > Bacillati > Actinomycetota > Actinomycetes > Kitasatosporales > Streptomycetaceae > Kitasatospora > Kitasatospora sp. NPDC034023. Next base: position 120,774 of record NZ_JBVIRY010000030.1, read on the forward strand.
CGAGGACCAGGACGCAGGTGCGCGGGCCGACGGCGTCCAGGTGGTGGTCGGCGAAGTCGCCGAGGGCGGAGCCGTAGTCGCTGTTGCCGTGGTAGCCCATCACCTTGGCCTCGGCGAGGATCCGGGCGGCCAGGCGGGCCGGGTCGTCGCCGTTCCTGAGCAGGTCGGTGACCTCCGCGGTGCGGTTGACGAAGGCGAACACCCGGACCTTGCTGAACTGTTCGCTCATCGCCTGGACCAGCAGCATGGTGAAGTCGGCGAAACCCGCCACCGAGCCGGAGACGTCGCAGAGCAGCACCAGTTCCGGCCGGGCCGGGCGGCGCAGCCGGTAGGCGGGGCGCAGCGGTACGCCACCGGTGGTGAGCGAGCGGCGCAGGGTGCGGCGCAGGTCGATGCGGCCGCGGGCGGCGCGGCGGCGGCGGGCGGCCAGGCGGGTGGCGAGCTTGCGGGCCAGCGGGTGGACAGTGCGGCGCAGTTCGGCGAGCTGGTCGCGGCCGGCGTACAGGAAGTCGATCCGGTCGGCGGTGGGGGCGACGGCGCGCTCGGCGATCCGTTCGGGGCCGCGCAGTTCGGCGACCCGACGGCGGGCCTCGGTGGCGACCTGGGCGCGGAAGTCCCGGATGCGGCGGCGGATCTCGTCGGCGAGGACCAGGTCGGAGACGTCCGCCGGGCCGGGGCGGCCGCGCAGGGCGGCGAGGATCCGGGCCAGCAGTGTCTCGGGGGACAGCCGGCCGAGCGCCTGCTGGGCGGACCAGCCGTCGGAGCCGGGCGTGCCGGGTGCGCCGCCGGCGCCGTACCGGCCGAAGGCTGCCACGACCTCGCCGGCGAGCCGGGCCTGGGCGGCGCGGTCGTCCGCGGCGAGGGCGGCGGCGAGGCGTTCGCGCAGGTCGTCGCGGAGCGGGTCGGGGCGGCCGAAGCGTGGCGGCTCGGGGTCCTCGGGGACCGGTGGCGGGTCGGCGCGGACGGCTTCGGGGGTGCCGACGCCGAGGGGGAAGAACAGGTCGAAGGTGGCGTCGAAGACCACCCGTTGGCCGTCGGAGCGCAGCAGGGCGGCGGCCAGGCCGGCCCGCATCTGCTCGCGGTCGGTGAAACCGAGGACGTCGAGGACGGCGGCGGCGTCCACCGTCTCGGCCGGGCCGATCCGCAGGCCGTGGCCGCGCAGGGCGCGGACCAGGCCGGTGAGGCGGGCGGCGGTGTCGGTGGCCTGGGGCGCGGCGGGGCCGGCGCCCTGGGGTGCGGCGGTCACGCGAGGGTGAGCTTCTGGGCGGCCTTCCGGATGTCGTCCTGGTGCTTGAGGATCACCCCGAGGGTGTCCCGGACGGCCGTCTCGTCGAGGGTGTCCGCGCCCAGGGCGAGCAGGGTGCGGGCCCAGTCGATGGTCTCGGCGACGGACGGTGCCTTGCGCAGCTCCATCGCACGCAGCGCGCCGACGATCCGTACCAGCGACTCGGCCAGGGTGTCGTCCAGTCCCGGCACCTTGAGGCGGACGATCCGGCGCTCCAACTCGGCGTCCGGGTAGTCGAGGTGGAGGAAGAGGCAGCGGCGGCGCAGCGCCTCGGAGAGCTCGCGGGTGGCGTTGGAGGTGAGCAGGACGAAGGGACGGCGGGTGGCGGTGATAGTGCCGAGCTCGGGGACGGTGACCTGGAAGTCGCTGAGCACCTCCAGGAGCAGCGCCTCGACCTCGACGTCGGCCTTGTCCATCTCGTCGATCAGCAGCACCGTCGGCTCCTCGCCGCGGATGGCGGTGAGCAGCGGGCGGGTGAGCAGGAACTCCTCGCCGAAGATGTCGCCGCGGGCCTCCTCCCAGCCCTCGTCGCGGCCGGCGGTGATCCGCAGCAGCTGCTTGGCGTGGTTCCACTCGTAGAGCGCGCGGGCCTCGTCGATGCCCTCGTAGCACTGCAGCCGGACGAGCCGGGCCCGGCCGATCGCGGCGACCGCCTTGGCGAGCTCGGTCTTGCCGACCCCGGCCGGTCCCTCGACCAGCAGCGGCTTGCCGAGCCGGTCGGCGAGGAAGACGGTGGTGGCGACGGCCGGGGAGGCGAGGTAGCCGGTGGCGGCGAGTTGCTCGGCGGCGTCCGCGACCGAGGTGAAGAAGCCCGTGCCACGTGCCGTCGTTCCGTCGCTGCCCATGTGCCCGCCCTGTTCAAGGTTCGCCGTCCGTGTGCGGCGCCACCCTACCGGCCGGTCACTTCGCTGTCTCGGTGTCCCGCCCGGTGCCCCGGTGCCCCGGTGTGCCCGGGCACGGCCCAGCGGCGTACGGCGTGGTGCCGGTGCCGTACGCCGCCGTGGTCGGGGTGGGGCTGCGCGTCAGCCGACGGCGCGGACCGTCAGTCGGCGGTGCGGACCGTCAGTCGGCGCGGACCGTCAGTTGACGCGGACCGTCAGTTGACGACGAGGACCGGGCTGCCGGCGACGGAGGTGTCGGTGACCGGGCCGTAGGTGGCGCTGAAGTAGCCCGTCGAGAAGCACAGGCCCGGGCCGGACACCAGGGTGAACGGCTGGGCGGAGAAGCCGATGGTGCTGCCGGTGTTCGAGGCGGTGCCGTTGATTCCGGTGGCGTTCTGGTAGTTGCAGCTGATGCTGCCCAGGATGGTGCTGAGCACCACGGTGGTGCCCATCGCGCCGGCCGCGCCGGGGGTGAGCTTGACCGGGTAGCCGGGGGCGTCGCTGACCGTGTTGGTGAACGGCAGGTTGGTGACGGTGATGCTCCTGACGCCCGTGACACCGAGGACGTTGGAGGTGCAGGAGCCGAAGGTCTGGGTGTTGAGCTGCTCGACGGCGCTGCCCGGGGCGGCCGGGTTGGCGGTCACGGTCGCCGAGAAGGAGGAGGCGGCACACTTGATGCCGCTCGTCCCGGTGGCACCGTTGTAGAAGGTCGCGTAGCTGCCGGAGGCCAGGTTGGCGGACAGGACGTCACCAACGGCGACGGCCGGGCCGGTCGAACTGCCGGTGGTGAGTACGGCGGTGGCGGCCTCGGCGGGTGCCACCGCCGCGCCGGTGAGGGCGAGTGCGGCGAGGGCGGCGGTGGCGAGAGTGCGACGGATGCGCATGAGGGTACCTCTCTCCGTCCGGGGGACGGGTGGGGGAATCCCGGCGTGCGGGTGTGGTGGTGTGCACGACGGGGGAGGTGCATGGCGTACCGGGGGCTCCGGCGGGGCCGCGGTGCGGGCGGGCCCGGCGCCACGGGCCCGCTCGTGCGGTACGGCGGTGTGCGGACGTACAGCCGTGTACGGGTGTATCGGTGTACGGCGCTGCACGGACGTACGGATGTGGATGTACGGATGTGGACGTCCGGTGGTGCGGGACACAGCGGCACTGCGCAGAGTCGGTGCGGACGTGCGGTGCTGTGGGGGTGCACGTCGGCGGCTGCCACCGCCGCGGGCCCGCGCCCGTCGTGGTCCGGTGGTCCGGGCGGTTCGCCCGGACCGTGGGAGCCCCTGGAGGTCGGCCGGTGGGGGCCTGCTCGCCCACCGGTTGGAAACCTGTCAGTGTTGTAAACCCGGTGTTGCGTCAATGTCAATACAGGACACAGGAGTTGGTGATGGATCGGAACTACCTCCGGAGTGCCGACGTGGTCCTGCTGCCGGGCGCGCGGACCGGCCGCGACCCCGCCCGCTCGATCAAGCCCGGCCCGCGCCGGCAGCCCGCGGGCGTGGTCGCCGCGACCCAGCGCGAGCGGCTGCTGGACGGGCTGGTCCGGACCGTCGCCGAACGCGGCTACCGGCACGCGACGGTGAGCGACATCTGCCGCGCGGCGGGTGTGACCAGGCCGGTCTTCTACGAGCTGTTCAGCGGCAAGGAGGACGCCTTCCTGGCCGCGCACCGGTACGGCACCGGGGTGGTGCTCCGGCGGATGGCGGCGGCCTTCGCGGCCGAATCCGACTGGTGCCGGGGGATCCGGCAGGCGCTCGGCGCGATGCTCCAACTGCTCGCCGGGACACCCTCGTTCGCCACCATGGCGGTGATCGAGATCGAGGCGGTCGGCCCGGAGGGGCGGCGCGAGAGGGATCAACTCCTCACCAGGTTTCGGGCGTTCTTCGCCGAGGTGCCCCAACTGCCGGGCGGCGTAACGGTGAACGAGATGGTGGACGCCGTGGTGGGCGGCGTCTACAGCGCGCTCTACCGCCGGATCGACTCCGGCCGGACCGATCAACTACCGGAACTGCTACCGGTATTGAGCATGTTCTGCCTGGCTCCGTTCCTCGGTCCGGCGGAGGCCGCCGAGCGGCTCGGGGTGGCGGGCACGGTCGAGCGGACCGGCCCGGCGGGGGCCGCCGAGCGGCTCGGGCCCGGGATTGGTGAAGATCCTTCGTGCACCCGTATTGACCCGGCCAATACCCGGCAGTAGCTTCCCAGTTACTTACCGCGCTCCGACCTGACCCGCCCCGCTGCCGAGGGGCGGGTGATCCGGTCGGGCCGCGGAACGCTGTCCGCGCCAGGGCAACATGCCAGTGCCTGCACACCCAATCCACCCACAGGGAGCACACATGGCCATGTCCGAGGACGCCGCCGCGGCGGCCGAGACCCCACAGCCGGCCGGCCCGAGAAGAGGCCGGGTACGGCTCAAGCGCACCGTCCTGATGGCCGTGCCGGCCATCGCCGCCGGGGGCGTCCTGATGGCGCTCACCGCCCAGGGCGTACTCGCCGCGCAGTTCTCCATCTCCGGCATGCCGTTCACCATCACCGCCGACAAGTTGGACGGCCAGGGCTTCGCACAGTTCGGCGCGCTGGACTCGATGATCCCCGACAGCCCCAACGCGGGCTCCACCGGCGGCCAGGTCCTGGTCGCCGTGTCGGCGATCAAGAGCGCCCAGATCACCAACCTGTGCCAGAGCGTCGACCTCGGCGGCATCAACCTGGTGATCCACGCGGGCGACGGCGGCACCCCCGTCTCCGCCACCAACCTCACCACCGACTCCGATCTGCTGTCCGGCGACGCGGAGTTCACCAACATCGAGATCGGCGGCGACGCCAGCACCTTCGACAAGGCCGGACCGGTCGGCAAGGGCAACCCGGGTGTCTTCGGCCAGCAGGCCGACACCGTCCTGCTGACGCACCTCAAGCAGCACAACTACGCGAGCACCGCCGTCGGGTTCAAACTGCCCAACCTGCGGCTGAGCTTCAGCTCCCAGGGCTGCTGAGCATGGCGGAGTCCGCACCGGAGCCGGCCGGCGCCGGCGAGGGCACCGCGGCGCGGGCCGAGGGGGTGGCGGCCGAGGGGACGGCCGCCACGCCCGGCACCGCTGCCACGGCCGCCGCCGAGCCCGCTGCCGCCACAGCCGCGGACGCCGAGCCCACAGCCGGCGAGCCCGCCACCCGCCCGGTCAAGCGGCGCGACTGGCGGGGCAGGCGACCGTTCTGGGGCGGGCTGCTGGTGCTGCTCGGCGGCGCCGAGATCCTGTTCACCCTGCGGGCCCCGCTGCCCGTCGTCCTGCACATCGGGATGCAGGGACTGGCCGGGTACCTGGTGCCGGCGGTGATGGTGCTGTGCGGCCTGCTGATCCTGTTCAACCCGGCGCAGCGGCTGTTCTACTCCATCCTCGCCGTGCTGGCCTCGCTGGCCAGCTGGGTCACCTCCAACCTGGGCGGCTTCCTGATCGGGATGCTGCTCGGGGTGGTGGGCTCCTGCCTCACCTTCGGCTGGCTGCCCGACCAGCCGCTGCGCCGTGGCCGGCAGCGGCGGCTGGACCGCCGCGAGGAGCGGCAGGCGGCCAAGACGGCCTCCGTCTGAAACGCGGGTGCCCCGCGCCTGGTGACGGGAGAGCACCAGGACGCGGGGCACCTGCTGACGGGCTCGTGCGAGCTCCGTCGGATCGTCGCGAGGCGTCGATCAGATGGTCGAGGCGTCGATCACGAAGCGGAACCGGACGTCGCCGTCCAGCACCCGCTGGTAGGCCTCGTTGATCTGGTCGGCCCGGATCAGCTCGATCTCGGCGGTGATGCCGTGCTCACCGCAGAAGTCCAGCATCTCCTGGGTCCCCGGCAGCCCGCCGATCATCGACCCGGCCAGCGAGCGGCGCCCGGTGATCAGCGCGTGGGCGTTGACCGAGACCGGCTTCTCCGGCGCGCCGACCTGCACCATGGTGCCGTCGGTGCGCAGCAGGAGCAGGTAGGCGCTGAGGTCGAGGTCGGCCGAGACGGTGTTGACGATCAGGTCGAAGCTGCCCGCCAGCTCACTGAAGGTCGCCGGGTCGGAGGTGGCCCGGTAGTGGTCGGCGCCGAGCTTGAGGCCGTCCTCGCGCTTGCGCAGCGACTGGCTGAGCACGGTGACCTCCGCGCCCATCGCGTGGGCGAGCTTGACGCCCATGTGGCCGAGGCCGCCGAGGCCCACGATCGCGACCTTCTTGCCCGGGCCCGCGCCCCAGTGGGCGAGCGGCGAGTACAGCGTGACGCCCGCGCACAGCAGCGGCGCCGCGGCGTCCAGCGGCAGGTTGTCGGGGATGCTCAGCGCGTACGCCTCGTCCACCACCAGCTCCGAGGAGTAGCCGCCGTAGGTCGGCAGGCCGTCCGTGCCCATGCTGTTGTAGGTGAAGGTGACGCCGCCCTCGCGGGTGCAGTACTGCTGGAGGCCGGCGAGGCAGTTGTCGCACTCGCGGCAGGAGTCGACGAAGCAGCCGACGCCGACCCGGTCGCCGACCTTCCAGCGGGTCACGCCGGGGCCGGCCTCGCTGACCACGCCCGCGATCTCGTGGCCCGGCACCATGGGGAAGATGCCGGTGCCCCAGTCCTCGCGGACCTGGTGGATGTCGGAGTGGCAGATGCCGGAGTACTTGATGTCGATCACGATGTCGTGCTCGCCCACGGCCCGGCGGGTGACGGTGGTCTTCGCCAGCGGGGCGTCGGGCCGCTGCGCCGCGTAGGCGGCGACGGTGCGGGTGTTCGTCGTGCTCGTGGTGCTCGTCGTGCTCGTCGTGACCGTCGTGTTCGTCGTCTCGTTCGTCATGCCCTCAAGACTGCTGCGGCGCGATCGGGCCAACCAGACCAGAGGTCTTCGTACGAACCCGGGACGTAGGGGAGCGGAACGTAGGCGGGCGGAACGTAGGCGGGCCGGACGTACGCCCGCGGAAGGTACGCACGGCAGTATCACCCTCACCCGCCCCCCGGCGCACCGGATCGCCCGCATACTGCAGACATGGACCAGCGCACCGAACTCAGCGAGTTCCTCCGATCCCGCCGTGCCCGGCTGCGGCCCGAGGACGTGGGCCTGCGGGACACCACCACCCGGCGTCGGGTCCCCGGGCTGCGCCGCGAGGAACTGGCCCAGCTCGCCGGAGTCAGCACCGCCTACTACACGCGGCTCGAACAGGGCCACGGCGAGAACGTCTCCACCGCCGTGCTGGACGCCATCGCCCGGGTGCTGCGGCTCAGCCCCGCCGAGCGCGACCACCTCGGCCGGCTCACCAAGCCCGCCCGCCGCCGCTCCGGCCGGGCCGCCGCCCGGGCACAGCTGGTGCGGCCCGCGCTGCAACAGCTCCTGGACGCGATGGACGGCGTTCCCGCGTACGTGCTCGGCCGGCGCCTCGACATCATCGCCTGGAACCGCCTCGGCACCGCTCTCCTCGGCGACTTCGCCGCGATGCCGCCCGAGCAGCGCAACATGGCCTGGAACGTCTTCCTCGACCCGGCCGCGCGCGAGCTCTACCAGGACTGGGAAGGCAAGGCCAGCGACGTCGTCGGCATCCTGCGCCTGGACGCCGGGCGCGACCCGGACGACCCCCGGCTGGCCTCGCTCATCGGCGAACTCTCCGTCAAGAGCGAGGACTTCCGCCGCCTCTGGGCCACCCACAACATCCAGGACAAGGGCCACGGCACCAAGCGGCTGCACCACGCGGTGGTCGGCGGGCTCAGCCTGCAGTACGAGACCCTGCGTCCGGCCGGGGACTCGGACCAGGTACTGGTCACCTACCACGCCGAACCGGGCTCGTCCTCGGCCGAATCGCTGCGCCTGCTGGCCAGTTGGGTGGCCACCGAGTTCCAGACCGACCCGTCCGAGCGGACGACCGGCTCACCCGCCGGTTCGCCCCCCGGTTCGCCCGCCGAGCAGTCCCGGTAGTCGGCAGGGGTCTTGGCAAGGGCTCCTGGCAACGCCCGGTACGACCAGGCGCTGCAGCGCTGAGCGCTCAGCGGAAGCAGTAGGAGTCCGAGGACGCGTCGCCGCCCGCGAGATGGGTCTGGTGAACGCGCAGGCCCCGGAAATCCGCGCCGTGCGGGAAGAAACGCTCGTCGACGCTCAGCCCGCCCGCCTCGGGGTCGGCGTCCAGCTTGACCATCCACGGCTCGATGCCGTCCGGGTAGAACTGGTCGTCCCAGGCGCCGTAGAGGGAGTTGGTGAGATACAGCCGCCGGCCGTCCCGGCTGATCTCCACCATCTGCGGCGCCCCGCTCAACGGCCGTCCCGGCTCGGCCGGGTGCGGGGTGCGGGCGACGACCCCACCCAGCCGGACGGAGGAGGCGAGCCGGGGGTGGAAGGGATCCGAGACGTCGAACTGGAACAGCTCGCCGGTGCCCCAGGCCGACACGTACAACCAGCGGTCGTCCACCGACAGATTGATGTCGGTGACCAGCGGCGGCACCGCGCCGAACGGCTGCAGTGCGCGCGGCAGGTCCTCGGCCTTCGCCGGTTCGGCGGGGATGTCGATCACCTTGCGCGCGGTGAACGCCGGCCCGTTCCGGTACCAGAGCCAGACCGAGGAGGAGAGGTCCTCGACGTTCGCCACCACCCCGGCGAACCCCCACTCCGCCTGCGGATCGTGCGCCGGACGCAGCTCCAACACCATCTGGTACTGGTCGCCGAAGTCGATCCGCTGCAGGTGCCGCCCCGAGTCCAGCTCCCAGAAGTGCAGTGCGTGCCCGTACTTGCGGCCCAGCAGCAGCTCCGGCACCACCCCGTCCTCGACCATCCACGGGCTGCCCCACTCACTGGTCACCCCCACATTGGTGCCGAGGTGCCACCAGACGTCGTACGCGAAGTGCTGCGGCCCGCGCTCCGTCTCCCAGGCGCGCAGCACATCGAAGGTGGAGTGGTCGAGGATCGCCACCCCGCCCGGTCCGTCCGTGCCCTCACCGGCGCCCAGGCACGACAGGAACACCCCCTCCGGGCCGCAGTGCAGGGTGTGCGGGCGCGAGTAGCCCGCCTTGGCGGCGAGTTCGGCGGCCTCGACGGTCTTCACCAGGCGCGGCCGGACGGGGTCGGGCCGGGTGTCCATGACGTGCAGGCGCGAGGAGCGCAGCCCGGGGAGCAGCAGGAACCGCCGCTCCGGATTCTCGTGGCAGGCATGGGCCAGGGCGCTGGAACAGGCGTTCCAGCCGAAATGGTGCAACTCGTCGCCCAGGGTGGGGAGTTCGGCGAAGTTCAGCACCCTCCCGTAGTCGGCTGATGCCGGATCCGTGTCCACCGTGAGCAGCGCGTCCGGCCGCTGAGCCCACCGGTCGAACCCGGCGACGTACGCGAGCTTCTCCGGCGGCGCGGCCATCGCCTCGGTGGCCGACCGGTAAAGCGACGGATCCATGTGCACTCCCCAACTCGCCTGCCCTGTCCGGGAAGCGTTCCACACGACCACCGGCGCACAGCAGGCGTACGAGGAGTGGGACGGAGGCGCGGAGCGCACCGTGAGCCGGTGCACGACAGCATGACCGGGGGAGGCGACTTCCACAGCCCGGTCGTCCAGGCGAATACCGCGAAGGTGACGATCGAGGCTCGCCCGCCGGCGGTCACCGTCACCGGCCTCGGCGGCATCGGCAGGGCGATCCAGGCCATCGCCGTCGGCCACGCGCTGCTGTGCGCCGGCGGCTCCTCCCTCGGACACCCCCGCCGACTGACCGGCCACCGCCGAGCGCCGGGCACCTACCGGCCGGTATCGTCTGGCTCGGAACGGGTGGTCACCTGCCACATCGGCGGGCGGAGCAGAGGATCGGTGCGGCGCAGATGGAGTTTCGGGAAGACGTCCTGGGTGCCCCTTACGAGGCGGCGGAGCTGGAGCTGCGGCCGGATGCCGAAGGGGCGGTGTGCGCGACGCTGGTGCGTCGGCTGGTCCCCGGCGCGCAGCGGGCCGTGCTCTACATCCACGGGTACAACGACTACTTCTTCCAGACCAACCTGGCCGACCACTACACCGCGCTCGGGTTCTCGTTCTACGCGCTCGACCTGCGCAAGTACGGCCGTTCGCTGCGCCCGCACCAGTCGCCGAACTTCGTCCGTGACCTCGTGGAGTACGACGAGGAGATCGACGAGGCGGTGCGGATCATCCGGGAGGTGGACGGGCACCGGCAGCTGCTGGTGAACGGGCACTCGACGGGTGGGCTGGTCGGTGCGCTGTGGGCGGGGCGTCGGGCCGGGCGGGGCCTGGTGGACGGGCTGTTCCTCAACTCGCCGTTTTTGTCGATGCCGACGTCACCGGTCGTACGGAGCGTCGGCGGGCCGACGGTGACGGCGATCGGGCGGCTGGCGCCGACCCGGGTGCTGCCGTCGACGTTGAACCCGCACTACACGCACAGCCTGCACAAGGACCACAGGGGCGAGTGGGACTTCGACCTCACGCTCAAGCCCGCCGAGGGCTTCCCGCTGTTCGCGGGCTGGCTGTCGGCGATCCACCAGGGGCACCGGCGGCTGCGGCACGGGCTGGGCATCGACGTGCCGGTGCTGCTGATGGCCTCGACCAAGTCCATCGCCACCACGAAGTGGCACAACGCGCTGCACCACGCGGACGCGGTGCTGCGCGCCGACGACATCGCCGCACAGGGGCCGAGGCTCGGCCGGCACGTGACGATCGTCCGGATCGAGGGCGGTATGCACGACCTGGTGCTCTCCGGGGAGAAGGCTCGCACCCAGGTGTTCGCCGAGCTGGATCACTGGCTCGCGGCGTACCTGGACGTGCAGCCGGTGGACGTGAACGCGGCGGACGTGCAGCCGGAGGACGTGCGGCCGGCCGGGGAAAGCGCGTGACCTTCGAGCACGACGAGCCGGTGCCGGTCGGGCGGCGGACCGACCTCGGCTTCGCCAAGCTCATGCCGGACATCGACCGCGACGGCGGCTGGCTGCTGACCCTGGACGGCACCCCGCAGTCGTACGTCGATCTCGCCGATCCGACGCACCTGGAGTTCGAGTACACCCGGCGCCTCGGCCACCTCGCGGACGCGCTGGCCCCCGCCGGGCAGCCGCTGGACGTGCTGCACCTCGGCGGCGGCGCGCTCACCCTGCCCCGCTACCTGGCGGCCACCCGGCCGGGTTCGCGGCAGCGGGTGGTGGAGGTGGACGGGCCGCTGCTGGAGCTGGTCGCCGAACGGCTGCCCTGGCAGGGGCCCGGCGCGGACGTCACCGCGACCGTCGGCGATGCCCGGGCGGCCCTCGCCGACGTCCCGGCGGCCTCGCAGGACCTGGTGATCGCCGACGTCTTCCGTGGCTCCCGCACCCCGGCGCACCTCACGTCGGTGGAGTTCCTGCGGTTGGCGGCGGACACCTTGCGTGAGGGCGGCTGCTACGCGGCCAACCTGGCGGACGGCCCGCCGCTGGCGTTCGCCAAGGCACAGGCGGCGACGGTAGGGGCGGTGTTCCCGTACGTCTGCCTGGTGGCGGAGGCGTCGGTGCTGCGCGGGCGGCGGTACGGCAATGTGCTGCTGGCCGGGTCGACGGCGCCGCTGCCGGAGGCGGAGCTGGCCCGGTTGTTCGCGGGTGACATCTTCCCGGCCCGGTTGGTGGAGGGGGACGACCTGGCGGCTCTGGTCGGCCGCACGGCCCCGGTCACGGATGCGGACGCCACCGATTCCCCGCCTCCGCCGGACGGTGCCTTCAGCGTCGGCTGAGCCGAGCCGGGTGTGGTGCGCGAGAAGTCGGCCACGTCGACTTCTCCTGCCGCCGGTCGAGCGGCGCGTCGGCGGGTGGGGCGGTCCGGACCGGGTGTCAGAATCGGCGGGTTCATGCCCGAGCGCGAGACACCCGCGCGGCACCCGTTCGGCACCCGCGGGGTACGCGTGGCACACGCGCGGGCATCCGGGGAGCACGTCGAAGGAGCGAGCGATGACTGGCGGCGCGGAGCGGCCCGAGCTGGAGGCGGTGCCGGAGACGGCGCTGTGGACGCTGTGGCACCGGGCGGTGGAGGCGCGGCGGCCGGACACCGTGCTGCCGGACCCGAAGGCGGTCGAGCTGGTCGGCCGGATCGACTTCCCGTTCGCGGAGCGGTTCGGCCGGAACGCGATGGTGAGCCAGCTGCAAGCGCTGCGCGCGGCCTGCTTCGACCGTGAGGTGGCGGACTTCCTGGCCCGGGAGCCGCGCGGCACCGTGGTCTGCCTGGGGGAGGGCCTGGAGACCCAGTACTGGCGGGTCGACAACGGGCGGGCCCGCTGGCTGAGCGTGGACCTGCCGGAGGCGGTGGCGCTGCGCTCGGAGCTGTTGCCGCCCGGCGCGCGCCAGCGCTACCTGGCCGCCGACGCCGCCGAACTGGGGTGGGCCGACGAGGTGGACCGCAACCGTGAGGTACTGGTCACTGCACAAGGCTTGTTGATGTACCTTCCGCCGGCCCGGGTGAGATCCCTGATCGCGGGCTGCGCGGAGCGGTTCCCGGGCGGCTCTCTCGTGCTGGACGCCGTGCCGCGCTGGTTCAGCCGACTCACCCTGAACGGGAAGATGCATGCCCGCGGCTACCAGCCGCCGCCGATGCCGTGGGCGATGGACGCGGGTGAGCGGGACAAGCTCCGCACCGCCAGTCCGGCGGTGGCGGCGGTGCGGGACGTCCGGCCGACCGGCGGACGCGGGCTGGTCGGCGCCCTGCTGCCACTCGCGCTGACCATCCCGCCACTGGCCACCCGCCGTCCGTCCGTCACCGTCCTGGACTTCGCCGAGCGGCCCGAGCAGTCCTAGGACCAATGCCGGTGATTTAAGGTCCTGCCCGGTCCGGCGATCGTGACGATGGCCGGAGCGGGTGGTGGCCAGTCGCGGTGTTCGGCCCGTTTGAGGG
>NZ_JBVIRY010000031.1:0-132129 GCF_055575795.1 Kitasatospora sp. NPDC034023
CGCAGGTGCTGTGTGTCGAGCGGGTCGGGGTCGAGGACAACTTCTTCGACCTGGGCGGCGACTCGATCCTCAGCATCCAGGTCGTCGCCCGCGCCAGGGCCGCCGGCCTGGCGGTCAGCACCCGGGAACTCTTCGACCACCCGACAGTGCGCGGCCTGGCGGCCGTGGCCGAGCGGGCACCCGAGCCCGACGCGGACCACACGCCCGCCCGGACGATCACCGGCCCGGTCGGGCTGACCCCCATCCAGGCCTGGTTCTTCGAGCACCACCCGGCGGCCCCCCACCACTTCGACATGTCGATGACCGCCACCCTCAAGGACGGGGTGGACCGCACGGCCCTCGCCACGGCGCTGAACGCCCTGGTCGCGCACCACGACGGCCTGCGGCTGCGCTTCCACCGCACGGAGACCGGCTGGACCCAGCAGGCGGCCGAGCCCGGCGAGGCCGTCCCGGTGCACCACGAGGACCTCACGGCCCTGCCCGAGGACGAGCGGCAGGCCGCGTTCGACCACCTGGTCGCCCGGGCGCAGAGCAGCCTGGACCTCACGGACGGCCCGCTGCTTCGCTGCCTCACCGCCGATCTCGGTGCGGGTGGGGTGCGGATGGTGGTGGTGGCGCACCACCTGGTGGTGGACGGGGTGTCGTGGCGGGTGCTGCTGGAGGATCTGGCGGTGGCGTACGGGCAGGTGGTGTCCGGTGCCGCGGTGGATCTGGGCGTGAAGTCGGCGTCGTTCCAGGAGTGGGCGTACCGGCTGCGGGAGCTGGTGGAGTCGGGTGGTTTCGACTCCGAGCTGGCGTACTGGTCCGGTGTGGGCCAGGGGGTTGAGCCGGGTCTGCCGGTGGAGGGTGCGGCGGCGCGGCCCGGTGGTTTGCGGGTGGTGTCGGGCGCCTTGTCGGTGGAGGCGACGCGGGCGCTGTTGCAGCGGGTGCCGGGGGTGTACCGGACCCGGGTGAACGAGGTGTTGCTGGCGGTGCTGGCCCGGGTGCTGGGGGAGTGGACCGGCCGGGACCGGGTGCTGGTGGATGTCGAGGGGCATGGTCGTGAGGAGCTGTTCGCGGGCGTGGACGTCTCGCGGACGGTGGGCTGGTTCACCTCGGTGTTCCCGTTGGAACTGCCGGCGGGCGGCGACTGGGACGTGCTGGTCAAGGCGGTCAAGGAGCGGGTCCGTACGGTGCCGGGCCGCGGGATCGGGCACGGAGCCCTGCGCTACCTCGGCGTCTCCGCACAGGAGTTGGGCTCCGCCCGGGCCCAGGTGAGCTTCAACTACCTCGGCCAGTTCGACGGCCAGGGCGGCGCCGGTGACGACTCGCCGTTCCTGGCGACCGGCTTCCTGCAGGACGGCGAGACCAGCCCGCTCGACTCGCACCCCTACGTCCTGGATGTCGTGGGCCGGGTGGTGGACGGTCGGCTGCTGGTGGAGTGGGGCTGGCAGGAGGGCGTGTTCTCCGTTGCGGTGATCGAGGGGTTGTCCGCGGGTTTCGTGGCCGCGTTGGAGGAGTTCGTGGCGCACTGCGGGGTGCCGGGGGCGGGTGGGTTGACGCCGTCGGACTTCCCGCTGTCGGGGCTGGATCAGGCGGGTGTGGACCTGGTGGTCGGAGACGGCCGGGGGGTGGAGGAGGTGTTGCCGCTGTCGCCGATGCAGAGTGGCATGTTGTTCCACTCGCTGGTGGAGGCCGATTCTCCGGCGTACTTCGAGCAGTTGATGTTCACCGCCGATGGTGTGTCGGACGTGGGTGGGTTCGCCGCGTCGTGGCAGCGGGTGGTGGACGAGGTGCAGGCGCTGCGGGTGGGCGTCGTGTGGGAGGGCGTGCCGGAGCCGGTGCAGGTGGTGCGCCGGGGTGTGGTGCTGCCGGTGGAGGTGTTGGACTGGTCCTCGGTGGACGGGGACGGTCAGGCGGTGCGTTGGGACGCTCTGGTGGCGGCCGACCGTGAGCGGGGGCTGGATCTGCGGCAGGTGCCGTTGGCGCGGCTGACGTTGGTCACGGTGGCGCCGGGCCGGGTGCGTGTGCTGTTGACGTTCCATCACATCCTGTTGGACGGGTGGAGTCTGGCGCGGGTGCTGTCGCTGGTGTTCGACGACTTCGCGGCGCGTTCGGCGGGTTCGGCGCTGCCGCTGCTCTCCGGTGGTCGCGGTTTGGCGGCGCAGGTGGGCTGGTTGCGGGGTCGGGACGCGGGGGTGGCGGAGGAGTTCTGGCGCTCCGTGCTGGCCGGGTTCGAGTCCCCGGTGGCGCTGCCGTTCGACCGTCAGGTGGTGCGGGCGGGTCAGTCCCGTTCGACCGGCCGGGTCGGGGTGCGGCTGTCGCAGGAGCTGTCGGAGCGGGTGTTCGGGTTCGCGCGCCGGCATCGGCTGACGGTGAACGCGGTGGTGCAGGGCCTGTGGGCGCTGCTGCTGGCGGGCTGCTCGGGTCGTACCGACGTGGTGTTCGGGGCGACGACGTCGGGTCGTCCGGTGGAGCTGCCGGGTGCGGACGAGATGATCGGCGTGTTCATCAACTCCCTTCCGGTGCGGGTGGATCTGGACCCGCACCAGGGTGTGGTGGAGTGGCTGCAGGCGCTCCAGGCCGAGCAGGTCGAGGCCCGGCGCTTCGACTACCTCCCGCTCACCCGGATCCAGGCCGTCAGCGAACTGCCCACCGACCAGGCCCTGTTCGACTCGCTCGTGATCTTCGCCAACTACCCGGTCGACACCGACACGGCGGCCGGCCGCGGGCTGCGGATCAGCGAGGTCACCGCGGTCGAGGCGACCAACTACCCGCTCAACCTGGCGGCCTACACCGGCGTCGGGCTCACCCTCGACCTGCTGTACGACCCGGCGATGTTCGACGAGGGCACCGTCGAGGGCCTGCGCGACCAGCTGGTCCGGCACGCCGAGAGCGTCGTCGCCGCCGACGGCTCCACCACCCTGGCCGGGCTCGACCCGCTCGGCGCCGACCAGCGCCACCAGGTCCTCGACGACTGGGGTCGCGGGGCGCCGGCCGAGCCGGACACCACGCTCACCGCGGTCTTCGCCGAGCAGGTGCGCCGCGACCCCGGCCGGATCGCCCTGGTGGTCGGGGACGAGGAGGTCTCGTACGGCGAGCTGGACGTGCGGGCCAACCGGCTCGCCCACCGCCTGATCGAGCTCGGGGTCCGCCCGGACTCCCGGGTCGGGGTGTGCCTGGGGCGGCGCACCGAGCTGTTCGTCGCCCTGCTCGCGGTGCTCAAGGCCGGCGGCGGCTACGTGCCGCTGGACCCGGAGTACCCCGCCGATCGGCTGGCCTTCATGGTGAGCGACTCCGGCGCCGAGCTGGTCATCACCGACGCCGCGAGCGCGAGCGCGCTGCCGGCCGGGGAGGTCCGGCTGCTGCTCGGGGACGACCCGCAGGAGGTGGCCGCCGTCCAGCGCCGGCCGCAGACCGATCCGCAGGTACCCGTCCACCCGGACAGCCTGGCGCACGTGATCTACACCTCCGGCTCCACCGGGCGCCCCAAGGGCGCCGTGATGCCGCACCGGGGCGTGCTGCGGGTCGCCCACGACCCCAAGCTCGCCCTGACCGCCGAGGACGTGGTCGGGCAGCTGGCCACCATCTCCTTCGACGCGGGCACGCTGGAGATCTGGAGCGCCCTGCTGAACGGCGCGGCGCTCGCAGTGAGCCCCAGCCGCAGCATGTCGGCCGCCGAGCTGGGCGCGTTCCTGCACGGGTCCCGGGTGTCGGTGGTCTGGATCACCGCCGGGCTGTTCCACGAGATCGTGGACAGCGACGTCCAGGCCCTCGGCGGCCTGCGGCTGGTGATGTCCGGCGGTGACACCCTCTCGCCGGCCCACTGCGTGCGGGTGGTCGAGCAGGTGCCCGGCATCCGGGTGATCAACGGCTACGGGCCGACCGAGGGCACGGTGTTCACCTCGCTGTTCACCGTCAACGGCAACTACTCCGGGAACGGCCCGATGCCGATCGGCACCCCGATCGGCGGCACCCGGGTGTACGTCCTGGACCCGGCCCTGCGGCCGGTGCCCCCGGGCGTCGAGGGCGAGCTGTACGTCGCGGGCCAGGGCCTCGGACGCGGGTACGTCAACCGGCCCGGGATCACGGCCGAACGCTTCCTCGCCGACCCCTTCGCCGCCGACGGCTCGCGGATGTACCGCTCCGGCGACCTGGTGCGCTGGCTTCCGGACGGCAACCTGGACTTCGTCTCCCGGACGGACTTCCAGGTGAAGATCCGCGGCCTGCGGATCGAACTGGGCGAGATCGAGGCGGCCGTGGCCGACTACCCGGGCGTCGCCCAGGCGATGGTGCTGGCCCGCGAGGACGGCCCGGGCGGCAAGTGGCTGGTGGCGTACCTGGTGCCCGAGGCCGGTGCGCCCGCACCGGACCAGGCGCAACTGCGGGAGTTCCTGGCCCGCCGGCTGCCCGCCTACATGGTCCCGGGCGCGCTGGTGGCGCTGGAGGCGTTCCCGCTGACGCCCAACGGCAAGGTGGACCGCCGGGCCCTGCCCGCCCCGGGCACCACGGGTGGCTCGGAGGAGGAGTACCGGGCCCCCGCCACACCCATCGAGGAACTGCTCGCCGACATCTGGGCCCAGGTGCTCAAGACGCCGCGGATCAGCGCCGAGGCGAACTTCTTCGACCTGGGCGGCGACTCGATCCTCAGCATCCAGGTGATCTCCCGGATCCGGGAGACCTTCACCGTCGACCTGTCCGCCCGGACCCTGTTCGAAAACCCCACGGTCGAGGAGCTCGCGACAGCCGTCGAGGCCGCCCTCCTGGCCGCACTGGAACAGCAGGCCGACCAGCCGTAGCGCGGCCACCGCGAGACCGGCGCACGCTCGTGCGCCGGCCCCGCGGGCCCGCCGAACTCGAACCGACGTGCACACACGAAGAGGAGACACCCGATGGACGCGGCACGTGAGCGCCTGATCGAGTCGCTGCCGGAGCACATGCGGGCCGCGATGCGGGCGCGGCTGGCGGAGGGGGGCGGCAAGGACCGGCCGGGCCGGATCGTCCCGGCCGGCCGGGACCGGGCGCTGCCGCTGTCCTTCGCGCAGCAACGGCTCTGGTTCCTGGACGAGTTCGAGCCGGACAGCGCGGAGTACAACACCTGCAGCTCGCTGCGAATCACCGGAGAGCTGGACGTACGGGCGCTGTCGGTGGCGCTGTCCGCCCTGGTGGTGCGGCACGAGGTGCTGCGGACCACCTTCGACGCGGTGGACGGCGAGGCGGTGCAGCTGATCGGCGCGCCGTTCACCGTGCCGGTGCCGGTGGTGGACCTGCCCGGCGCCCCCCACCCGCAGGACCGCGACGACCGGGCCAAGGAACTGCTGCGGGCCGAGGTCGCCCGCCCCTTCGACCTGCGCACCGGACCGCTGCTGCGGGCCCTGCTGGTGCGCCTGGACGAACACGAGCACGTCCTCGCCCTGACGGTCCACCACATCGTCACCGACGGCTGGTCGATGGGCGTCGTGGCCCGCGAGCTGGGGGCCCTGTACGGGGCCGCGCTGGAGGCCGCAGCGGCGCAGCCCGAGGAGATCCTGGCGAAGGCGGGCCTCGCGCCGCTGGCCGTGCAGTACGCGGACTTCGCCGTGTGGCAGCGCGAGCGCCTGGCCGGCGCCGCGCTGGACGAGCAACTGTCGTACTGGTCCGGCAAGCTGGCCGGAGTGCAGGCGCTGGAGCTGCCGACCGACCGGCCCCGCCCGGCGGTGCGCACCTCGGCCGGCGCCCAGTACCTGTGCCGGCTGGACCCGGAGGTGACGGCCGGCCTGACGGCCGCGGCCCGGGCACGGGGCGGCACGCTGTTCATGAGCCTGGTCGCGCTCAGCTCCCTGGTGCTGTCCCGCTGGTCGGGCCAGCAGGACATCGCCCTCGGCACCTCGGTCTCCGGCCGCGAGCGGGCCGAGGTCGAGGACCTGATCGGCTTCTTCGTCAACACCCTGGTCCTGCGCACCGGTGTGGACGAGACCCGCTCCTTCGCCGACCACCTCGGCGCCGTCCGGGAGACCGTCCTGGAGGCGTTCGCGCACGCCGAGGTGCCCTTCGAGCGGGTCGTCGACGCCGTCGTCACCGAACGCGACCTCAGCCGTTCCCCGCTGGCCCAGGTCATGGTCTCGCTGCAGAACACCCCGGCCGAGAAGCTGCGGCTGTCCGGAGTGACCCTGGAGGAGTTCATCTTCTCCCGCGAGCAGTCCCTCTTCGACCTCGACCTCGACTTCTGGGAGCAGGACGGCGGCCTGCTCGCCGCCGTGCAGTACAACCCGGACCTCTTCGACGCCGCCACCGTCGAGCGCCTGTGCGGCCACCTGCGCCTGCTGGCCGGCCGACTGGCGGCCGAGCCGCAACGGCCGATGGCCGAGCTGTCGATGCTCGCCGACACCGAGCTCGACCTGCTGCTGGGCACCTGGTCCGGCACCGCCGACCGGCTCCCGGCCACCACCCTGCCCCAGGAGTTCGAGGCCCAGGCCCGGCTGACCCCGCACCGCACCGCACTGGTCTGCGCGGGCACCCGGCTGGACTTCGCCGAACTGGAGGCCCGGGCCAACCGCCTGGCGCACCACCTGATCGGCCACGCAGTGGGCCCCGAGGCACTGGTGGCCCTCGCCCTGCCGCGCACCGAGGACATGGTGGTGGCCGTCCTCGCGGTCCTCAAGGCCGGCGGCGCCTACGTCCCGGTGGACCTCGAACTTCCCCCCGAGCGCATCGACTTCATGCTCGACGACGCCGCCCCGGCCCTGGTGCTGACGGCCGGCGCAGCCCTCGCCCCGGCCGGGCGCACCGCACTGGACCTCACCGACCCCACAGTGCGGGCGGCCGTCGCCGCACAGCCCGCCACCGCGCCCACCGACGCCGACCGGCTGCGCCCGCTGCACCCGGCCAACCCCGCCTACCTGATCTACACCTCCGGCTCCACCGGCCGCCCCAAGGGCGTTCTGACCACCCATCAGGGCCTGCTCAACCTGTACCGCAACCACCACGACGAGTTCATCCGGCCCGAGCAGGCCCGCGCGGGCGGGCGCACCATGCGGGCCGCGCTGACCGCCGTGTTCTCCTTCGACACCTCGTGGGAGGGCATGCTCTGGATGGTCGCCGGCCACGAGCTGCACCTGATCGACGACGAGACCCGGCGCGACCCCGAGGCGATCGTCGAGTACGTGGCCACCGAACGCGTCGACCTGCTCGACCTGACCCCCACCTACGCCGAGCAGGTCCTGGCCGCCGGGCTCCTGACCGACCCGCGGCACCGCCCGGCGATCCTGATGCTGGGCGGCGAAGGCGTCGGCGAGACGCTCTGGCGCGAACTGCGCGAGGCCGCCGACACCACCGGCTACAACTTCTACGGCCCCACCGAGGCGACCGTGGACACCGTGTGGTGCCGGCTGGAGCAGTCTCCGCGCCCGGTCGTCGGGCGCCCGGTGCACAACACCGGTGTGCGCGTCCTGGACCGCCGGCTGCGGCCGGTGCCGGTCGGCGTGGCCGGCGAACTCCACCTGACCGGGCCCTCGCTGGCCCGCGGCTACCTGCGCCGTCCGGGCCTGAGCGCCGAGCGCTTCGTCGCCGACCCCTACGGCGCCCCCGGCGAGCGCATGTACCGCACCGGAGACCTGGTGCGCTGGAACGCCGACGGGGTGCTGGAGTACCTTGGCCGCGCCGACGACCAGGTGAAGGTCCGCGGCTTCCGCATCGAACTGGGCGAGATCGAGTCCGCGCTCGCCGCCCACCCCGCGGTCGCGCAGGCCGTCGTGGTGGCCCGGGACGGCCGCGCCGGCGGCAAGCAACTGGTCGGCTACGTGGTGGCCGTGCCGGGCGCACAGGCCCCGGCCACCGCCGAACTGCGCGCCCTGCTGGCCCGCAGCCTGCCCGACTACATGGTGCCCACCGCCGTCGTCGCCCTGGACACCCTGCCGGTGACCAGCAGCGGCAAGGTGGACCGGGCGGCCCTGCCCGCACCGGA
The DNA here is from genome assembly GCF_055575795.1 of Kitasatospora sp. NPDC034023. Classification (NCBI taxonomy): domain Bacteria; kingdom Bacillati; phylum Actinomycetota; class Actinomycetes; order Kitasatosporales; family Streptomycetaceae; genus Kitasatospora; species Kitasatospora sp. NPDC034023. The sequence goes on from NZ_JBVIRY010000031.1 coordinate 7,922, forward strand.
CCCCTCCGTCGTCCCCGTCCACGAGCGCATCGCCCCGCGCGACGCGGTCGAGGAGGCACTGGCCGGCGTCTGGGTGCAGGTGCTCGGGCTCGACGGGGTCGGGGTCACCGACAACTTCTTCGAGCTTGGCGGCAACTCGATCCTGAGCATCAAGGTCATCTCCCGGCTGCGCCGGCTCTTCGGGATCGAGCTCTCCGCACGCTCGCTCTTCGACCGCCCGACCATCGAGGGCCTCGCCGAACTGGTGACCCAGGGCCGCGCGGCCCGGCACACCGCCCGCATCGTCCCGGTCGGCCGCGACCGGGCACTGCCGCTGTCCTTCGCCCAGCAACGCCTCTGGTTCCTCGACGAGTTCGAGCCCGGCAACGCCGCCTACAACGCCGGCGGAGTGCTGCGGCTGAGCGGCGAACTCGACCTGGGGGCACTGTCGCTGGCCCTGTCCGCGCTGGTGGTCCGGCACGAGGTGCTGCGCACCACCTTCGCCGTCGCCGACGGCGAGGCCGTGCAGGTCGTCGGCGAGCCGTTCACCGTACCGGTGCCGGTGGTCGACGCCGCCGACGACACCGACCGGGTCGAGGAACTGCTGCGCGCCGAGGTGGCCCGCCCCTTCGACCTGCGCACCGGACCGCTGCTGCGGGCCCTGCTGGTGCGCCTGGGCGAGCACGAACACGTCCTCGCCCTGACGCTGCACCACATCGTCACCGACGGCTGGTCCATGGGCGTCATCTCCGGCGAGCTCGGCGCCCTGTACGGCGCCGCACTGGACAGCGACCCGACGGCGCAGCCCGAGCAGGTGCCGGCCAAGGCCGGCCTCGCGCCCCTGGCGGTGCAGTACGCGGACTTCGCGCTCTGGCAGCGCGAGCACCTGGCCGGCGCCGTCCTGGACGAGCAACTGTCCTACTGGTCCGCCAAATTGGCCGGCGTCCAGGCCCTGGAACTGCCCACCGACCGCCCCCGCCCGCCGGTGCGCACCTCGGCCGGCGCCCTGCACACCTTCCGGCTCTCTCCCCGGGCCACCGAAGGCATGGCCCGCACCGCGCAGGAGCACGGCGCGACCCTGTTCATGGCCGTCACCGCCCTCAGCTCGCTGGTGCTCTCCCGCTGGAGCGGCCAGCGCGACCTCACCCTCGGCACCCTCAGCTCCGGACGCGAGCGCGCGGAGGTCGAAGGCCTCATCGGCTTCTTCGTCAACACCCTGGCGCTGCGCACCGACGTGGACGAGACCCGCTCCTTCGCCGAGCACCTCGGCGCCGTGCGCGACACCGTCCTGGAGGCGTTCGCGCACGCCGAAGTGCCCTTCGAGCGGGTCGTCGACGCCGTCGTCACCGAACGCGACCTCAGCCGCTCCCCGCTCGTCCAGGCCCTGGTGGCCTACCAGAACACGCCCTCCGAGCCGATGCGGATGCACGGGCTGGAGCTGTCCGAGCAGCCGTTCGCCCGCGACTTCTCGCTCTTCGACCTCACCCTCAACTTCTGGGAGGAGGACGGCGCGCTGTGCGGCTCGCTGGAGTACAGCACCGACCTCTTCGACCCGCGGACCATGGCCCGGCTGGTCGGCCACCTCGAGGAACTGGCCTGCCGGGTCACCGCCGAGCCCGCCCGGGCCACGGCCGAACTGCCGCTGCTCACCAAGGCCGAGCAGGAGGAGATCACCGCCCGCCAGTCCGGCCCCGAGCGGACCCTGCCCACCTGCACCGCCCCCGAGCTGTTCGAGGCCCAGGTCCTGCGCACACCCGACGCCCTCGCCGTCGCGGCCGACGACGACGAGCTGAGCTACGCCGAACTCAACGCCCGCGCCAACCGCCTGGCCCGGCACCTGCGCACGCTCGGCGCCGGCCCGGAGACCGTGGTGGCCGTCGCGATGCCCCGCACGGCCGCCCTGCTCACCGCCCTGTACGCCGTGCACAAGGCCGGCGCCGCCTACCTGCCGGTGGACCCGCAGTACCCGGCCGAGCGGATCGCCACCCTGCTGCGCGACGCCCGACCCGTCTGCCTGATCACCGCCACCGACGACGCCCTCCCGGCCGAACCCGCACCCGGCACGGCGCACCTGGCGCTGGACGCGCCCGAGGTCCGAGAGGCTCTGGCCGCCCACGCGGCCGACAACCTCACCGACACCGAGCGCGGCGGGCCGCTGCTCCCGCAGCACCCGGCCTACGTCATCTACACCTCGGGCTCCACCGGCACCCCCAAGGGCGTCGTGGTGCCGCACACCGGCCTGGTGAACTACCTGTACTGGTGCGACCACACCTACCCGGGCATCCGGGGCGGCGCCCTGCTGCACTCCTCAGTCTCCTTCGACCTCACCGTCACCACCCTGTTCGCCCCGCTCGCCTTCGGCGGCACCCTCTACGTCGGCGACCTCGACGAACTCGACCCGAAGCGCTGGCAGGGCCGGCGCCCGGTGCCCACCTTCGTCAAGGCCACCCCCAGCCACCTCCCGCTGCTGGAGGCCCTGCCCGAGGGCGTGCTCCCCGAGGGCGACCTGGTGGTCGGCGGTGAGCAGCTGCTCGGCACCACACTGGCCCACTGGCGGGCCAAGCACCCGGGCGCCGCCGTCGTCAACGAGTACGGTCCCACCGAGGCCACCGTCGGCTGCGTCGTCCACCGCCTGGCACCCGGCGAGGCCGACCAGGACGGCGCCGTCGCCATCGGCACCCCGCTGTGGAACATGCGCGCCTACGTGCTGGACGCCCTGCTGCGCCCGGTGCCCACCAGCGTGGCCGGTGAACTGTACGTCGCCGGCGCCCAGTTGGCCCGCGGCTACCTCGGCCGTCCGGGCCTGAGCGCGGAGCGCTTCGTCGCCGACCCCCACGGCGCGCCCGGCGCGCGGATGTACCGCACCGGCGACCTGGTGCGCCGCGACCGCGACGGCGTCCTGGAATACCTGGGCCGCACCGACGACCAGGTCAAGATCCGCGCCCACCGGATCGAACTGGGCGAGGTGGAAGCGGCGTTGACCGCAGCGCCCGGGGTCGGTCAGGTCTCGGTGGTCGCCGTCGACGGGCCGGGCGGGCTGCGCCTGGCCGCCTACGCCGCGCCCCGCCCGGGCGAGAGCGAGCCGGCCGTGGAGGCGCTGCGCGAGTTCGCGGCCGCGGTACTGCCTGACTACATGGTCCCGGCGCTGTTCACGGTGCTGCCCGAGCTGCCGCTGACCGTCAACGGCAAGGTGGACCGCCGGGCCCTGCCCGACCCGTCCGCCACCGCCCCCGAGCCGGCCGCCGAGAGCCCGCGGGACGAGGCCGAGCGGCTGATCGCCGGCGTCTTCGCCGACCTGCTCGGCCTGGAGCGGGTCGGCGTGACGGACAGCTTCTTCGACCTCGGCGGCGACTCGATCCTGAGCATCCAGCTGGTCGCCCGGCTGCGCCGGGCCGGGCTGACGGTCAGCTCGAAGGACGTCTTCAGGGGCGGCAGCGTCCGCGCCCTGGCCCAGCTGCTGGCCGAGAAGTCGCCCGAGCAGCCGGCCGGATCCGCCGCGGCGCCGGCCCCCGCCACCGGCCCGGCGCCGCTGGCCCCGGTCCAGCAGTGGTTCTTCGAGCGCTACCGCGAGGAGCCCGGCCACTACAACATGTCCGTCCAGCTGGAACTGGCCGAGGACGTGCGGCCCGAGGCGCTCGCGGCGGCGGTGGCCGGTCTGACGGCGCACCACGAGGCACTGCGGATGCGCTTCACCGGCGACGGGGCCGAGCGGCGCCAGCAGCCGGTGGCCCCGGAGCAGGCGGCGCCGCTGGAGCGGGTGGACCTGTCGGCGGTGCCGGCGGACGCCCTGGCGGCCGAGGAGGCCGCCCGGGTCAGGGCCGCGCAGCGCTCACTGGACCTGACGGCCGGCCCGGTCTTCCGGGCGGTGCACCTGGACGGCGGCCCGTCCCGCCCGTCCCGGCTGCTGCTGATCTCGCACCACCTGGTGGTGGACGCGGTGTCCTGGCGGGTCCTGCTAGACGACCTGGCGAGCGCCTACCGGCAGGCGGTGGCGGGCGAGCCCGTCCACCTGGAGCCGGTCGCCACCTCCTACACCGGCTGGGTGAGCGCGCTGCGCGAGCACGTCGCGGGCGGGGCGCTGGAGGACGAGCGCCCGTACTGGGCGCAAATCGCCGCCGGAGAATCCCCGGCAATACCCCTGGATCACGCCGGTGGTAATACGGTATCGTCGGAGGCGGATATTTCGGCCGAATTGGACGAGGCGGAGACCGCGAAACTCCTGCGGACCGCCCCGGGCCAATACCGGGCGCGCACCGAGGAAATTCTGGTGGCGGCGCTCGGGGCGGCCCTGACCGGCTGGTCCGGGGGCTCCGGAATCCTGGTCGACCTGGAGGGGCACGGCCGCGACAGCGAACTCGACGGCTGCGACGTCGCGCGCACCGTCGGCTGGTTCACCACCATCTACCCGGTCCGGCTGCCGGCGCCGGCCACGGCCGACCCGAAGGCCCGGGTGCGGGCCGCGGCGAGCCTGCTGCGGGCCGTCCCGGGGCGCGGCATCGGCCGCGGAGCGCTCGCCCGGTACTCCGAGGCCGGCGACCCGGCCGCCGGGGCGTCGCCCGAGGTGATCTTCAACTACCTCGGGCGGTTCGAGGAAACACCTGGTGGGGGGCGGCAGGACGGCCCGTTCAGGGCCGTGCTGCCGATCGCCGACCAGCAGAGCGAGCGCGGCCGGCGCCCGCACCTGATCGACATCGCCGCCGCGGCGAACGGGAACCGGTTCACGGTCACCTGGCGGTACTCGACCGAACTGCACCGCGCGGAGACCATCGCGAAACTGGCCGAGAGCTTCCTGGCCGAGCTGCGTGACCTGCTGAATCCCGCCCGCTAGTTTCAGACTGCGGTTCAAAAACCGCCGGTTCCAGCGGGTGCGAAAAAGCCTGCCCGGCGGAAATCCCGACCACCGAATGCGACAAAGGGGAGAACCATGTCCAACCCGTTCGAGAACGACGATTCCGAATACCTGGTGCTGGTCAACGACGAGGGCCAGCACTCGCTCTGGCCGACCTTCGCCGAGGTTCCCGGCGGCTGGCACCGGGAATTCGGTCCGGCCGCCCGCCAGGAATGCCTGGAATTCGTCGAGAAGAACTGGACCGACATGCGCCCGAAGAGCCTGATCGAGGCCATGGGGGCCTGACCCGCCCGGCCGTACCACGCGTGGAGGAGACAACATGAACGGGACGCTGCCGCCGGAGTCGGCGGTGCTCGGCCCCTGTACCGGCCGGGTCGAGGGCAACGCAGACACGGCCGTGGTGGTCTACCGCCCGGCCGCGGGCGGACTGGACATCGCCCAGTGGGCGACCGAGCACCGCCCGCACCTGATGGACGCGCTCGCGACGTACGGCGCGGTCCTGGTCCGCGGGGTCGTGCACGAGGCCGCCCTGCTCAACGAGGTGGCCGGCCGCATCGGCGGCGAACTGCTCACCTACAACGAGCGGTCCACGCCGCGCACGCAGGTCAGCGGCAACGTGTACACCTCGACGGAGTACCCGGCGGCGCAGACCATCGTCCAGCACAACGAGAGCGCATACTCCGACGGCTACCCGCTCTGGCTGTTCTTCGCCAGCACCGTGGCCGCTGAGACCGGCGGCGAGACCCCGCTCGCCGACAGCCGCGCGGTGGCCCGGCGCCTGCCCGCCTCCCTGGTGGGCCGCTTCCGCGCCAAGGGCGTCCTGTACACCCGCGCCTACCGCGAGGGCATGGGCCTGACCTGGCAGGAGTCCTACCAGACCGAGGACCGCGCCAAGGTCGAGGAGTACTGCCGCTCGCACGGCATCGAGTGGACCTGGACGGAGGACGGCCTGCGCACCCGCCACCGCCGACCCGCGCTGATCACCGACCCGCGCACCGGCGAGGAGTCCTGGTTCAACCAGGCCCACCTCTTCCACTCCTCCAACCTGCCCAAGGAGACCCGCGAGGCGCTGGAGGAGATGTTCGACCCCGAGGACATGCCGCGCGGCGCCTACTACGGCGACGGCACGCCCATTCCGGACGAGGAGCTGGACCTGGTCCGCCAGGCCTTCGAGGACAGCGCCTACGCCTTCCCGTGGGTCGAGGGCGACCTCCTGATGGTCAACAACCTGCTGGTCTCGCACGGCCGCCGGCCGTACACGGGCAAGCGCACGACGCTGGTCGCGATGGCCGGGAACGGACACGGTGACGCATGAGCACTGAACGGACGGCAGGCACCGAGCAGGTGCGCACCTACTACGAGCTGGTGGACGCCCAGGACGTGGAGGGCCTGATCGCCCTGTTCGCCCCGGACGCGGTCTACCGGCGCCCCGGCTACGACCCGATGCGCGGCCACGACGGCCTGCGGGCCTTCTACACCGGGCAGCGGGTGATCGAGTCCGGCCGGCACACCATCACCTCGCTCACCGCCCAGGACGACCGGGTCACCGTCTCCGGGGTCTTCGAGGGGCGGCTCAAGGACGGCAAGGACGTCTCCCTGGAGTTCGCCGACTTCTTCACGCTCACCCCCGAGGGCCTCTTCCAGCGCCGGGACACCTTCTTCTTCGCCCCGCTGGTCTGACCCCCACCATCCGGGCCCTTCCCTTGCGGGCCCTTCCCGCCGGGCCCCTCGGCCCGACCCCGCCCCGGCCGGCCGCACCCGGCCGGGGCCGGCCCCACCCGAAGACCGTCCACAGGAGGCCGAGTGTCCCCGCGCATCGAGAGAAAACCCCTGGAGCACCCGCTGCCCGTCGCCGAACGGCTCGAGCGCACCCGCTCCGCCGCCTTCGGCTCGGCCCTGACCGAACACCTGGTCTCCGTCGAGTGGGACGCCGAACAGGGCTGGCACAGCGCCCAACTGCAGCCCTACGAACCACTGCTGATGGACCCGGCGATGGTCGGCCTGCACTACGGGCAGGTCGTCTTCGAAGGCGTCAAGGCCTTCAGGGCACCCGATGGGGCGATCCGCATCTTCCGCCCCGAGGCCCACGCCCGCCGCTTCCAGGACTCCGCCCGGCGGCTGATGATGCCCGAGATGCCGCAGGACCTCTTCGTCGCCGCCCTCGACGAGCTGACCCGCCAGGACCAGGACTGGCTGCCCGACGACCCCGAGATGAGCCTCTACCTGCGTCCGCTGCTCTACGGCAGCGAGCGCACCCTCGCGCTGCGCCCCGCCCGGCAGTACCGCTTCCTGTTGATGGCCTTCGTCACCGAGGCCTACTTCGGCCGGGACCAGAAGCCGGTGCGGGTCTGGGTCACCGAGGAGTTCTCCCGCGCCGCGGCCGGCGGCACCGGCGCGGCCAAGTGCGCCGGCAATTACGCGGGCAGCCTGCTGGCCCAGGAACAGGCCAAGGCCAAGGGCTGCGACCAGGTGGTCTGGCTCGACTCGGCGGAGCACCGCTGGGTGGAGGAGATGGGCGGGATGAACCTCTTCTTCGTCCACGGCTCCGGCGCCGGCACCCGGCTGACCACCCCGCCGCTCACCGGCACCCTGCTGCCCGGCGTCACCCGGGCCTCCCTGCTGGACCTCGCCGCCGACCTGGGCATCCCGGCCGCCGAGGAGCCGCTCAGCCTGGACGCCTGGCGCGCCGGCTGCGTCTCCGGCGAGATCACCGAGGTGTTCGCCTGCGGCACCGCGGCCCGGGTCAGCCCGGTCAACGAGGTCGCCACCGCCGACGGCTCCTGGGTCATCGGCGACGGCCGCACCGGCCCGCTCACCGCCCGCCTCGCCGAACTGCTGACCTCCGTCCAGCAGGGCACCGCGCCCGATGCGCACGGCTGGATGCACGACGTCCCGCTCGCCTGACCGCCGCCCCATCCCTTCACAACGACAGCCAAGGAGTACCCATGCCCAACAAGATCGTCATAGTCGGTGGCGGGACGTCCGGATGGATGACCGCCGCGTACCTGCGCGCCACCTTCGGCCCGAACGTCTCGGTCACCCTGGTCGAGTCCAAGCGGATCAAGACCATCGGCGTCGGCGAGGCGACCTTCAGCACCGTGCGGCACTTCTTCGACTACCTCGGCCTGCCCGAGGAGGAGTGGATGCCGCGCACCAACGCCACCTACAAGCTCGGCATCAGGTTCGAGAACTGGCGGCGCAAGGGCCACTACTTCTACCACCCCTTCGAGCGGCTGCGGGTCGTCGACGGCTTCCCGCTCACCGACTGGTGGCTCAAGGACCGGCCCAGTGACCGGTTCGACCAGGACACCTTCCTGATGACCTCGATCTGCGACAACGAGCGCTCCCCCCGCTACCTGGACGGCACCCTGTTCGAGCAGGAGTTCGTCGAGCGCCCCAAGGACGGCAACGCCTCGCGCACCACGCTGTCCGAGCAGGCCACCCAGTTCCCCTACGCCTACCAGTTCGACGCCTCGCTGCTCGCCGACTTCCTCTCCGAGTACGCCATCGAGCGCGGCGCCGTTCATATCGAGGACGACGTGCTGGAGGTCGTCCGTGACGACCGCGGCTGGATCAGCCACCTGCGCACCCGCGAGCACGGCGACCTGTCCGGCGACCTGTTCATCGACTGCTCCGGCTTCCGCGGCCTGCTGATCAACCAGGCCCTCGAAGAGCCGTTCATCTCCTACCAGGACACCCTGCCCAACGACCGCGCCGTCGCCCTGCGCGTGCCGGTGGACATGGCCAAGCGCGGCCTGCGCCCGGCCACCACCGCCACCGCCCAGGAGGCCGGCTGGATCTGGAGCATCCCGCTGTTCGGCCGCCTGGGCACCGGCTACGTCTACGCCTCCGACTACACCACCCCCGAGGAGGCCGAGCGCACCCTGCGCGAGTTCGTCGGCCCCGACGCCGAGGACCTGGAGGCCAACCACATCAAGATGCGGGTCGGGCGCACCCGCAACGCCTGGGTCAACAACTGCGTGGCGATCGGCCTGTCCAGCGGCTTCGTCGAGCCGCTGGAGTCCACCGGCATCTTCTTCATCCAGCGAGGCATCGAGCAGCTGGTCAAGCACTTCCCGAACGCCGACTGGGACCCGCAGCTGCGCAAGTCCTACAACAGCGCGATGGCCCACACCCTCGACGGCGTCCGCGAGTTCCTGGTCCTGCACTACAAGGGCGCGGCCCGCGACGACAACGCCTACTGGCGCGACGCCAAGACCCGCGTCATCCCCGACGGCCTGGCCGAGCGGCTGGAGCAGTGGCAGGTCAAGCCGCCGACCAGCGACACCATCTACCCGCACTACCACGGCTTCGAGGCGTACTCCTACCTCGCCATGCTGCTCGGCCTCGGCGGCATCCCGATCAAGGCCGTCCCGGCGATGTCGCTGATGGACTCCACCGCCGCCGCCAAGGAGTTCCAGCAGCTCAAGGACCAGGCGCAGGATCTCGTCAGGCGCCTGCCCAGCCAGTACGAGTACCTCGCCCAGCGGCACTGACCGTCCGTGGAGACAGGGAGAGCATTCGTGTTGGCGAGTACGTTCATCGAGCCGGCCCTGGTGGTCCTCGTGCTGGTCCCCGGCGCCCTGCTGGGCCGTCGGGCGGCCAAGGCGCTGGGCCAGCCGGCCGTGGTCGGGGAGATCGCGGCCTGTCTGGCGCTGGGCGCCCTGCTGAGCTCCCGGGTGCACTGGGGCACCCAGTCGCCCGGCTGGGACCTGTTCAAGGAACTCGGGCACCTCGGCCTCTGCCTGTTCCTGGTCGGCGCCGCCCACGAGATCCGCGGCGGCGGCCACCGCCTGCCCAGACGGGCGCTGGCCTGGCTGTCGGCCGGGTCGATCCTGGTCCCGATGGGCGCCGGCGCCCTGCTCGCGGCCTGGATCATCGCCGGCGGGGGAGGCCCGCACCTGCGCGGGGACTCCGGCACACCCGCCTTCGTGTTGATGCTCGCGATCGCACTGGCGGTCACCGCCGTGCCGGTGCTCGCCGGCATCCTGCGCGACCGCGGCATGGAGCACACCGAGGAGGGCCGGCTCTCGATGGCCTCCGCCGTCCTCATCGACGCCGTCACCTGGGTCCTGCTCACCCTGGCGATCGGCCTGCACAAGGGTGGCGACGGCCCGCTGCGCGCCGTCCTGGTGGTACTGGGCGGGGCGATGGCCGCGCTTGCCCTGCGCCGCCTGGCCGGCACCCCGGCGGTGGACCGGGCGGCCTGCGGCTACCCGAGGGCGGCGGTGCTGGCGGTGGGCCTGCTCGCCCTCGGCGCCGCCCGGCTGACCCAGGACCTGGGCCTGAGCGACGTGTTCGGAGCCGTCATGGTCGGCCTGGCGCTGCCGCCGGACGGCGGCCTCGGCCCCTGGACCAGGTCGGCCGACCTGCTCGGCAAGCTGGGCCGCGGCCTGCTGCCGGTGCTGTTCCTGACCGCCGGGACCACCCTGGCGGCCGCCCCCGGCGGAGCGTTCTCCTGGTCGGCCACCATCGTCGCCACCGCCCTCGCGCTGGCCGGAAAGCTCGTGGGCAGCTACCTCGGTGCCCGGGCCGGCGACCAGCCGCCGATCTCCTCGTTCAAGCTGGCCGCGCTCATGAACACCCGCGGTCTCACCGAGATCGTGATCCTGCAGATCGGGTACAGCGCGGGCCTCCTGCCGCCGGCGCTCTACGTCGCGCTCGTCATCATGGCGCTGATCACCACGGGGCTGAGCGGGCCACTGCTGTGGCTGGCCGACCGGATCGGGACCCGTGCGCCGGTGGCCGCCGAACCGATCCTCCAACAAGTCGAGCGGTGAGTCTCATGGAAGTCGTCGCAAACCCTGACACCATCCGTACCGCCCCGCCGAGTTCGCCCGAGGAGTTCCGGTCGCTGATGGCCGGCTTCCCGACCGGGGTCGCCATCGTCACCGCGGTCGACCGCGACGGCCGCCCCTGGGGCATGACCTGTTCGGCGCTGTGCAGCGTCAGCGTGGACCCGCCCACCCTGGCCGTCGGCATGCGGGCCGAGAGTCCGACCCTGCGGGCGGCCCTGGAATCGGACGCCTTCACCGTCAACCTGCTGCATGCCCAGGGCCGTTCGGCCGCCGAGCTGTTCGCCTCCGGCGCCCCGGACCGCTTCGACTCCACCGAGTGGAGCATGCCCGAGTACGCCGCCGGCCCCCACCTCACCGAGGCCGCGCACGCCGTCGCCGACTGCCGCATCACCCAGATCGTGGTGGTCGGGGAGCGGCGGATGGTCTTCGGCGAGGTCATCCAAGTAATCCGACTCGCAGACGACGACCCGCTGTTGTACGGAAGCCGACGCTACGGCACCTGGTCTGCCACCCAACCGAGGAGTCACCGATGAACGCAGCCGCGCCCCGCGGTGCCGTCACCCGACACGCCCGCCCCCGGAACTTCCTGATGTGCCGCCCGACCCACTACGACGTCAGCTACTCCATCAACCCGTGGATGCAACCCGCCAAGCCGACCGACACCTCGCTCGCCGTCGCCCAGTGGGAGCGGCTGCACGATCTCTTCCTGGAGCTCGGGCACACCATCGAGCTGATCGAGCCGATCCCCGGCCTGCCCGACATGGTGTACGCCGCCAACGGCGCCACCGTGGTCGACGGCAAGGTGTTCGGCGCACGCTTCCGCCACCAGGAGCGGGTCGCCGAGGGCCCCGCCTACCTGGACTGGTTCCGCGCGCGCGGCTACACCGAGCTGCACGAGCCGCAGTACGTCAACGAGGGCGAGGGCGACTTCCTCGTCACCGACAGCCACGTGCTCGCCGGCTGGGGCTTCCGCAGCACCCTGGAGGGCCACGCCGAGGCCCAGGAGTTCTTCGGCCGCCCCGTCGTCGGCCTGGAACTGGTCGACCCGCGCTTCTACCACCTGGACACCGCCCTGGCCGTGCTCGACGGCGACGAGATCATGTACAACCCGGCCGCCTTCTCCGCCGGAAGCCTCGCCGTGCTGCGCCGCCTCTACCCCGACGCCCTGCTCGCCGAGCCCGCCGACGCGGCCGTGTTCGGCCTCAACGCGATCAGCGACGGTCGGCACGTCGTGTTGCCCGAGGCCGCCACCGGCTTGGCCGGGCAGCTGCGCGAGCGCGGCTTCGAGCCGATCGGCGTCGACCTGACCGAACTCCTCAAGGCGGGCGGCAGCGTCAAGTGCTGCACGCTCGAACTAAGGCCCCGCGGCTGAGCGCCGCCGTCCCGGTCGGCGCCCGGCCGCCGGCCGGGCCAGCTCCAACTGACCGGAAGCGTCGCGACCGTTCCGCCATCGGTCGCGGCGCTTCCCTCTGCCCTGAGGTCGCGTGGTGACAGTGGAGATGACGATGACGCAAAGCATGCACGGCACAGGAAGCACCGGCAGATCCGACTGCGGACGCCAGCTCCCCAGCCCGATGCCGGTGCACAAGTACCGCCCCTACCGACCGATCGGCCTCACCGGCCGCACTTGGCCCGATCGCACCCTCGACCGCGCCCCGCTGTGGTGCAGCGTCGACCTGCGCGACGGCAACCAGGCCCTGATCGACCCCATGGGGGTGGACCGTAAGCAGCGCATGTTCGACCTGCTGGTCGCCCTGGGCTTCAAAGAGATCGAGGTCGGCTACCCGACCGCCTCCCGGGACGACCACGACTTCGTGCGTCGGATCATCGAGACCGGCGCGATCCCCCAGGACGTGGTCGTCCAGGTCATGGCACCGATCCGGGACGGCTTCCTGGAACGCACCGTGGACTCGCTGCGCGGCGCCCGCCGGGCCGTGCTGCAGGTCTTCAACCCGACCTCCGAACTGCAGCGCCGGCTCGTGTTGCGGATGGACCGCCAGGAGACCCTGGACCTCGCCCTGCGCGGCGCCCAGGAGGCGCTGCGCCTGCAGGATTCGCTGCCCGGCACCGAGCTCTACCTCCAGTACGCCCCGGAGTCCTGGACCCAGACCGAGCCCGAGTACGCGCTCGAACTGTGCAACGCCGTCCTGGACTTCTGGGCGCCCCGGGCCGACCACACCCTGCGCGTCAACCTGCCGGCCACCGTCGAGGTCTTCCCGCCGCACGAGTTCGCCGACCGCATCGAGTACATGCACCGCAACCTGGCGCACCGCGAGCGTACCCTGCTGTCCGTCCACCCCCACAACGACCGCGGCAGCGGGGTGGCGGCCGCCGAACTGGCCGTCCTCGCCGGCGCCGACCGGGTCGAGGGCACCCTGTTCGGCAACGGCGAACGCTCCGGCAACGTCTGCCTGGTGACGCTCGCCATGAACCTCTTCTCCCAGGGCGTCGACCCGATGCTCGACCTGCGCGACCTCGACGGCATCCGCCGCGTGGTGGAGGACGTCAACCGCCTGCCCGTTCCGGTGCGCCAGCCCTGGGCGGGCGACTTCGTCTACACCTCCTTCGCCGGCGCCCACCAGGACGCCATCAGCAAGGGCTTGGCCGCCCGTACCGGCGACCCTGACGAGCCCTGGCAGGTGCCCTACCTGCCTGTCGACCCGCGGGACATCGGGCGCGACTACCAGGCGCTGATCCGGATCAACACCCAGTCCGGCAAGGGCGGCGTCGCTCACCTGATGCGCCGTGAGTACGGCATCGACCTGCCGCGCCGGCTGCAGATCGACTTCGCCACCGTCATGCAGCGCGTCTGCGAGCAGATCGGGGGTGAGGTCGACTCCGCCGAGCTCTGGCGCACCTTCGAGAAGACCTATGTCGCGCCCGGCCAGGCGCCCGACGAGGCCGAATCGGCCACCGTGACGGACCGCTTCGACGAGGACGGGCCGACGGCTGAGGGGGAGTGGGCCGAACAGGCCCGCTCGCTGCTCGCCGCCGCCGGCGGCACCGCTCGGCTCGGGCACCTGGACCTCCACAAGGCAGGCGGCCGCACCCAGGCGGTCGTCGCCTGCTGCGAACTTCTGGTGGACGGCCGCCCGGTGTGGGGAGTGGGTATCCACGAACGGGCCGGGCAGGCCGTGCGGGCCGGGGTGTGCGCGGCCCTGGAGCGCATCCGCCGCACCGCCCGGCCCGTGGACGGCGCCGCGATCAGGACACCGTCGTCCGCGGCGCACTGACGGTCACCCAGTGATCCAGCAGGGCCGCAGCGGCCCCCGAGTCGACCACTTCGGCGGCCCGCGCCAGCGTAGCCGCCAAGCGGTCGGCGACCGGCTGGTGCGACGGCTCCAGGGCGGCCAGCCCGGCCGCCGCGGACAGCAGGACCGCGTCGCGCACCGGACCGCGCTCGCCGCCCAGCACCGAGCGTGCTACGGCGGCGTTGTGCGCCGCGTCGCCGCCGCGCAGCGCGCCGCGATCCGCGAGCGCGATTCCCAGCCGACGCGGGTCCAGGCGCTCGCACTCGACCTGTCCGCCGTGCGTCGACCAGATCGTGGAGGAGCCGGTGACGGTCAGCTCGTCCAGGCCGTCGTCCCCCCGGAACACCAGCGCGCTCACCCCCCGCTCGGCCAGGAACTCCGCGATCAGCGGCCCCAGCCGGGGGTCCGCGACCCCGACCGCCAGCGCGCCCGGGTCGGCCGGATTGGTCAGCGGGCCCAGCGCATTGAACACCGTCGGCACCGCCAACTCCCGCCGCACGGCCGAGGCGTGGCGGAACGCCGGATTGAACGCCGGGGCGAAGCAGAAACCGATGCCCACCTCCCGCACCGAGCGCACCACCTCCTCGGGCGAGGACTCCAGGCCCACGCCGAGCTGCTCCAGCACATCGGCCGAACCCGACGCGGAGGACGCCGAACGGTTGCCGTGCTTGACCACCCGTGCCCCGGCCGCCGCAGCCACGATCGCCGACATGGTGGACACGTTCACCGTACGCGCCCCGTCCCCGCCGGTGCCCACGATGTCCACGACAGGCCCCGGTACGCTCAGCGCCACCGCGTGGCTGCGCGCGCAGGCGACCAGTCCGGCCAGCTCTCGCGCGGTCTCGCCCTTGGCCCGCAGCGCCACCAGGAAGCCGGCCAGCTGCGCCGGGCCCGTCTGGCCGCGCATCACCCGGTCCATCGCCCACGAGGTGTCGGCGGCATCCAGATCGGTCCCGGCCAGCAGCGCGGTCAGCAGCCCCGGCCACGTCCTCTGATTGATTCCCACCATGAGTTCCTCACCTGATATCGGATTCCGGTTTCGTCTGCCGGGCCGTTCGGCCCCGCATCGGGAATTCTTCCGTCGGAAATCCGCGTGCCACCAGACCAATTGACCGCTGCTCCCTCGGACCGCTTTTCCACGACAATTCCCCAAAGGGAGTACCGATGACTTGGCACACGCTGATCGAGGTCTCACGGAAAGCCGGACCCTCCCTCACCGCCCAGATCCAGGGCACACTGCGGCGCGAGATCACCGAGGCGGTCCTGCTGCCCGGCACGAGACTGCCCTCCAGCCGCCAGCTTGCCGAGGACCTCGGCGTCTCGCGCAGCGTCGTGGTGGAGGCCTACGGGCAACTGATGGCCGAGGGCTACCTGGAGGCCACGCCCGGCTCCGGCACCCGGGTGGCCGCTCGCCCCACCGCCGCCTCGCCCCCGCCCACCCTGCTGCGCGAGGACCCCGCCCCACCGGTGCGCTGGGACCTGCGCACCGGCACCGCCGGCCTGCCGAGCTTCCCGCAGCGCGAATGGCTGGCTTGCTACCAGAACGCCGTGCGTGGCGCCTCCCGGCGCGACCTCGGCTACCCCTCGCCCTCCGGGGTGCCCGAACTGCGCGCCGAACTGGCCGGCTACCTCGGCCGGGTCCACGGCGTGCACACCACGCCCGAACAGGTCGTGGTGGTGTCCGGTTTCGCCCACGCGCTCGGCCTGGTCTGCGCCGTCCTGCCGGAGTTGGGCATCGACGCGCTCGGCATGGAGGACCCCTGCCACCTGCGCCAGCGCCAGTTCGTCCGTGAGACCGGGCTGCGCCCGCACGCCGTCCCGGTGGACGGCGACGGCATCGACGTGGCCGCGCTGTACCGCTCCGGGCTACGGGCAGTCCTGGTCACCCCCGCCCACCAGTTCCCCACCGGCGCGGCGCTCACCGCCGAACGCCGCGAGTCGCTGGCCCGATGGGCCAGGGACGTCGACGGCTGGGTCATCGAGGACGACTACGACGGCGACCTCTGGCTCGCCCGCGGCGTGCGCGTCCCCGCCCTGCAACGCCTGCTACCCGAACGCACCCTCTACGGCGGCACGGCCAGCAAATCCCTGGCCCCCGGCCTGCGGCTGGGCTGGCTCGCCGTGCCCCGCCGCCTGCTCGCCCCGTTGGAACGGGTCCGCTCCCGGCGGGACCTCGGCTCCGACGTGCTCACCCAGCTCGCTCTCGCCGAACTGATGCGCTCCGGACTGTTCGACCGCCACCTGCGCGCCCAGCGTGCTCACCTGCGCGGCCGCCGCGAGAGCCTCGAACTCGCCGTCCAGCGCTTCCTGCCCGGCACCCGGATCCTGGGCACCGCCATGGGACTGCATGCCTACCTGCGCCTGCCCGACCACGTGGACGAGGCCCGCTTGGTGGCGGCCGCGCTGCGCCGCTCGGTACTGGTCCAGGGCGGGCGGCTGTTCCACCACCGCCCGCGCCCGGACGCCCCGGCCCTGGTGCTCGGCTACTCCAACCTCCCGCGCTCGGCGGTCACGGAGGTCCTGCGCACCCTCGGCGAGGCCTGCGCCGAACAGCCGGCCGGGCGCCGCCGCAGCTGCGCCTGACCGGCTGTCCGGAATCTGTTCTCAGGAGCGAGCCCCAGCCGCCAGGAAGTTCTCCAGCAGCCGCATCCCACCGGTGGTAGTGATGCTCTCCGGGTGGAACTGCAGCCCCTCCACCGGCAGGCTGCGGTGCCGCAATCCCATCACGTAGCCGTCGTCCGCGGCGAGCGCGGTCAGCTCCAGCTCCTCGGGCAGCGGCTGCGCCACGACCAGCGAGTGGTACCTGGTTGCGGTCAGACTGTTGCCCAGCCCGGCGAAGACGCCCCGGCCATCGTGCGTCACCGTGCTGGTCCGCCCGTGCATCAGCCGGCCCGCCACCTCCACCCGGCCGCCGAAGGCCAGCGCGATCGCCTGGTGCCCCAGGCACACGCCGAGCAGTGGGATCCGCCCGGCGAAGGCGTGCACCAGCTCGACGTGGCCGGAGGCCGCCGGGTGTCCCGGGCCCGGGCCGAGCAGGATTGCGTCCGGGGCGGATGCGGCCAGTTGCCCGGGGGTGCGGGTGTGGGCGCGCACGACCTCGGTCTGCGCGCCCAGCGAGCGCAGGTACTGGTCGATGATGTGGACGAAGCTGTCCCTCGCGTCCACCAGCAGGACCTTCACGCCGTCAGCTCCTCACCGGTCAACGCCCAGTACCCGGCGCCCAGTTTCGCCAGGGTCTCGTTCCACTCCGCCTCCGGCGTCGAGTCGGCCACCACTCCCGCCGACGCCTGCACCGAGTACACCCCGCTGTGGTGGGAGACGGTGCGGATGCACAGCGCCAGCTCGCTCCAGCCGCCGACGTCGATCAGCCCGACCGCGCCCGCGTAAGCGCCGCGCGGCTCGTGCTCGATGTCCTGGATGAGCTCCATTGCGCGCAGCTTCGGCGCGCCGGTCATGGTGCCGGCCGGGAACGTCGCGCAGAGCGAGCGCCACACGTCCGCCTGCGGCTCCAGGCGGGCGGAGACCGTCGAGACCAGGTGGAAGACGTGCGAGAAGGTCTCCACCGTCATCAGGCCCTCCTCCGTCAGCGAGTGCGGACGGCACACCCGGCTGAGGTCGTTGCGCGCCAGGTCGACCAGCATGATGTGCTCGGCCTGCTCCTTCGGGCTGGCCAGCAGCTCCTTGATCCGCCGCTCGTTGGCCTCCGGGTCGCCGTCGCGGCGGGTGGTGCCGGCGATCGGGCGCATCACGATCCGCTCGTCCTCGATCCGGAACAGCAGCTCGGGGCTGGCGCCGATCAGCGTGCCGCCCGCGTTGGGCAGCAGGTACATGTGCGGCGAGGGGTTGCGCGAGCGCAGCCGCCGGTACACCTGCTCGGGGGTCAGCGCAGTGCACACGTCGATCCGGTGGCCCACCTGAATCTGGTAGATGTCGCCGACCCCGATGTGCTCCAGGCAGCGCCGCACCCAGCCGAGAAAGGTGTCGCGCTCGACGGTGTCGCGCACCGACTGCGGGCGGGCGGCGGGCGGGCAGGCCTGCGCCGGTGGCGCCTGGGCGGCCTCCCGGGCCGCGGCCGCCACATCCGCACCACCGGCCGTACCGAACGCGGCGCACTGCGCGCTCAGCAGGAGCGGCCGCTCGGGGTCGTCGAAGCGCACACAGTCCCTGAAGAGGGTGAACACCGCGTCCGGGCGCTGCGCCGGCCGGGTACGCGCGGGCAGCTCGTCCATGTGCCAGGCCGCGTCGTAGGCCAGGTTGGCGAGGAAGCCGAAGCCGAACCCGGCCGGAGCCCGCTCTCGGTCCACGGCGAACAGGCCCTGGGTCCTGCGCAGCAGCTCCCACACCACGGTTGCGTCTCCCGGGTCCAGCCGGTCCAGGCCCTCTCCCGGGGTCGCCGGGAGGCCCAGGTCCGCGGCCACGGAGCGCAGCGCGGCGCGCAGCTCGGGCATGCCGTCGATCTCCAGGTAGGTGTCGTACAGCCTGATCTCGGCCAGCCGCCCGTAGCCGACCATGGCGGGCCCGCCGGGGTGGCCGGTGTCGGTCAGGCTCTCCAGCAGGTACACCTCGCCCGGCCCGTGGCGCCGGCCCAGCCGGCTGTACAGCTCCAGCGGGTCGTGCGCCGGCAGCGCTGCGGCGCCGATCCGGACGGCGAACGGGGGCGGTGGCGGAACTTCTGGCATCGGAATCCTCATCGCGAAAAGGCCAGGTCGGTATGGCCGGTGGACTTCGCATCCCAGTCAAACCGGCGTCGCCACAGGCCGGACAGACCAGTTCCCGGAAAGTCGAGCGGACCAATTCGCACTCGCTTGACCGGTTTTCCGGCAGTGGGTTGCAATGGGCGGACCCCTGCGATTTCCCCATTCGCCAGATTCCAGTGGAAGGCCACCATGAACCTCATTCCGCAGTACGAGCCGGGCGCCGCCTGGCGATCACTTCCGGCGGCTCAGCAGCCGAGCTGGCCCGACCAGGCGCAGCTGCGCGAGGTGACCGCCGCGCTTGCGGCCGCGCCGCCCCTTGTCTTCGCCGAAGAGTGCGACCGGCTGACCGAGCGCCTGGCGGCCGTCGCCCGCGGCGAGGCGTTCGTCCTCCAGGGCGGTGACTGCGCCGAGACCTTCGACGCTCTCACCGTGGACGCGGTCACCGGCAAGCTGCGAACCCTGCTGCAGATGGCGGTGGTGCTGACCTACGCCAGCGGCGTGCCGGTGGTGAAGATCGGCCGCCTGGCCGGGCAGTACGCCAAGCCGCGGTCCCAGCCGGACGAGACCAGAAACGGCGTCACCCTGCCCGCGTACCGGGGCGACGCGGTCAACGGACTCGCCTTCACCGCCGAGGCCCGCCGCCCGGACCCGCACCGCATGCGGCGGATGTACGAGGCCTCGGCGGTCACGCTCAACCTGGTGCGCGGGTTCGCCGGCGGCGGCAGCGCCTCGCTCCACCAGGCCCACGAGTGGAACCGGGGCTTCGTCAGCGACTCCGCCGTCGGGCGCCGCTACGAGGAGCTGGCTGATGGCATCGACCGGGCGCTGCGCTTTCTGCGGGCCTGCGGCGGCCCCAACAAGAAGCTGCGAGAGGCTGAGTTCTTCGCCAGCCACGAGGGGCTGCTGCTGGACTACGAGGAGGCCCTGACCCGGACCGACCCGCGCACCGGCCGGCGCTACGCGACCAGCGGGCACCTGCTGTGGATCGGCGAGCGCACCAGGGACCTGGAGGGCGCGCACGTCGCCTACTTCGCCGGGATCAACAACCCGATCGCGATGAAGCTCGGCCCCGCGGCCACCGCCGAGACCGTCCTGCCCTATCTGGAGCGCCTCGACCCCGAGCGCCGGCCCGGCCGGCTCACTTTCGTGGTGCGCATGGGCGCCGACCGAGTTCGCGACCTGCTGCCGCCGATCGTGGAGAAGGTCCGCGCCGAGGGCCGGCAGGTGGGCTGGCTCTGCGACCCGATGCACGGCAACACCGTGACCGCGGGCGGGCGCAAGACCCGTCGCTTCGACGACGTCGTCGACGAGGTCCGCGGCTTCTTTCAGGTCCACCGCGAGCTCGGCACCCACGCCGGCGGCATCCACGTCGAGCTCACCGGCGACGACGTGACCGAGTGCGTTGGCGGGGGAGACCGACTGCTGCCCGAGAATCTGCACCAGCGCTACGAGACCGCCTGCGACCCCCGCCTGAACCACCGCCAGTCCCTCGACCTCGCCTTCCAGGTGGCCGAGATGCTCGCCCGCCAGTGACACGGTCCGTTGTTGTGCCATCGTCGAGCCATGGCGGGCAGGCCGAGGGAGACGCTCGTCCTGACAGAGGATTGAGAGGCGTACGCTCGAGAGGTCGGCAAGTCGGCGCAAGACCGGGGACACTAACCGAGCAGGGCGTACCCGACGAAGCCGAGGCTCAGCACCACCGCAGTCGATCGTTGGGCCGTGGAGACGCCCGTCCACGGCTGTTCGAACCGCCGGGTCGCCAGGCCGATCGCGATCAGCGCGACGGCGAACAGCGGGATCCAGCAGAGCCGGGCCAGCGCCCACCCGGGCGAGTCCGGGCTGGTGGTGAGCCCGGGGACGGCGCCGACCAGGGTTGCGGACAGGCCGCCGGACAACATCGCGCTCTGGTGCCAGCAGAAGACCGTCATCGCGGACAGGTTCAGCACCACCGCGGTGCTCCACAGCCCCGGGTGCGAGAGCAACCGGCCCAGGCGCTCGCGTACCAGCACTGCCAGCCCGCACTGCACGCACGCCAGCGCGATCACCAGCAGGGACGGCGGGTGGGAGTTGGTGCGCTCCACGCCGGGCACGCCGACCATACTGGCTGGGTAGTGGAACTGCGTCAGCAGGACGGTGAAGAGTGCGATCCCGGCCACCAGCAGGAGCCGCGCGCCCGGCCGGCCCAGGCGCCGCTCGCTCCAGCAGACGCCGAGCTGGTAGCCGAACAGCCAGCCGGGCACCAGGTTGACCAGCCCGATCCAGGACGGAACGGCGTCGCTCGCCGGGCCGTAGCGCAGCAGGTCCACCACCGCCACGACGGCCACCAGCGGCAGCACTGACCAGCAGCCCGCCCTCCGGGCGGCCGCCCGGCACAGCGGTGTGAGCGTGGTCAGCCCGGCGTACACCGCGACGAACCACAGCGGCTGGATCACCAGGGTGGCCGCGGTGTGCAGCGAGTCCCCGGGTACCCCGAGCAGGCGCAGCGCGACCAGCAGCACCGCCCAGATCGCGGTCACGGCCAGGGTCGGGCGGCCCAACCGCACCATTCGGCGTCGGATCCAGTCCCCGGTGTCCTCACCGCGCCCGACCGTGCGCCCGAGCGAGAGCGCTGAGGAGTAGCCGCCGACCAGGAAGAAGATGGCGAGCATCTGCAGCACCCAGCTGACCGGGGAGAGGTAGCCCATCGCGGTCAGCGGGCTGGCGTTGTGCAGGGCACCGCCGTCGTCGACGGTGAAGCCGCCGAGCAGCCAGTGCCCGAGCGGGACGGAGAGCAGGGCCAGGGCGCGCAGCCCGTCGATTCCGCGGTCGCGGTCCAGCGGAGTGGTGATCTCGATCCGGTGGACGACGGAGCGCAGCGGCTCCAGGACGGAGGGGCGGGTGACAGCCGGTTCAGTCAAGGTCATGGCGGCAGTCCTCAGCGGGTAGGGTGGCGGCACAGCGTACGGACGGGTACGAACCGAGGATGATGCGGGCGAAGTTGGCGAGCGATTCGGTGCCGGGCACGAAGTAGCCGGCGTGCCCGTCGGCTCCTTCTGCCGAGACCACCCGGGCCCCGAAACCGGGATCGGTGGGGTCGCGGCCGTGGCCGAGGCCGAGCAGTTCCAACTTGGGGACGTCGCCGACCCAGTCGGAGTCGTTGCGCACCGCCCACACCCGGGCACTGGTCCCCAGGTCGGCGGCGCTGTCGGCGTGCATGCCCGGGCTTGCCACCGCCACCAGGTCGGCGACCAGGCCGGGGCGCAGCCCGTCCACCGCCTTGGCGCACAGCACCGAGCCGTAGCTGTGGCAGATCAGCGCCGGGGCGGGGGAGTTGACGGCGGCCAGGCCCTCCAGGAAGCGGCGCAGCCGGGGCGCGCCCAGGTCGGCGAGGCGGGTCGTGGCGGCGTCGACCCCGACCCCGACCGGGGTGGTGTACCCCACCCAGGCGATGGTGGCGACCCTCGTTGCGGGCGCCTGGCGGGCCATCTCCTCACGCAAGGCGCGGGCCTGGCCGGCGGTGCGGGCGTACGGATCCCCACCCTGGTCGAAGGTGGCAAGGTCGATGTCCGATCCGGGGACGACGACGGCGACGCGCTCCGCGGTGGAAAGGTCGCCGAAGACCTCGGTGATTTGGCCGCGCCCGCGCGGGTCGAAGGCGAGGTACTGGCCGTCTTTCGCGAGCAGTTCGGCGTACCGGTCGGTCAGCGTCGCCGCCTGCTCCCGCTCCCGGGCCGGCAGGGCGCCGTCGTCGGCCTCGGCCCGTTGCTGGTCGCGCTCCCGGCGAAGGGCGAGCGCGTTGGCGCGGTAGCGCAGTTCGACGGGAGCGCCGTCGAGACTGCCCACCACCAGCGGGTGGCGCTCGGCCAGGGACGCCTGCTGCGTCGGGCTCAACGTGCCCGTGAAGTCGGCGATTTCGGAGACCGGGGTGGTGTCCGGGGCGGGCAGCTTCCGGCCCAGGGAGTGGTCGGCCAGCCAGGCGCTGGTGCCCACCGGCGGGCCTGTGACGGCGTTCTGGCTGTCGCCGGCGGCCCAGCCGGCCGTGGCCGGCACTGCCACGCAGACCAGGACGGCGGCGGCCAGCCGGCGGCGCAAACGGAAGCCTGGCATCGGGCGAGCCACTCCTTCAGGCGTTCGAGGAAAGGGAGTTCGCAACTCGACCCACCCGGGCGAGTCGCCGCTATCAGGGTCGCCCGCGACCCGGTGCCGGGTCAGTGGGGCGTGTGCCCCAACCGGGGTGGGGCCCGCACCACCAGCGACACACCAGGCACCACCACCATGTCGGTACGTATTGACGACGCTCCGTCAGTTTGTGGACGTAGGTGGTAGGTTGATCCTCGGTTGCGTGCAACGGGGGCACCGGAGAGTGCGCAGGAGCCCTGGGCGTCCCGCCGGGCTTTGTGGAACGGAGACTTCCGTGCGTGTGGTGATCGCGGAGGACAACACCCTGCTGCGGGAGGGCCTCGCGGCCCTGCTCGGCGGAGCCGGGCACGAGATCTGCGCGACGGTGCGCGACGGCGACGAACTGGCCCCCGCCCTGCTGCGCCACCGCCCCGACGTCGCGGTGGTCGACATCAGGATGCCGCCGACCTACCGGGACGAAGGCGTGCGCGGCGTGGCCGAGGCCCGCCGCCTGATCCCCCGGCTCCCGGTGCTCTTCCTCTCCCAGTCCGTCGACCGCCTGGTGGCCGGCGAACTGCTGAGCAACGGCGCCTCCGGCGTGGGCTACCTCCTCAAGGACCGGGTGGGCCGCGTCGAGGACTTCCTGGGCGCCCTGTGGCGGGTCGTCGAGGGCGGCACCGCCCTCGATCCCGAGGTGGTCGGCGAGCTGATGGCCTGGTGTCGAGGCGACCAACCGCTGGAACTGCTCACGCCACGCGAGCGGCAGGTGCTCGCCCTGATGGCCGAGGGCCACCACAACACCGGCATCGCCGAGCGGCTGCGCCTGGCCGAGAGCTCGGTCGGCAAGTACGTAGGCAACATCTTCGGCAAGCTGGGACTGAGCCCGGAGGGCGCCGGTCACCGCCGCGTCCTCGCCGTGCTGACCTATCTGGAGGCCGTGCAACCAGCGTGATTAAGGCAGCTGTGAAGTTCTTGGAGGCACACGGGCGGCGGTGAGACTCTGCTGTGGGCGCCGTGCACAGGTCACGGTGCCGTCTCGCTGACAGGAGCCCGTCCCGTGTCCTACCGGACCGCAGGACTGACACGTCGAGCCACCCTGGGTCTCGGCACCGCCCTCGCCGTCACCCCGGCGCTGGCCCAGGCCGGCCGGGCGTTTGCCGCACCGGAGCCGAACACCACCGGCCCCGACCCCTTCCTCCAGGAGTCGCCCGACCGGCCAGGTCTGGAGGAAGCGTCACTGACCGACCTTCAGAAAGCACTGTCCAGTGGGCTGTTGTCCTCGGTCGACCTGGTGCGCTACTACCTGTCCCGGATCGAACGGCTCGACCGCCACGGCCCCACCCTCGGCTCCGTCCTGGAGACCAACCCCGATGCCATCGCGCAGGCCCGCACCCTGGACGAGGAACGACGCGCCGGGAGGCTGCGCCACCCGCTGCTGCACGGCATCCCGGTCCTGCTGAAAGACGTCGTCGAGACCGCCGACCGGATGCACACCACCGCCGGCTCGCTCGCCCTGCTCGGCGCCCGCCCGGCCCAGGACGCCACCGTCGCCGCCCGGCTGCGCGCGGCGGGCGCCGTCCTGCTCGGGAAGGCCAACCTGACCGAGTGGGCCGGCAGCGAGGTCACCCGGGTCAATGGCTGGAGCACCCGCGGCGGGCAGTGCCGCAACCCCTACCGGCTGGACCGCTCACCCAGCGGATCCAGCGCCGGGCCCGCCGTCGCCGTCTCCGCGAACCTGTGCTCCGTCGCGATCGGCGCGGAGACCAACGGCTCGATCCTCAGCCCGGCCGCCGTCAACGGCGTCGTCGGCCTCAAGCCCACCGTCGGACTGACCAGCCGGGCCGGCGTGATCCCCTGCTCGCCCACCCAGGACTCCATCGGCCCGCTGTGCCGCACCGTCGCGGACGCCGCCGCTGTCCTCGGTGTCATCGCCGGGCCGGACCCGCGCGATGCGGCCAGTGCCGCCGCCGTCGGCCACACCCAGTCCGACTACACCCGCCACCTGGACCCGGATGGCCTGCGCGGCGCCCGTATCGGCGTCCCCCGGCAGGTCTTCTTCGGCTACAGCAGCCACGCCGACGCCGTCGCCGAACAGGCCCTGCGCACTCTGGCAGCGGCCGGTGCGATCCTGGTCGACCCGGCCGACATCCCCACTGCCCAGGAGATGGCCACCGCCGAGGCCCCCGGAACGGTGGCCCTCTACGAGAGCAAGCACAGCTTCGACAGCTACCTCGCGAGCACCCCTGGCGACCACCCGCGCAGCCTCACCGAACTCATCGCGTTCAACGAGCAGCACGCCGGCCAGGAACTGCGCTACTTCGACCAGTCCCCCCTGAAGATGGTGGACACCGCCACCGACGGCGACCTCACCTCCGAGCGCTACCGCAAGGCCCTCGCCGACACCCGGGACATGGCCCGCACCCGCGGCCTGGACGCGGTTCTCGCCGAACACCGCCTGGACGCCCTGGTCATGCCCACCTGGAACCCGGCCTGGAAGATCGACTACCTGAACGGCGACTTCTACCTCGGAGGCAGCTCCGGGCCCGCCTCCCTGGCCGGGTACCCCGCGATCACCGTCCCGGCCGGCACCGCCCTCTCCCTCCCGCTCGGCATCACCTTCACCGGCCCGGCCTGGAGCGAACCGGTGCTGCTCCGGCTCGCCTACGCCTTCGAACAGCGCACCCGGGCCAGGACCAAACCGGGCCTCCTGCCCGCCGAGACCGGGCTCTGACGCCCAAGCCGGACTCCCACCCCGCCGTTCGCACCGGAGGACCGATGAGTCGCCCCACCACCCTCGCCGACAAACTCTGGGACGCCCACGTCGTCCACGCCCAGGACGGCGAACCCGACCTGCTCTACGTCGACCTGCACCTCACCCACGAGGCCACCTCACCCCAAGCCTTCGACGGGCTGCGCCTGGCCGGGCGCACCGTGCGCCGCCCGGAGCTGACCCTCGCCGTCGAGGATCACAACGTGCCCACCGCATCGCAGGAGGTCACCGACCCCGTCAGCCGCCTCCAGTTGGAGACCCTGCGGACCAACTGCGCCGAGTACGGCGTCGAGCTGTACCGCCTGGGCCACGCCCGCCAGGGCATCGTGCACGTCGTCGGACCCCAGCTCGGCCTGGTCCAGCCCGGCATGACGGTGGTGTGCGGCGACAGCCACACGGCCACTCACGGCGCCTTCGGTGCCCTCGCCTTCGGCGTGGGCACCAGCGACGTGGAACAGGTTCTCGCCACCCAGTGCCTGACCCTGGAGCGGCCGCGCACGATGGCTGTGGAGTTCACCGGCGCCCTGCCGCCGGAGGTCGGCGCCAAGGACATGATCCTCGCGCTGATCGGCGCGATTGGCGTCAATGGCGCCCGCGGCCACATGATCGAGTACCGCGGCGAACCGGTCGAAGCCCTGTCGATGGAGGGCCGGATGACCCTGTGCAACATGAGCATCGAGGCCGGCGCCAAAGTCGGCCTGATCGCCCCCGACCGCACCACCATCGACTACCTGGCCGGCCGCCGGCACACCCCGACCGGATCCGCCTGGCAGCAGGCCACCGCGTACTGGCAGACCTTGCGCACCGACCGCGGCGCCACGTTCGACCGCACCGTCACCATCGACGTCTCCCACCTGACCCCGTTGGTCACTTGGGGCACGAACCCAAGCCAGGTGGTCCCGCTCTCCGGCGTCGTGCCCGCACCCGACGACCTTACCGATCCCGGCGAACGCGCCGCTGCCCGCCGGGCCCTGGAGTACATGGACCTGACCCCCGGCACCGAACTGCGCTCACTGCCCATCGACGTGGTCTTCCTCGGCTCCTGCACCAACGGCCGCATCGAGGACTTGCGGGCCGCCGCCGCCGTCCTGGACGGCCGAACCGTCCACGAGAACACCAGGATGCTGGTTGTCCCCGGCTCGATGACGGTACGCGCCGAGGCCGAACAGGAGGGACTGCACGAGGTCTTCCTCGCAGCCGGCGCCGAATGGCGCCTGCCCGGCTGCTCGATCTGCCTGGGCATGAACGAGGATCGTCTGACGGGTGCCCAGCGTTGCGCCTCGACCTCCAACCGCAACTTCGAGGGCCGCCAGGGGGACGGCGTGCGCACCCACCTGGTCTCCCCGCAGGTCGCGGCCGCGACCGCCGTCGCGGGCCGCCTCGCGGTTCCGGCGGATATCCGGTGACCAGCAGCACACCGATTTGACCCAGCCGTTTTGGAGTTTTCGTGATGAATTTTGAAATACATTCAGGGCGCGCCGTCGTACTGGCCCGCGACGACATCGACACGGACCAGATCGTGCCTGCGGAGTTCTGTCGCAGAGTGGTGAAGAGCGGTTATGCGGACGCCCTCTTCGCCAACTGGCGGAAGGAGCCGGGCTTCGTCCTGGGTCGCCCGGAGAACCAGGGCGCCAGCGTGCTCGTCGCGGGCCGCGACTTTGGTATCGGGAGTTCCCGCGAGCACGCGGTGTGGGCACTCAAGGACGGAGGTTTCCGGGTCGTGGTGGCGGCCGGCTTCGGCGACATCTTCCGGCGCAACGCATTGAACAACGGACTGCTCCCGCTTGACCTCCCCTACGCGGAGCTCGGCCGGCTCGCCGGGCAGATTGCCGCCCACCCCGGCCTGGAGGTGGTCGTAGACCTGCGCGAGTGCACGCTGCGACTGGGCGGCACGTGCTGGCAGTTCGAGGTCGAGGAGCGCGGCCGCCGGATGCTGCTGCGCGGGGAGGACGCCATCGAGGCGGTGCTGCAGCACGGCGGTCTGATCTCTGCCCACGAGGCCCGGCGCCCCGCCTGGCTGCCGACCGTCGGCTGATCCCGGCGGACCGTCTGAAATCCGGGCCATCCCCGTCCCGACCTCCCCGCGGGCCCGTCCCCGAAGTCAGTCCCGGTCCTTCGGAAAACGGAATCTGGAATTCAGTTCGGTTCGTGATAGGATTCCGTGTGCAGAAGAATGAACCATTGATAGCCTGACCTCGCGTAACACGGCTGGCGGGGGCGCGCTATGCCAATTGGTCGGCTTTGACGCGGGGGAAACAATGCGGCGCATTCATTTTACGGCGGAAAGTCTGGCGAGCACTCGCTTTCTGATCGATATCGAGCAGATACGAGAAACGCTCCTGGCGCTCGACGTTTTGAGTACCGGAGTCGGCGGAGAGGCTTTCCGGGCCTGGCGCAAGAGAACCGCTGGCAGAAGTGACATCCGCCGCATGATCTCACTGGCCCAGGCACTGCGACCGCTCCCGGACCTCGACCACGTCGTGCAGACCCTGTTACAAGGCGACCCGGACGCCCCCGAAGCCGCCACCCAGTCACGCCTGTCAGCTGATCTGGAAAGCTTCCGTCAGATCGCCATCGCCCCCTATTGGGCGAGCATCGAACGGCGCCTGGCCGCCGACCGCGCCGCCCGCAGTGAGATCGTACTCAGTGGAGGGTGGGATCAGATGTTCACCTCACTCCACCGCGCCATCCGGTGGGACCCGCCGGTACTGGAGGTCCCGGGGGAGGGGGAGGACGTCAAACTGGGGTCGGAGGGCCTGTGGCTGGCCCCCTCGCTATTCCTCGCTGCGCGCCCCCCGATCCTCTTCGACCGCTACCTCGGCCAGGACCGCCCCACGTTACTCTATCCCATCCCCATCGACTGGGGCCGCTCCTCCTCCATCTGGGACGCCGTCGAGGAAGGCAACGGCGCCCTGCACGCCCTCATGGGCCGCACCCGCGCCGCCGTACTCGTTGCACTTTCCAGCAGCGCCACCACGACCGAAGTGGGCGAACGCGTGGGCATATCCTCGGCTGCCGCCAGTCAGCACACCGCCGTACTCCGCGCGGCCGGCCTGATCACCACCCTGCGCTCCCTGAACCGGGTCCAGCACACCCTGACACCACTAGGCGCCGCACTGATCACCCGACTGCACTGACCCCGGTCCACACCGGCAGGCGCGGCGCCGGAGAGCATGAACTCACGGAAAAGCTCCGCTTCTGACGCTAAGTCAGATGGCGAGGAGCGCACTCCCCGGGTCGGTAAGAAGAGGGGCTCTGTCCCGTCATCGGCTCTGCCCCGTCATCGGTGGTGATGGCCATCGTTGGCATGGTGTGCGTGAATGTCAACGAGCTTGTGGGTGTGGTGTTTTCGGGACGGACCTGCACTGACGGGTTGACGGGCTGGGGCCTCCCGGGGATCGGGAGGCCCCAGCCGTGAGCGGCCGCAGCGGTTCCGGTCGAGCCCGCCGCAGGGCAGGAGAACCGGGTGCGTCGGCAGTCGTTCGTCAGGCGTCGTTCGTCAGGCGTTGCAGGTGACCACCGCGCTGGACTGCCAGAGGGTCGGGCCGATCCGGATGGCGATCGGAGCACGGGTCAGCGAACACTGGGCGGTGGTGTAGCCCGCTGCCTTGGCCTGGGCGTAGGCGCTGTTGTAGGCGGTGATGTTCGAGGCGAACGGGCTGCCGCTGAAAGCGTTGCCGACGAAAAGGGCCTGGCCGGTGACGGCAGTCTGGGCGCCGGCCGGCAGTGCGCCGACGGTCAGCAGGAGGGCGCCGGCGGCAAGGGCGGTTCCGAGTGCGCGCTTGAGGACGGTCATGATGAGGCCCTTCTGGGGATGGTGGCTCCTCGTTCCGAGGCGCCTCGACTTCGGGGATCTGTGGAGCCCGGTGTAGATCGAATTCTTGTCGTGGCGGTGGGGTGCGGACAAGGGCTGTACCCGCTTTCTGTTCGTGCCGTCGCCGGCAGGGAAGAGTCCGCGGCCACACCATGGGCAGGACCCTGATGCCCGACTTCAGCCGAACGTCGTGACCGACTGCCGAGGTGCAAGATGCATGAGCTGATCCTCCGTCACGCAGCGGATCTCAAAGACAAGATCGCCTTTGCCGATGCCGAGGACGCGGTGAGCTACGGTGATCTCGCCCGCCGTACTGCCCGGGTGGCCGGCAACCTCCCTGTCGATCGCGGCAGTCGGGTGGCGCTGTACCTGGGCAGCGGGGGGACCGCCATCGCGGCTACCCTCGGCGTCTGCCGCGCGGCCGCCGTCGGCGTTGTACTCGACCCGCGAAGCGGCGACGACGAGCTCCGGTTCCGTTTGGAGGACAGCGGCGCCGGGTTGGTGGTCACTGACCGCCAACACCTGGCGCAGGTACGGCGGGTGGCCGGCACCGGTGTGGTGACCGTTGACGACCTGCTCGCGCCCACCCGGACGCAGCCACGTGACGACCTCGAGCCGGACGAGCCCGCCTGGCTCCACTACACGTCCGGGACCAGCGGGGACCCGAAGGGCGTGCTGTCGACGCAGGGAGCCTGGCTCCGGTCGGCGGAGCACGCCTACCGGGGACTGCTGGGCATGTCCGGCGACGACCACCTGCTCTGGCCGCTGCCGCTGTTCCACGCCTTCGGGCATTCGATGTGCGTGGTGGGTGTCCTGGCCCTGGGCGCGAGTGCCTACGTGATGGACCGTTTCACGGCGGACCGGGCTGCCGCCCTGCTTCGCCGGACACCGTTCACCGCACTGGGCGGCGTGCCGACGGTCTTCACCCAGCTCCTGGACGTCGGGGCTCCGCTGCCGCCCAGGTGTCTGTCGGCCGGGGCCCCGCTGCCGGAAGAGCTGCGGGTCCGATTCCGCCGCAGGTTCGACCGTGAACTGCACGACGGCTACGGCAGCACGGAGACGTCCGGAAAGATCGCCATCGACGGCGTCGTCCTGCCCGGAATCGACACCCGATTCGTGGACGGTGAGATCCACCTGAGGATGCCCGGTGCCGATCGGTGGCACGCCACCGGAGACCTCGGCCGCGAGGAGCACAGCCGTCTGGTGGTGACCGGGCGAGCCGGCGAAATGATCATCCGGGGCGGGGAGAACATCCACCCGGTCGAGATCGAGCGGGTGCTGGCTCGCTGTCCGGGCGTCCGGGACGTGGTCGTGGTGGGTGAGCCCGACGCGGTGCTCGGTGAGGTGCCGGTCGCCTACGTCGTGGGCGACGTGGATCCGGCGACGCTGCTCGCCTTCTGCCGTCGCCGGTTGCCATCGCATCGGGTGCCGGAGGCAGTCCGCCCGGTCAGCCGGATTCCGCTGACCTCCTCGGGCAAGCCGGTGCGGAAACGGGTCCGGTTCCAGTACCTGCTCGACGTGGTCCGACGGGAGGCCGCGGGGATCACCGGCCTGTCACCCGAGGCGGACCAGCCATTCGTCGAAGCCGGTCTGGACTCGCTCGGCACGGTACGACTGCGTGACCGGCTGGGCGCGGAACTGGGTGTCGCACTGCCGCCGTCCCTGGTGTTCGACCACCCCACGCCCCGCGCGGTGGCCGACTACCTCGCCGGCGGGGCCGCCGACCCGCCGCCGCCCGCCCGCAAGGCCACCGAGCCGATCGCGATCGTGGGCATGGCGTGTCGCTATCCCGGCGGGATCACCTGCCCCGAGGACCTCTGGCGGGTGGTGGCCGCCGGCCAGGACACGATCACGGGGTTCCCCACGGACCGGGGCTGGCCCTTGGACGAGTTGTTCCACCCGGACCCTGACCATGTGGGCACCAGCTACGTCACGCGTGGGGGCTTCCTCGCGGACGCGGCCGACTTCGACGCCGGGTTCTTCCGGATGTCGCCGCGCGAGGCCCTGGCCACCGACCCGCAGCAGCGACTGCTGCTGGAGACGGCCTGGGAGGCGTTCGAGCGGGCGGGCATCGCGCCCGAGTCGGTGCGGGGCAGTAACACCGGTGTGTTCGTCGGCCTGATGTACAACGACTACGGCAGTCGCTTCCGGGGCGCTGCGCACCAGCTCGAGTCCCAGATCGCGTTGGGTGCGGCGGGGAGTGTGGCCTCCGGACGGATCGCCTACAGCCTGGGTCTGCACGGGCCGGCGCTCACCCTGGACACGGCCTGCTCCTCGTCGCTGGTCGCCATGCACCTCGCGGCAGACTCCCTCCGGGGCGGCCAGTGCGACCTGGCCCTGGCGGGCGGTGCGACTGTCATGGCCACACCGGACAGCTTCGTGGTGTTCAGCCGGCAGCGCGGCCTGGCCCCGGACGGACGGGTGAAGCCGTTCTCCGCGGCTGCCGACGGCACGGCCTGGTCGGAGGGCGTGGGGCTCTTGGTCCTTGAGCGGGTGGCCGACGCGGTGCGCAACGGTCACCCGATCCTGGCCCTGCTGCGGGGCTCTGCGATCAACCAGGACGGGGCGTCCAACGGCCTCACGGCGCCCAGCGGGCCGGCCCAGGCGGCCGTGATCCAGCAGGCGCTGGCCGATGCCGGGCTGACCGGCGCCGACGTGGACGTGGTCGAGGCCCACGGAACCGGCACCGCCCTGGGCGACCCGATCGAGGCGGCCGCGCTGCTCGCCACCTACGGTCAGGACCGGTCAGCTCCGGTCCTGGTCGGTACCGTCAAGTCCAACCTCGGGCACACCCAGGCAGCCGCCGGGGTCGCGGGCGTGATCAAATCCGTGATGGCGATGCGGCACCGCACCGTGCCGGCCACGCTGAACGTCGACGAGCCGACCCCGCACGTCGACTGGTCCGCCGGTGCACTTCGCCTGGTCACCGAGCGGACGCCCTGGCCGGCGCAGAACCGTCCGCGCCGTGCCGGAGTGTCGGCTTTCGGGATCTCGGGGACCAACGCGCATGTGATCGTCGAGGAGTACGAGCAACTGCGGGTGGCGTTCCTCTTCCCGGGGCAGGGGGCGCAGCAGCGGGGGATGGGACGGGACCTGGCCGCCAGGTACCCGGTGTTCGCCGCGGCGTTCGAGCAGGCGTGCGCCCAGCTGGATCCGGAGCTACGCGAGGCGATCGACACCGACCTGGTGCACCGTACGGACATCGCCCAGGCGGCCCTGTTCGCCTACGAGGTGGCACTGTTCCGCCTGTTGGAGTCCTGGGGATACCGCCCGGACGCGCTGATCGGGCACTCCGCCGGGCAGATCGCGGCGGCTCACGTGGCGGGCGTGCTGTCGCTGCCCGACGCGGCGAGGCTGATCACTGCCCGCGGGCGGCTCATGCGCGAACTGCCGGCAGGAGGCGCCATGGTCGCCGTCCGGGCCACCGAGAGCGAGATCAGGCTGACTCCTCGCACCGCGATCGCGGCCGTCAACGGACCGGACTCGGTCGTCGTGTCCGGCCCGGAGGAGGACGTGCTGGCCATCGCCGCCGGGTTCGAGCAGGTGACGCGGCTCACCGTCAGCCACGCCTTCCACTCTCCTCTCATGGACCCCGTTCTGGCCGAGTTCACGGAGGTGGCACGGAGCCTGACGTACCATCCAC
This sequence comes from Kitasatospora sp. NPDC034023, assembly GCF_055575795.1. Classification (NCBI taxonomy): domain Bacteria; kingdom Bacillati; phylum Actinomycetota; class Actinomycetes; order Kitasatosporales; family Streptomycetaceae; genus Kitasatospora; species Kitasatospora sp. NPDC034023. The sequence continues at coordinate 40,821 of NZ_JBVIRY010000031.1, forward strand.
CGCTCATTCCGATCATCGGCGCCCGCCCGGACGATCCGCACTACTGGGTGCGGCACGTGCGCGAGACGGTCCGCTTCGCCGACCACGTGGCCATGGTCGACGGCGCGGCCCTGGTCGAACTGGGCCCGGGCAACACGCTGGGCGCACTCGTCGAGGGTGTCATCTCCACCACCGACCCCGAGCAGGCAGCGAGCCGGCTGCGGGGCACCCGCGCCTTCCACCGGCAGCGCTACTGGCTCGACCGCGCCACCGAGCACCCGCTGATCGAGTCGACCGTGATCGTGCCCGGTTCCGGTGAGGTGGTGTGCATCGCCGACCTCAGCCCGGTGTGGCTGCTCGACCACGTCGTTGACGGGACGGCGATCGTGCCCGCCACGGCGATCCTGGAGCTGGTGCTGTACGCCGGGGAGCGGGCCGGCTGCGGCACCGTCGACGAACTGGTCCTGCACACGGCGATGCGCCTGCCCCGGACGCGGCGGGCCGAGATCGTCGTCCGCCCCGAGGCCGACGGCGCGCGGCCGTTCGAGGTGCACGCGAACGGAGTCCGCTGTGCCAGCGGCCGACTGGACTCTCGGCCCGCGCCGCAGGTGGACATCGGCGAGTGGCCCCCGCCGGACGCCGAGGAGCTCGAAGTCGAGCATGCCGACTACGGACCGGCGTTCCGAGGGCTGAGCAGGATGTGGCGCCGCGGCGACGAACTCTTCGGCGAGGTGCGCGGGGAGTTCCCGGACGCCGGGCGGTTCGCGCTGCACCCCGCCCTGTTCGACGCGGCGTTGCACCCGGCACGGCTGCTCACTGACGGGGTGCCGTTCGCCCTGCGCGGCGTGCACCTGCTGGCGCGGGGCGCCACGGGTCTGCGAGTCCGCATCCACGAGGGGCGGATCGCCGCGACCGATCAGACGGGCCGGCCGGTGGCGTACGTCGAATCACTCACCGTGCGTGCGACCGGAACCGGCCGGGGAACGCTGTTCCGCCCGGAGTGGCACCGGGTTCCCGGCCGGCCACGGGGCCAGGTCCTCGAGGTGCCGCCGGGCGACGCCCCCGACGCCCTGGCGCTCACCCTGCGGGAGTTGCAGGCCGATCACGAGCACCTCACCGTTCTGGTACGTCCGGCCGACCTGGCCGGGGCGGCGGTGGCCGGCCTGATCCGGGTCGCGCAGACGGAGCACCCCGGCCGGTTCACCCTGGCCGAAGTCAGCGATGGGCGGACCGAGATCGTGCCCGAGCGCGCGAATCTGGTCCCGGTGCCAGGCGGCGCCTTCACCTGGCGCGGGACCGTTCTGGTCACCGGTGGCGGCGCGCTGGGCCAGGCGGTCGCCGACCACCTGCGAGCCAAGGGAGTGCGCGTCGTGGTCGCCAGCCGCAGCGGTGAGACGCGCCTGGACGTCACCGACCGGGAGGCCCTGGCCGCACTGGTCGACTCGATCGAGGACCTGCGGGCCGTCGTGCACACCGCCGGGGTGCTCGACGACGGGATCCTGGCGTCGATGACCCCGGCGCGCATGGATACGGTATGGCTCCCCAAGGCCGAAGCGGCCCGGCACCTGCACGAGCTGACCGCACATCGAGAACTGGACGCCTTCGTGCTCTTCTCCTCGGCGGCCGGTGTACTCGGTCACGCCGGACAGGCCAACTACGCGGCGGCCAACTGCTACCTGGACGAGCTCGCTCGCCACCGGCGGCGACTGGGGCTCCCCGCTCTCTCCCTGGCCTGGGGCCCGTGGACGATCGGGATGATGGCCGACCGGACCGCTGATCCCGGCCTGGTGCCCCTCACGCCCGCAGAGGGCGTGGCACTCCTGGAGGCGGCGCTGGGCACCGACGAGCCGGTTCTGGTCCCGATCGAGTTCGACCGCCCGCCCCGGCCGAAAACACGGACCACGCCGGAACCGACCCCGCCGACAAACCTGCTGGAGACGGTGCGCGCCGAGATCGCCGCCGTGTTGAGCTACCCGGACGTGCAACCGGACACCCCGATCCTCGACCTCGGATTCGACTCACTGACCTCGATCGAGCTGCGCAACCGCCTGGAGGGACGGACCGGCCTACGCCTCCCCGCTACGGCGGTGTTCGAAGCTCCCACGCCCAGGGCACTCGCCGAGCAGTTGCGTCCGCCGCCGCCCCCGGGGACGCTCGCGTACCTGTACCGCAAGCTGTGTGAGCTGGGCCGGCCTCGAGAGGCCATGCACCTGCTCGTCTCCGCGTCGTGGGCGCTGCCGTCGGCGGCAACGCTCCCTTCCGCCGCCCCACAGCGACTCAGCGACGGCGAAGGCCCGGCGATCGTCTGTTTCCCCGCCTTTGCCTCACCCCCTGGGGAGTACGGCCTCCTGGCCCGGCATCTGCCGGGCATGTGGCTGCTCTCGCACCCGGGGTACGACGGCGGCCCCGTGCCGGAGGACGTGGAGGCCCTCGTCCGGACACATGCCGCCTCGATCAGGCGGCTCGACCGACCGGTGGTGCTGTTGGGCCGCTCCACCGGCGGCCTGGTCGCGCAAGCCGTCGCGGAACGAGTCGGTGCCGAGGCGGTGGTGCTGGTGGACACCCACCCGGTCCGGGACGAGGAATGGCTCACCGAACTGCCGGTCCGCAGCGCGATCAGGCTCGACGAGCCCGGTCTCGCGGCGATGGGCGCGTATACCCGCATCTTTCTGGACCGGCAGGAGGAGACGACCATTCCGACACTGCGCCTGCGAGCCGGCGAAGTGCCAGGTGACCACCACTCAGTCCTCGAGGAGCACGCGGCCACGACGGCGGAAGCAATCCAGGCGTGGCTCTCCCGGACGGTGTCGCCCACGCCGGGATAGGTGTCGGGGCGAGGCCCAGGCGCGCTCGAGCAGGCGAAGGCCTCTTCGGCGGCGGGGCACCCCGGGCCGGCGCCTCGGATTGTCCCGGCATCCGGCGGTGTCGATGTCCGGCCCGCCTGACACTGACAGGGGCAGGCAGGCGCGGTCGCGCGTGGCCATACTCGAATCCATGAGCAGCAGATCAGAGTTGGGGAGGTTCCTGCGGACGCGCCGGGCGCAACTGCAGCCCGCGGACGTCGGGTTGCGGATGTTCGACGAGGAGCGGCGGGTGCCGGGACTGCGCCGCGACGAGCTGGCGCGGTTGGCGGGTGTGAGCGAGTCCTACTACACGCGACTGGAGCAGGGGGTGTCGCTCAACGCGTCGACGGAGGTGTTGGAGGCGATCGCCCGAGCGCTTCGCCTGGACGGAACCGAACGCCGCCACCTGCACGATCTCGCAGGAGCGTGGCACAAGGGCGGCAACGAGCGAACCCGCCGGCAGGCGCCGGAGCACGTCAGCGATACGACGAGACAGCTGATCGGCGCCTTCGGGGACACCCCGGTCATCGTGCTCGGCCGCCGCAGCGACGTGCTGGCGTGGAATCGCGCGGGGCATGCGTTGTTCGCCGGACACCTCGACTACCGGAGCCCCGAGCATCCCGACAGGCGTCCGAACACCGCCCGCCTGGTCTTCCTGGATGCCCACACCCGCGAGCTGTACGAGGACTGGCCGAAGAAGGCCAGGGACGTGGTGGGCAGGCTGCGCATGACCGTCGGCCGGCACCCCGACGATCCGATGCTGGCCGCGTTGATCGGCGAACTGGTCATGCACAGTGCCGAGTTCACCGCGATGTGGTCCGCGCACCCGGTCCGGGCCTGGGACACCGCGACCTACCGGATGCGCCATCCCCTGGTCGGAGCCGTGGACGTCACCCAGCAGGCCATGCCGGTCCCGGACGGGCCGGGACAGCGAATCGTGGCGGTCACCGCGGCGGCGGGTTCGGCCTCGCAGGCCGCGCTGACCCTGCTCGCTCAAGCCGTCGCCCCGGGCGAACAGACGCCCCCGGCAGATAGGACACCCGGACCGGAACCGATCGCTGACACCAGCCCGGTCTCGTAGTCGTCGTCATCCCCTCCCTGGCCGGCGGCAACGATGCCGCCCGATCAGGACAGTCAGGGAAGGCCGCTGACGACGGCGCGTCTCAAGAAACCTGTCCCACTATGCGCACGCGGTGGGCGACCGAAGACCCAACCCCCATCTGTGGCACCCGTGAAAGGAACAAGCATGTCCGTGCTCTACACCACCGAGGCGATATCGACCGGCGACGGCCGGAACGGGGAGGTCCGCTCCCTGGACGGGGTGCTCGACGAAGTCCTGGCGGTCCCCAAGGAGATGGGCGGCCCCGGCGGCGACCGGACCAACCCCGAGCAGCTCTTCGCCGCAGGCTACGCCGCCTGCTTCCACAACGGGCTGCGCCTGATCGCAGGCCGGCAGAAGGTCGACGTCGGTGCGTCCACCGTCACCTCCACGGTGAGCCTGCTCGCCCTGGACGAAGGACGCTTCACCCTCGCCGTCACGCTCTCGGCACACCTGCCCGGCCTCGACCAGGCCACCGCCGACCAGCTCGTGGCGACCACCCACCAGGTCTGCCCGTACTCCAACGCCACCCGTGGGAACGTCGAGGTGACGCTCAGGGCAACGGTCTGAGCCCAGGCGGCCGTGACAGGTCGCCGGTGACGCCACAGTGATGGTGGGCCGGGCGAGGACTGACCGTGTCCTGGAGCACGAGACGGCCGCCCGGCCCACCATCACTCAGGCTGCCCGGCGGCCTGTTCCCGGGCGCATCCGTCACTGCCCGGTCCGGTCGGTGAGGGGCTGCCGGGAGGCGGTCGGTGGTGTGAACAGGGCCTGGACGGTACTGGTGGCCAGGTCTCGCAGCCAGGTGTGGGCGCGGTCGTCGTCGTAGCGCCGATGCCACAGCAGGTACAGGGGGACGTCGGGCAGCGGGAGTGGCGGCGGCAGGGTGGCCAGGCCGAGTCGTTCCCGGGCTGCGCGGGTGACCGCGTCGGGGAGGGTGACGACCAGGTCGGTGTCGAGGGCGAGTTGCAGGGCGAAGGCGGCGGTGGGTCCGGCGGCGACGACGCGTCGTTCGAGGCCGTGGGTGGTCAGGGCGTCGTCTATCGGGTCGCGCAGGCTTCCACGTCGCGAAACGGTGAGGTGTTCGGCGGCTGCGTAGCGCTCGATGCTCAGCGGGCCGTGGGTGAGGGGGTGGTCCGGTCGGACGGCGACGACCAGCCGGTCGCTGCCGACGAGGCGGTGGCGGATGTCGGGGAGCGTCGGAGCGCTGGAGCTCGATTCGAGGTCGACCTCACCCCGGCGCAGCTCGGCGTCGTCCGTCCCGGGTTCGGCGGACAGGCGCAGCCGGACGCCGGGGGCCCGGCGGTGGACGGCGGTGATCAGGGCGGTGCCGCAGGCGGCGGTCAGGGCGTCGTGCCAGCGCACGGTGAACACCCGGTCCAGAGCTGCCAGGTCGAGTTCCTGCTGCGCGGAGAGAAGGTGGTGGGCCTGCTGTACGAGGCCGTGGACCTGGGCGCGCATGGCCAGTGCGCGGGTGGTGGGAACCATGCTGCGGCCGGTGCGGACCAGGATCTGGTCACTGGTGGCCTTGCGGATGCGGCCCAGGGAGCGGCTCATCGCCGGTGCGGTGACGTGGAGGCGTGCTGCGGCGCCGGCGACGCTGCCCTCTTCCAGTAGTGCGTCCAGGGCTGTGAGCAGGTTCAGATCCAGTTGCATGACAGTAACTCTATGACTGAACAGCATGCACTTGTTGTTAATGATTGAGGGGCCTACCTTCGAAGTGCAGGCGCGAGACAAGCCGCCGCACACATCGAATCCAGGGAGCCCACCATGAGCACAGCCATGCCTTTCGCCGCCGACACGACGCTCCTGTCCGAGGTGACCGCCGCGGTGAGGACCGCAGGCCTCACCCTGCGCGACCGCCACACCTCGCACGCCCGGGGCGTGAGTCTGGACGAGGTCGTCGCCGAGATCCAAGCCAACGACGACGCGGTGCTGGACGTGCTGCGGGAGCCGCTGCTGCGGGCCCGGCGGGGATCACAGTGGGCCGAGGACGAGCTGGCCGGCGGTGCGCTCCCGTCGGGGGAGTGGTGGGTCGTCGACCCCGCCGAGGGCAACATCAACCACGTTCACGGCATGGACGACTGGGCCGTGACCGCCACCCTGGTCCGTGACAACCAGCCGGTGCTCACCGTCGTCCACCTGCCACTGACCGACGACACCTACACCGCTGTCGCCGGCGGCGGTGCCCGCCTCAACGAGCGGCCCCTGAAGGTGTCCGCCAAGACCGATCTGGGCGCCGCGCTCGTCGGCACCGGCCAGGCCAGGCCCGGCGAGGACGAGCGCACCTTCCGGCGGATCGGTGACTCGGTCACCGCCATGCTCATCAACGGCCTGGTCGTGCGCGTGTCCGTTCCCGCCACGATGCAGCTCATCCACGTCGCGGCCGGACGCACGGACGCCTTCTGGCAGTTCTCCGACGTTCGCTCCGGTCTGGTCGCCGGTGCGCTGCTGGTCTCCGAGGCCGGAGGCACCGTCACCGACCTGGCGGGCGAGCCCTGGAACACGGGCAGCCGCGACTTCCTGGCCGCCGCCCCCGGCATCCACACCGCCGCCCTCAAGGTCCTGTCGCCGATCGCCTGACCGGGCACCTCCGCTCCACCCACCTCACACCGCAAGGAGCATCACCTCATGACCAGCATCGGCATCCTGGGCGCCGGCCGCGTCGGCGCCAACCTCGCCGGCAAGCTCTCCGCAGCCGGACACCACGTCACCCTCGGCGTCCGGAACCCGGAAGAGACCTCCGCGGCCCTTGCCGCCGACATCGCCCCACAGATCGCCTTCGCCGACCAGCGCACCACCGCCTGCACCGCGGACATCGTGATCAACGCGACGCCCGGCGACAGCACCCTGGACCGTCTCACCGATCTGCGCGCCGAACTCGCCGGAAAGATCCTGGTCGACGTCTCCAACGCGACCCGCGACGCCGACGACGGCCTGCCCGGCGACCTGTGCTACCCCGGCAGCAGCCTCGCCGAGCAACTCCAGGCCGCCCTCCCCGACACCCGTGTGGTCAAGACCCTCAACACCATGTTGTTCATGGTCATGACCGCCCCCGAAACCCTGGCCACCCCGCCGACCGCCTACGTGTCGGGTAACGACGAACCCGCGAAGAAGACGGTCACCGGCCTGCTCGGCGACCTGGGCTGGCAGCCCGCATGGATCGAGGACCTCGGCGACGTCACCACCGCCCGCGCCACCGAGGCCATGATCCTCGTGGTTCCCCACATCCTGCGCCGACACGGCTTCCGGCCCTTCGCGGTCTCCCTTGCCCACTGACCGTGGTCGTCGCCGGCCCCCAGGCCTGACCTGGATCCTGACCGTGGAGGGGTGGACTCCGGGGTCCGAGTCCGGGTCGGGGATCTCGGGCGGCCGCTTATGCTGGGGCCGTGACACCGAGAGCGGGGCAGGGGCCAGTATTGCGGGCCGATGCTGCGCGCAACCGGGCCCGGGTGCTGCAGGTCGCCCGCGAGCAACTGGCCGTCGGTGACGACTCCCTTCAGCTGAACGCCATCGCCAAGCTCGCCGGCCTGGGCGTGGGGACCGTGTACCGGCACTTCCCCAACCGCCATGCGCTGGTGGAGGCGCTGTCGGCGGACCGCTTCCGGGAACTGGTCGACGAGGCGCAGGCGGCCGCCGCCGACGAGGACGCGCTTGCGGGCCTGCACCGGCTGCTTCGTTTCGCTCTCGACCACGCGCTGGACGATCCGGGGTTCGCGGCCGTGCTGGAGTCCGCGAGCGATGCCGAGGCGCAGACCTCGCAGATGAAGGCCGAGCTGGACCGTGCCGTCGCGGAGCTGCTGGACCGCGCACGTCTGGCCGGTGCCATCCGGGGCGGCATTCGGGCGGACGACGTGCGCCGCCTGCTCTGCGGCGTCGAGCATGCCGTGCGCTCCGGCGACAGCGACCATGCGCGTCGCGGGCTCTACCTCGACGTCCTTCTTCAGGGGCTGCGCTCTCCGCGCTGACGGCAGCGCGCCCCCCGGCGTCCGCCGACCGGTCCCGAGGGGTCGGCCGGTTCGTCCCACCCACCAACAACCGGATGACTATCCGCTTGTGCTAGCGTGCCCATCGAAGCGGATAGCTATCCGAATATGTGGAACGTGGGAGGGCGGACCTGTGGTCCAACGGGCAGTGGTGACGGCGGGGACCGGAGGCATCGGCCTCGAAACCGCGATGGGACTTGCGGCGCGCGGGCTCGCCGTCACCGTGGTCGGCCGCGACGCCGAGCGCGGTGGAAGCGCCATCGAGCGGATCACGGCGGTCGCCACCGGAGCCGCTCCGCGCTTCGTGGCCGCCGACCTCGCATCGCTCGACCAGGTACGAGCGCTCGCCGCGCAGCTGGCGGACGAGGGGCCGCTGAAGGTGCTGGTCAACAACGTCGGCGCGATGTTCACGCAGCGGCGGCAGACGGTCGACGGGATCGAGGCGTCATTCGCCGTCAACCACCTGTCGCCGTACCTGCTGACCGAGTTGCTGCTCGATCAGCTCCGAGCCGGCGGGCCGAGCCGGATCGTCAACGTCACCTCAGGCGCGATCAGGGTCGCCAAGCGCGCCTTCGATGCGGTCGAACCGCCGGGTGGCTACTACGGCTTCCACTGGTACGGCCGCGCCAAGCTCGCCAACCTCGCCTACACCCTGCACCTGTCCGAGCGGCTGCGCGGCACCGGCATCACGGTCTTCGCGGCCGACCCCGGCGGCGCCGCCACCGACATGACCAACGGCACCATGGCCTCACCGAAGATCGTCTCCCCGGGGTTGCGTCTGCTGTGGCCACTGGTCCGACGGACCTTCGAGCGTTCCACCGCCGGCCCCGCCTCCGTCGCCGCCCGTCCGTCCGTCTTCGCCGCGACCGATTCCTCGCTCGACGGGAGGACCGGCCTGCTCATCGGCCCCCAGGCCCACCCCGTTCCCGCCTTCCGCGGAAGCGCCGACCCTCGGCTCATCGACAACGTCCTCAGGCTCAGCCGCCAGCTGGCGCCGCTTCGTGGAGGTGGTGGCGCCCAACCGAGGTGAGCCCGATGCCTGCTGCCCGGCGGCCTGCGCCGGTGGCCGTCAGTGGCGTTCGGGGGCGAACGGGCCCTCGTCGACGAAGCGGCGCAGCCGGCGTGCGAAGGCTTGGGCGTCCGCCTGTGGCCAGGCGGCGAGCGAGGCCGCGATGCCGGCCGCCAGTCGCTGTCTGGTGACCGACACGATGGTGTGGCCCTCCTCGGTGAGCGCGAGGAGGGTCGCGCGGCCGTCGGCCGGGTCGGGGTGGCGCCGGAGCAGGCGGGCCTGCTCCGGCCGGTCGGCGCGACGGGTCACGGTGGTGCGGTCGAGTCCGATCTCGCGGCCCAGGTCGGCGGCGCTGCACGCTCCGGTCCGGGCCAGGCCGCTGAGGATCGGGTAGGTGAGGTCGTCGACCGCTTCCCCGAGCCCCTCGGTCAGCTGGGTGTGGAGGCGGGCGCGAGTGCTCCGCCGCATGAGCAGTCCCAGGGCGTCGGCGATGTCGTGTCCCGTCGAGTTCTTCACCTCTCGAGATTAGCGTGCTTGGCGCACGCTTTTCCTGGTACAGTCAGAAGCGTGCTTAAGGCACGCATCCCCTGACTGACCCAGGGGCGGGCCACGCCCGCACCCAACCGAAGGAATCCCCATGAACCACACCGACGCCCGCGCCGCCCTCACCGACCTGCTCCTCACCCCGGGCCTCGACCTCGGCGAGGCCGCCGACCGGCACTTCGCCCCCGACTACCGCCAGCGCACCGACGGCGAGTGGGCCGACCGCACCGAGTTCCTCGCCCACATCGCCCACCTGCGCACGGTCGTCGCCGGCGGCTCCGTCGACGTCCACGAGGAACTCACCACCGGCAACCTCTACGCCGACCGCCACACCATGACCGTCACCAAGACCGACGGCTCCACCGTCCGCATGGAGGTCTACCTCTTCGCCGAGTTCGCCGCCGACGGCCGCTTCCGCCGCATCGAGGAGACCACCCTCATGCTCGAAGGCGCCGACACCGACCGGAACCTCGGCAGCGCCCGCTGAGCCACATTCCCACCAGGCGACACGAGGCCGGCCCCGTCCCGGCGCATCGGCGCGCGCCGTCGTCATGGCGCAACATCCGAAAAGCGAGAGGAAGTGGCTGTCACGCTCGACGTGCCCTCTCGCACGGATCGGGCCGGATCAGCGCGCGGCGCCGCCGGCTCCCGGCCGGGGGTGCCCCCCATCCGTACGTGCATCGCCAGGCGGGCCCCCGGCGCTGGGCCGGACTGCCCATGGACCCCGCATCGCTCGCACAGCCGGGGCGGTGCGGGCCCGGACAGGGCCCCGGGGTCTGCTCGGCCCAGACGCAACTTCTTCGCGTTAAGCTGTGTGCATGAGTGCCCGAGCGACCACACGCCCCGGCGGGCGCAGCGCCCGCGTCCAGCAGTCCGTGCACCAGGCCGTCCGGGATCTGGAAGCGGAGGTGGGGCGGGACGCGCTCACCGTGCCCCTGATCGCCGCCCGCGCGGGAGTGACGCCGTCCACCGTCTACCGGCGCTGGGGGGACCTGCGGGAACTGCTGTCCGACGTGGCCGTCGAGCGGCTGCGCCCCGACACCCCGCCGGCCGACCATGGCAGCCTCCGGGCGGACCTGGGGGCATGGGCGGCGCAGTTCGCCGACGAGATGTCCTCGACGGCGGGCCGCACGTACATCCGCGACGCCCTGCTGGGCGACCCCGAGCAGGGCAACGCGGTTCGCTGCTCCGATTACGCCGCCGAGCAGTTGAAGGCCATCGGTGTGCGCGCGGCGGGGCGGGGGGAGGCCGTGCCCGATGTGGAGACCCTGCTGGACGTCGTCGTCGCCCCCCTGATGTACCGCATCCTGTTCCGTCCCTCGGATCTGTCGGCGGCCTACACCGACCGCCTCGTGGCGACGGCGCTCGGCCGGAGTTCCGCTCCCTCCGCACCCTCCGCTTCTAAAAGCTAAAAGTTTGCGTTTCGAGTGGCCCGGGGCCTACTCTTCCTAATGCAAAGCGTTTGCCTTTAGGTGTGAGAGGTGCTCCATGCTCAGCGTTGCAGCCCTGCCGTCCCGCCCCCGCTGCCTGCCCTTGCTGAGCCACCGCGGTGCCTTCCGGCTCCACGCCTCGGTCCTGGTCGGCCTGCTGGCCGCCTCCAGCGCACCGACCCCGCTCTACGCGCTCTACCAAACCGCATTCCACTTCTCGGCCATGACGCTGACCGTCGTGTTCAGCGCCTACGCGCTCGCCCTGCTGGCGGCACTGCTGACCACGGGCACGCTCTCGGACCACCTGGGCCGGCGCCCGGTCCTCGCCGGGGCGCTGCTGGCGGAAGGCGCCGCGATGGCCGTCTTCGCGACCGCCCAGGGGGTGCCGGCGCTGATCGCCGCCCGGATCCTGCAGGGCCTGGCCACCGGCGTGGCCACCAGCGCCGCCGGCGCCGCCCTGCTCGACTTCGAGGACCGCGACCGCCCGGGACGGGCCACCGCCGCCAACGGCATCGCCCCCGTGGCCGGCATGGCGGTCGGGGTGCTGGCTGCCACCGCCCTCGTGCAGTTCGCCCCCGCTCCCACCCGCACCGTCTACCTGCTGCTGCTCCTGCTGTTCACCGCGCAGGCGGCCGCAGTGCTTCTCACCACCGAGACCGCACATCCCCACTCCGGCGCGTGGCGCTCGCTGCGTCCCGGCACTGCCGTCGCCCCCGCCTCCCGCCCGGCCATGAGGCTTCTCGCCCCCGGCGTCGTCGCCGCCTGGGCGCTGGGCGGCTTCTACTCCTCCCTCGGCCCCTCGCTCGCCCGGCTCATCGCCCCGCACGCGAGCCGCGCCACCGGAGGCCTGGTCTTCCTCACCATGACGGCCGCGGCCGGCCTCGGCGGCCACGCCGCCCGGGCGCTGCCCGCCCGCACGGTGAGCCTCGCCGGCAGCGCGCTCCTGATCCCGGGAGCCCTGCTGACCCTGAGCAGCCCCCGACTGCACAGCCTGCCCGCGCTGTTCGCCGGCACCGCCCTGGCGGGCGCGGGCTTCGGCGCCGTCACCCAGGGCGCCCTGCGCCTCCTGCTCCCCCCGGCCGCCCCGGACCAACGCGCCGGCACGCTCGCCGCCTACTACGTCCTCAGTTACCTGGCGATGAGCATCCCCGCCGTCCTCGCCGGTCTGCTCACCAACCTGTACGGCCTGCAGACCGCAGTCTCGCTCTACGCCGCGACCGTCGTCCTGCTGACCCTGGTCGGCCTCGTCCGCGGCGTGCGGCGGCCGCGCACCGCCTGACCGAGCTCCGCCTTCCCGCACCCGCACCACCCGAAAGGACCCCACGATGAGCACCGTCACGCCCCGTCAGGCCGCCACCTCCACCAGCACGGGGTGGAGCCTCGGCGACATCACCCTCCGCCGCGTCGACGAGATCGAACTGCCTCGGGAGACCGGCCCCTGGCTGCTGCCGGACGCCACCAAGGAGGTGCTGGACGAGGCGTCGTGGCTGCGCCCCGACTTCGCCGACGCCGAGGTCCCACGGCTGGCTAGCCACAGCTTCGCGGTGGAGGCCGGCGGACTGCGGATCGTCGTCGACACCGGCATCGGCAACGCCAAGCCACGCGCCAACCCGGCCTGGAACGGTCTCGACACCGACTTCCTGGAGCGCCTGGCCGCGGCCGGCTTCCCGCCCGAGTCGGTGGACCTGGTGATCACCACGCACCTGCACACCGACCACGTCGGCTGGAACACCCGCCTCGTCGGCGGGGACTGGGTCCCCACCTTCCCCAACGCCCGCTACCTCACCAGCCGGACCGAATGGGACCACTGGGCCGCCACCGACCTGGACGAGGCCCGCCGCCAGATGTTCCGAGACTCCGTCACCCCCGTCCGCGACGCCGGGCAGTACCACCTCGTGGACGTGCCCGAGCAGGGGCACGAAGTGGCACCCGGCGTCCTCCTGGTCCCGGCCCCCGGCCACACCCCGGGGCAGGTCGCCGTGGAACTGCGCGGCAGCGACCGCCGCGCCCTGATCACCGGCGACAGCATCCACCACCCCGTGCAGCTGTCCCACCCCCACGTGCACAGCTGCGTCGACATCGACTCCGCCCAGGCGGTCCGCACCCGAGCCCGGATACTCGACGCGCTCGCGGACACCGACGCGCTGCTCCTGGGCACCCACTTCCCGCAGCCCACGGCCGGCGCCGTCCGCCGGGAGAACGGCCGCTACCGGCTGCTCGCCGAGCCGGGCGTCGAGACCCCGACCATCGCGGCCTGATCACCCGGCCCGATCGCCCGGCCTGATCACGCGGCCGGTGCCGCTCGGCCGGTCCCGCGCGGGCCGCCGAACTGCCGCGGCGCCTTCGGCTGTCCACAACGAATCCTCGGCCTACAGGGCGTCGGCCACTCCGCCGCCCCAACCTCCACCGAGAGGGAGAACATCCATGCCCGCCGTCGAACTCACACCGCCGGAGGCCGCCCGCTGGGCCGCCCGCGCCGGACTTGCGCTGCCAGCCGAGCGCCACGCCGCGGTCGCCGCGGTCGCCAACCACATCCACAGCGTCGTCGCGGTCCTGCGCGAACTGGACTTCGCGGACGTCCCGCCCGCCGCCGCCTACCGCGTCGTAGAGGAGAAGCACGATGCAGCCGTATGAGCTTTCCCTCGCCGCCGCCGCGGACGCGATACGTGACCGGCGACTGTCCCCCGTCGAACTGGTCGACTCCGTCCTCGATCGCATCGAGAAGGCGGAGCCGTCCCTCGGCGCCTACGTCACGGTCGCCGCGGAGCAGGCACGCCGGGCTGCGGGCGAAGCCGAACACGAGGTGGCGCAAGGCCGTTACCGGGGAGCGCTGCACGGCATCCCGATGGGGCTCAAGGACCTGATCGATGTCAGCGGGATGCCCACCACGGCCAGCTCCCGGGTCCGTGCCGACCATCGCGCGACAGCGGACAGCACGGTCGCCGCGCGTCTGAGCGCAGCCGGCGCGATCCTGCTCGGCAAGACCCACACCCACGAGTTCGCGTTCGGCCTGACCACCCCGCAGACCCGCAACGCCTGGGACCGCGGCCGGGTCGCCGGTGGCTCCAGCGGCGGCTCCGCGGTCGCCGTCGCGTCGGGCACCGCGACCTTCGCCCTGGGCACCGACACCGGCGGGTCGATCCGGGTGCCCGCCGCGCTCAACGGGGTTGTCGGCCTCAAGCCGACCTACGGTCTCGTCCCCCGTCACGGCGTCACCTCCCTGTCCTGGTCGCTGGACCACGTCGGTCCGATCACCCGCACCGTCGAGGACGCGGCCCTGGTCCTGACCGCGCTGGCCGGACACGATCCGCGCGACCCCGCCTCGCTGTCCGTGCCCGCCGCGGACTACCGGCCCGGTGCCGGCACGAACCTGACGGGGCTGCGCATCGGGCTGCCCCGCACCTACTACTTCGACAACGTCGACCCGCGCGTGGAGACCGCCGTCCGGCACGCCATCGGGCAGCTGGAGTCCCTGGGCGCACGGCTCGTCGAGGTCGACATCCCGATGACCCGCTACATCCAGGCCACCCAGTGGGGCCTGATGGTGCCGGAGGCCGGGGCCTACCACGAGGGCAGCCTGCGAGCGGTCCCCGAGCTGTATCAGGAGGACGTCCGCATCCTCCTGGAGGCAGGCGAGTTGATGAGCGCCGGTGACTACCTGCGCGCTCAACGCTCCCGCACGCTCATGCGTGCCGAGTGGGCACGGATGCTGGAGGAGGTCGACGTGATCGCCGCCCCGAGCGTCCCGATGCCCGCGGTCGGGGCCGACGAGACGACGGTCACCTGGCCGGACGGCACGGCCGAGAGCGTCTCCGACGCCTACGTGCGGCTCTGCGCCCCCGCCAACATCACCGGACTGCCCGCCCTGACCGTTCCGGTGGGCCAGGACACGGCGGGCCTGCCGATCGGCATGCAGCTGCTCGGCCGGCCCCTCGGTGAGCCCACGCTCCTGCGGGTCGGCCACGCCTACGAGCAGACGCAGCCCGCCCGGGCACTCGCCACGGCGGTCTGATCTTTCGGCGTCGGCGTCGGCGTCGGCGGAGGAGAACAGCGAGCTGACGGCGTGCCACCGGCGGGGGCGGTCTTGCGGCCGTCCCCGCCTCTCGCTCCGATCCGGTGCACACCGTGGAAGGGCCCGATGACGAAGCCGACCGGGGCACGTTTCCGTGCCCCGGTCGGCTCTCGACCGATGGCGGCCGTTACGACTCCACCCAGCCGTGGTCCACGGCGATCCGCACCAGGCGCTTCCTGACGTCCAGGATCTGCTCACCGGTCAGTGCCGGGGCGCTGACGAGCAGGGCCTCGGTGACCTCGTCGGTGAAGTCCTTGACGGAGAGCACCTCGCAGGTGCCGTCGTCCAGGTCGATCCGGGCGTCCGTCGCCGGTGCGTGGGGGACCACCGACGACGGACGCGAGTCGGTGCGGGGTGAGGAGGGCAGCCGGCCGCTCGCGAGGGAGACGGCCGAGGCCTTGAGGCCGCGGTCACCGTCCTCCAGGTCGAAGCTCACGAGAACGCCGGGGCTGATCAGCGACTTGTCGACCAGAAGGTCGTTGACGTGCAGGAACACGTCGGACCCGCCACCGTCGGGAGAGACGAACCCGTACCCTCGAACCTCGTCGAACCGGACGACCTTGCCCATAGCCATAGCCAGACCCCACACCTCTGCTGAAACAACACAACGCCTGAACACCGCAAAACCACACCGTCGGCCTGCCATCGGGTCCCAGAACTCGACCGGCCGACCGTGAACCCAGGCTATATGCCGGGAAATCCAAGGGGCACCCCTGAGGGCGGTCGGTGGCCAGGGGCCGGCACAGGGGTCCCGAGGTGCCGCCGACCCGCGCCAGTGGCCCGTCGCCCTGGAGTCCTGCTCTGCGGAGTGCGGTTCGGCGCGCGGCGCTTCGTGAGGGCCCGGCTCTTCTACGGTCCCGTGCTCGGGAATGCGGCGAACAGGTCCTCCTCGCGGCCGGAGGGGCCGCTGGGGCCGGGATCCCCCTGGGCGAGCTGGTAGTACTCGGTTGCCGAGAGCGGCTGGGCCAGGTTGTTGGAGAGGGCGAAGAACGGGGCCGCCACGGTGATCTGGGTGGCGTGGGCGGCCATGGCCGCGCGCTTCCGGTCCAGGTGTGCGCTGCCGTCGACGACTGTGGTCACGGCGTCGTCCTCGACCACGCGCGGGATGTCGTGGTGGCCCGCGGCGGCGGGGAAGGGTGCGTTCGCGCCGGCGGTGTGCAGGGCTGCGGCGCAGGCGTCGACGACCGAGCGGGGCACGCAGTTCCAGTAGATCTTGGCGATGCCGTGCGGCGTGCCGGACTCCGGGCGGTAGGCCGGGTCGGCGGCGAGCGCGGCGGCCCGCATGGCGACCCGATGGGCCTGGATGTGGTCGGGGTGCCGGTAGCCCCCGTCCGGGTCGTAGGTCACGAGGACCTGCGGCCGGATCTCGCGGATGACCTCGACCAGGTGCGCGGCGGCCTCGTCGGGGTCGGCCTGCCAGAACGAGTCGGGGCGGTCGTTCCCGGGGGAACCCATCATCCCCGAGTCGCGGTAGCGGCCGGGTCCGCCGAGGAAGCGGTGGTCCGTCACGCCCAGCTCGCGCAGGGCGGCCGCGATCTCCTGGGCCCGGTGGGGGCCCAGACGGTCCTCGCGGTCGGAGGTCAGGTGGGCCAGGTCCGGCCCGATGACCTCGCCCTCCTCGCCCAGGGTGCAGGTGATCAGGGTGACCGTGGCTCCCTCCGCGGCGTAACGGGCCATGGTGGCGCCGTTGGCTATTGACTCGTCGTCAGGATGGGCGTGCACGAGGAGTATCCGGCTGCCTGACCGGGTGGGGGTGCCGGTCGCGGTGGTGGGCTGGGTCGTCATGTCGGGGGAGCCTACCCTTCCCGTCCGCGCCCGGCGGTCCCCATCGGTGCTCGGACGAAAGCAGCCGGTGACTGTCTGAATTCCGACGATTCACTGCAGTTATCCGGTATTCGACGCCTCGACTCACCGTATTGCGGAACTTGGAGCCCTGCGGTCGCTTGGCCTGCACAGGGCGAACGGCGAGAGTCTTCTGCAGTCGTGATCACAGTCGCTCAGGACAGGGCGCGGCGGCTCGCGGACGCTGACCGCTCTGCGAGTCGGCCCGCTGGGCGGCCGGTGACGGGGAATCCGAGATTTAAGGGGCGTTCGTGGCTGAGACGTTGGGGTCGACGCAGATCTGGCTCGGTCCGCAGGGGGCGGCGAACGCCGAGGTCACCTGGGCCGCCGGCCGCATCACGCGCGGCGACGCGGCGGTGCACCGTGACCTCGGCGAGGTGCCGAGCGGCGCGCCGTACGTGGTGCCGGCGCTGCCGGTGGAGGTGCACTGTCACGGCCTGGGGCCGATCGACTTCTCGAACTTCGCCGAGATCGACCTCCACGAGCTGGACAAGGTCGCCTCGGACGAGGGCCTGCTCTGCATCCCGACCCTCTACCTGCGGCGCGAACGGCTCGACGCCTTCGTCGAGTTCATGCGCGGCTACGCGGCGCTCCGGGCCGACGGGCAGCTGCCGTTCGTGCCGGCCGTCGCGCTCGAGGGCCCGCTGGTGGCCAGCTTCGGCGGCACCCCGGCGAACGCCGTGTGGGCTCCGTCGAAGGAGGAGTGGGAGAAGCTGGCGAGCTGTGGCGAGCTCGGCCTGGTCTACATCATGCTGTCGCCGGACGCGCTGCAGTCCAGCTCCTACCTGGCGGAGCAGTTCACGCCGGACCACCCCTCGCTGGAGTGGATCGTCACCCGGCTGGTCGAGAGCGGGGTCCGGCCGGCGCTCGGCCACTTCGCCAAGGAGGACCCGCAGCTGGGTGCCGACTGCGTGGAGGTGGTGCTGGGCGCGGCGGAGGCCGCCGACTGCCCGCACAACGGCGTGCGCGTGGTGACCGACCACCTGTTCAACGAGATGCCGCTGCTCATCAAGCACGCCTTCCGGACCCGCAAGGCCCAGGCCGAGCGGGAGGCGCTGCTGGCGAGCTACGACCTGCCCTCCTGGAACCTGGCGGACCTGCACGAGCAGGTCGGGCCCGTTCCTGCCGCGATCATGCGCGGCGCGCACGCCGGCCGCATCGCGGCCTGCCTCAACTTCGACGGCGAGCACGTCGACTACGCCATCGCCAAGCGGGCGATCGAGATCGTCGGCCCGCAGAACATGATGCTGATGACCGACCGCAGCGACACCGCCCGACTGGCCGGCCAGGACCTGCACCTGGAGCCGGGCTCCCAGCTCTGGTACCAGGAGAAGGGTGTCGTCGCGGCCGGCACGATGCCGATCGACAAGCAGATCGCGAACGTCCGCGAGCTCGGGGTCGGTGAGCACGACATCTGGCGGCTGGTCGCGTTCACGGCCTACCGCACCTTCTTCCCCGAGATCGACCTGGGAGCGGCCACCGTCGGCCTCGGGTCGCTCGTGACCGCGGACCGCCGGCGCATCGCCCTCATGTGAGTCCGCGTCGCCCTCAGGTGAGTTCGCGTCGCCATCGATTCTCGAACGAGGTACTGCCATGACCACGGCGCCCCTGCACGACATCCCCCGGCACGTCCTGGAGGCGGTGACACGTTCACCGGCCAAGGCCGCCCTCTACGGGGTGGACAACTACTTCCGGGAAGGCTGCTGGACCTTCGGCGAGCAGCTGGAGGACGTCCTCGGAGTCACCCTGTGCGTGCTGAAGCCCGAGGCGGCGGCCGGTCGGCGCTACCGGGTCGCGTTCCAGGCGCTCGCCGACAACGGCTTCCACCCGGTGGACGTGCTGCGCTTCCGACACGACCGGCTGACGATCAGGGAGACCTGGCGCTACCAGTTCAACTTCGCCGCCCGCGAGCGGATCGACGCGATGGATCTGGTGCTGCCGACCATCGATTCCGTCCTGCTGGTGGTGAAGGACTCGCAGTGGCGGCCGGGACGGGTGCCGGCCTCGGTGCGGCTGACGGCGCTGAAGGGGCCGTCCGCGCCGGAGCTGCGCCGTCCGGAGCACCTGCGGCGACGGCTGGGCGCGGTCAACGGCCTGTTCAACTTCATGCACACGTCGGACGAACCGATCGACGTGATCCGGGAGTTGTCCATCCTCGCCGGACCCCGGCGCCGGGACGTGGTGCGCGACCGGATCCGGGCCGGGTACGACGCGCGGGCCGAGGCGGAGGCCGCCTTCGACGACCTGGAGGCGCAGACGCCGGCCCATGACCTGGAGCTGGAGAAGAGCTGGGAGCGGTTGACCGAGTCGACCGCCCCCGCCGGCGAGCTGGCCAGGATCCGGGCCAAGGGCGGCGAGATCGCCCTGGCGGACGTGCTGGCGGCGACCCGGTCGGCCTTCGCCGATCCGGCGGACCACTGGGACCTGCTGTCGGTCATCACGCACACGATCGAGTTCAACACTCCCGGGATCCAGCGGATCTTCCCCAACGTCATGCTCGACTCCTGGCAGGGGAGCGAAGGCGGTGAGCCCGCGTGAGCACCTTCGCCGCGCCGAGCATCTGCATCTGCTTCGCGGTGGGCGAGGACGAGATCGTCGACTGGATCAGGCGCGGTGCGACGAGCGTCGACGAGATCGGTGCGAGCTGTCTGGCCGGCCAGGGGTGCGGCGACTGCCGCGGCCTGCTGGAGGAACTGTTGGCGGACTTCGCGACGGAGGCCCGCCCTGACCAGCATTGATGGATCGCCGCAGGTCGGCGCGGTGCCGGGCGGCGCTCCCGAGGGCTTCGCCCGGTTCTGGGCGGACACCCTCGCGGAGGCCGAACGGCACCCGTTGGAGCCGGAGTTCACCCCGGAGCGGACTCCGGCGGCCGGGGTGACGGTCTTCGACACCTCGTTCGCCGGTTCGCGCGGCCACCGGATCCGGGCGTGGCTGGTCCTGCCGCGCTGGCGGGACGAGCCGGTGCCGTGCGTGGTCCAGTTCCTCGGTTACGGCGAGGGGCGCGGCCACGTGCTGGACTGGCTGCTGTGGCCCGCCGTCGGCTACGCCACCCTCGTGGTGGACACCCGCGGGCAGGGCGGCAGCAACCTGAAGCCGGGGGCGACTCCGGATCCGGTCGGGCTGACCGTGCCGCAGATCCCGGGTTTCGTGACCCGGGGCGTGCTCGACCGGCACGACTACTACTACCGCGACGCGTACGTGGACGCCGCCCGGGCGGTCGACGCGGCCCGGCTGCACCCCGGAGTCGACGGCGCCAGGGTCGCCGTCGCCGGTTGCAGTCAGGGTGGCCAACTCGCGCTGGCTGCAGCGGCGTTGAACCCGCACACGGCGGCTGCGCTGGTCGAGTCGCCGTTCCTGAGCGCGGTGGTCGATCCGGCGAAGCTGCCCGATCAGCAGCCGTACCGCGAGCTGCTGCGGTTCTGCCACTACTACCCGGACCTGGCCGGTCGGGCGCTCGCCACGATCGCCTGGTTCGACGCCGCGACCATGGCCGAGCACGCGCACTGCCCGGCCCTGTTCGCGGTCGGCGGGCGGGACAACCGCTGCCCGCCGGCCACCTGCCATGCCGCCTACGAGCGCTACGCAGGTCCCAAGTCCCTCCGGGTCTGGCCGTTCGCCGGACACGCGGAGCCCAACCCGTACCAGCGCTTGGCCGAGGTGGAGTTCCTGGCGCAGAGCCTGGCCACCCCCCGACCAGTCGTGCCCGCTTTCCGGCAGGAGAGGTAAGACGTGATCCTCGCCCAGGTTCCGCCCGTGGACCAGCTCACCGAGATCCCACCGACGGTTCGGCAGGAGGTCACCCGGTCGCCGCTGAAGGCCGATCTCTACGCGCTGGACAGCTACTTCCGCGAGGGCTGTTGGACCTTCGCCGACGAGCTGCCGGACATGCTCGGCGTGGCGTTGTGCATGCTGAAGTCGGAGGCGACCGCGGGGCGCCGGCTCCGCAGCGCGCTCGACGCGCTCGCCGACACCGGATTCCGTCCCCTCGACGTGGTGCGCTTCCGGCACAACCGGCAGACCATCCGCGAGGTCTGGCGCTACCAGTTCAACATCGCCACGCGGGACCGGGTCGAGGCGATGGACGCCGTGCTCCCCAGCACCGACACGGTCTGCCTGGTCCTGTGGGACGAGCAGTGGACGCCCGACCGCGTACCGGCCGCCGTCCGGCTCAACTCCCTCAAGGGCCCGGCCGATCCCTCGCTGCGTCGCCCCGAGCACCTGCGCCACCGGCTGGGTGTCGTCAACGGGCTGTTCAACTTCCTGCACATCTCCGACGAGCCGGTGGACGTCATCCGCGAGATCGCGGTGCTCTGCGACGAGCCCCGGCGCGAGCTCATGCGCGAGCGGATCCGGTCGCGCCACGACGCCCGGCCCGAGGTCCTCGCCATCTTCGACGACCTGGAACGGCTGCACCCGGAGCACGACTTCGACCTCGGCAACAGCTGGCAGCGGCTGGCCCGGGTGCCCGGCCCGGCCGGCGACCTGGCCCGACGGCAGGCGGCCGGAGCGGACGTCGGCATCGCGGAGGTGCTCGCGGTGGCCCCGGACGTCCCGCTGGACGCGCCGTACCGCTGGGACCTGCTGACCGTGATCACCCACCTGCTGGAGGACATGAACCTCCCCGGTGTCGACCCCGCCGTGCCCAACGTCGACGTCGAGTGGCAGGGGCAGCGATGACCCTTCGGTTCGGGATCGTCGACGGCTACTCGACCGGGCGCTTCCTGGTCGCCCAGCTCCGCGACTACGGCGCCGAGTGCGTCCACGTCTCCAGCCAGCCCGACATGCCGGCCTACTTCAGCGCGGCCCACGACCCGTCGAACTACGTCGAGGACCTCGGCCACGACCCGGACCCGCGCCGGGTGGCCGGCCGGCTCCGTGACCTGGGGGTCGCGACCGTGCTGCCCGGCACCGAGTCGGGGGTCCTGCTGGCCGACGAGCTGACCGGCCTGCTGGGCACGCCCGGCCACGATCCGGCGACCAGCGAGGCCCGGCGCTGCAAGCCGCTCATGGCCACGACCCTCCTCGAGGCGGGCGTGCGGGCCCCGCTCGGCCTGCGGGTGGACTCACCCGGGCAGGCCCGGCAGTGGTGCGTCGACCGCGGGATCACCGACGCCGTCGTGAAGCCGGTGGACAGCGCGGGCTCGGACAACGTCCACTTCTGCCGCACCCCCGACGAGGTGGCCGAGGCCGCCGAGCAGGTGCTGAGCGCCCGCAACCTCTACGGGGCGCGGAACATCACGGCCCTGGTCCAGGAGCGGGTGTTCGGCCCGGAGTTCTACGCCAACAGCGTCTCCCTCGACGGCGAGCACAAGATCGCCGAGCTGTGGCGGTACACCAAGCGGGTCGGGGACGGGATGTCCCCGGTGTACGACTACGAGGAGCCCGTCCCGGTGGGCTCCGCGGAGTACCGGCAGGTGGTCGACCACGTCCGCCGGGCGCTGACCGCGCTCGGGATCGGCAACGGCGCCGCGCACACCGAGGTGATCCTCACCGCGGACGGCCCCGTACTGATCGAGACCGGGGCCCGGCTGGGCGGCGCGACGCTGCCGTGGCTGGTCGAGAAGTACTGCGGGGTGTCGCAGACCCGGCTGCTGGCGATGTCGCTCGTCGATCCCGCCGCCTTCCGCTCCTTCGACGACACCCGGGTCGCGTGGTCCGAGTACGTCCGCAACGTCTCGTTCATCAACCCGGTCGCGGGCGAGGTCCGGTCGCAGGCCTGGCGGACGGAGCTCGAGGCGCTCGTCAGCTGCTCGGCGGTGGTGTCCGGGGTGGGCGTCGGGCACCGGCTGCCGGTCACGACCAGTCTGACGTCCTCCCCGGGCTTCGCCTACCTCGCGTCCTCCGACGCGGCGGACGTGCACCGCGACTACGGGGCGCTCCGGGAGCGTGAGGAGCAGGGCCTGTACCTGAACTGACGCTCCGGCAAGATCCGCGGTTCATTCGATCGAAAGGAATCACCCATGGCCTTCGAGGCACCGTCACTCACGCTCAAGTACGGCACCGGCCGTGAGGCGTCCGCCGAGGGACGCGAGGCCCTGCTCAAGGGCCGGCTCGCCGAACTCCAGCTGCCCACGGCGGCGGACGTCCACGCGAAGTACCCGGCCTTCGCCGACGCCACCAGCGTCTTCGTCAGCGGCTCGCTGATCTGGGGCTGGGCGCACGCCAACAGCGACCTCGACCTCTACGTCATCTCCAAGGAGCCGTTCGTCGCCGGCCCCGGCATGGAGACCTTCGAGCGGCACATCTCCACCGCCGACCCGCTGATCTGGATCACCCTGGGCGAGTTCGGCCCGTTCCGCACCGACATCGAGATCTGGCGCGAGGAGCAGGTCGACGAGATCATCGGCCGCTTCGCCAACGGCGTGCCGAACCAGGAGATGCCGGAGATCGGCATGTCCGAGCACGACATGCTGCACCGGCTGGCCAGCGGCGCCCCGATCGCCGGCGACGACTGGTTCAACTCCCGCCGTGACGCCATCCGCGCGTCGTCCTTCAGCGCCTGGCTGGCGGAGGCCAAGAAGCTGGACGCCGAGGGCTTCCTCGAGGACGTGGCCGGTCTGCTCGCCTCCAACGACGAGCACGCCGCGGTCATCGCGGCGCGGGAGGCGTTCAACCGCAGCCTCGCCGGCCTGCTCGCCCTGTACGGGGAGTACGGCGTCTCGCCGAAGTGGATGTTCAAGCGCGTGCTGGCCGCCCAGCCCACGGAGATCAGCAAGGACGAGGCTTGGGAGCTGCTCACCATGAAGGGCTGTCACGAGGCGCCCGCCAAGTGGGCGGAGCACGCCGCCGCGGTGGCGACCCGCCTGCTCATCGGCATCGAGGAGAAGACGGCATGATCGAGCAGAACTGGATCCCCAAGCGGACGACCGGCCTGTTCACCCGACGGTCGGACACCGGCACCCTGATCGAGACCTACCACGACGCCTACGAGACCAACCAGGTCGGCGCGTTCATCTGGTCCCAGTGCGGTGTCGGCCTGAGCGTCGAGGAGATCGTCGCGCGCACGGCCGAGAAGTACGAGGCCGGACTCGACGAGGTGCGCGACTCGGTCGTCGGCTTCGTCACGGATCTCCGCGCGAAGGGCTTCCTGGAGTGACCGGGCGGCTGAGGTCCTTCTTCTCGCTGTTGGGTTGGTGGGACGTCCTCGCCACCCCGGGTACCTCGCGGATCCTGGGTGTCAACGGTCTGGTCGACGCGGCGGGCATGGGCCTGAGCGTGATCTGCCTGCCGTTCTACTTGGTGCAGGTCGAGGGCCTCAGCAACGCCCAGCTGGCCGTGGTCCTCACGGCCGGCGGCATCACCGAAATGCTGGCGGCGGTACCGGCCGGCGCCCTCGCCGGCCGGTTCGGCATCGGACCGTACTCGGTGCTGAGCCGGATCGGCCGGGCCGCCGTCTACCTGGGGCTGGTCCTGGTCCACGACTTCGTGTCGCTGCTGCTGCTCACCGTGCTCCTCGGTGCGCTGCGGGCGGGCAGCAACGGCCTGATGCAGAGCCTGGTCGGCGTGGTGATCCCCGGCGACAGCCGGACGGGCATGTTCGCGGCGATCCGCGCGCTGCGCAACATCGGGTACCTGGTGGCGGGCAGCGTGGGCGCGCTGCTGCTCAGCTCCGGATCCGGGACAGCGGTGCGTGCCGGTCTGCTGGTCAACGCGGCCACCTTCGCGGTGGGCGCGGTCCTGATGTACGCGGTCAGGGTGAAGTCGGTGGCGCCGGAGGAGTCGAGGAAGACCGACTGGTCGGTCCTGCGCGACTTCAACTACCTCGGGCTGATCGCCTCCTCCGCGGTCTTCACCAGCTCGATCCTCGTCCTCAGCGTGGCTCTGCCGCTCTGGGTGCTGCGGACCGGCGACATTCCCAAGTGGACCGTGGGCGTCGTCGTCATCATCAACACCGCCCTGGTCATCGTGCTCCAGCACTGGTGCTCACAGGTGGCCAGGACCGTCGTCGGCAGCCTGCGGGCGCTCCGGATCGCGATGATCGGCTTCGTCGCGATGGTCGGGCTCTTCTGCGTCTCGGCGCTGCACAGCGCCGCGCTGGCGACGGTGGCCGTCCTGCTGGCCGGTGCCATGCTCACCGTGGGCGAGCTGTTCGAGGGCCCGGCCTGGTGGACGATCAGCTACGAACTGGCCCCGCCGGAGCGCAACAAGCAGTACCTGGCCGCGTTCGACCTCAACATGGCGGCGGTCAACGTGGCCGGACCGGTGCTCTGTGTCGCGATGATCCAGGCGGGCTGGCTCGGTTGGCTGGTGTACGGCGCGCTGCTCGTCGCCGCGACCGCGCTGGCCCACCGGCTGGTCGCGGTGCGCACCCGCCGGACGGCCCCCGCCACCGTCGAGACCGGGGTGGCCGTATGAGCGGTGACGCCGGGCAGGCCGCCGACGCGGTCCTGCTGACCGTCAACCTCGGTGTCGAGCGGACCGGCTGGTGGACGTACGGCCTCGGCCGCAGCGGTATCGACAAGCAGCCGGTGGACCGCCGGGTGACCGCGGTCCGCGACGGACTCGTCGGCGACCTCATCGTCAACACCAAGGCCCACGGCGGTCCGGACAAGGCCGTGTACGCCTTCGCCTCCGAGGACGGTGCCTTCTGGGCGAAGGAACTGGACCGGGAGATCGCCCCCGGGAACTTCGGGGAGAACCTCACGCTGCGCGGCGTGGACGTCACCAACGCCGAGATCGGCGAACGCTGGCGGATCGGTACCGCGCTGTTCGAGGTCATCCGGCCACGCAAGCCCTGCCGGGTGTTCGCCGGCTTCTGGGACGTGCCGGACCTGGTCAAACGCTTCATCGCGCACGGAGCGCCCGGCGCCTACCTGCGGGTGCTGGAGGAGGGCACGGTCGGTGCCGGCGACCGGGTCGAGATCGTCCACCGGCCCGGGCACGGCATCACGGTCAACCTCATGCTGCGGGCCATCACCACCGAACCCGAGCTGTTTCCACGAATGCTGGAAGCGCCCGAAATGCTGCCGAAGATCCAGGAGAAGGCGCGGCGGTGGATCGCCGCCCGTCAAGAACAGAAGGAGCGTGCAGAGATATGAGCACTGACAGCTCGCCGCTGATCGACCCGGCCAGGCTGGCCGCGCTCGACTGGAACGACATGGCCGTGCTGAACGAGCAGCTCGACGAACTGCTCGAGGAGCTCGCGACCTCTCCCACCTGGCTCAACGACGCCTTCGACCACGTGCTGGCCACCCCCGACCTGCTGGTCCAGAGCGAGCGGCTGCAGGAGCTCGACCGGGTCGTCCTGGTGAACGACGAGGCGAGCGGTGTCCGGGTCCGGCTCCACGTCTTCCGCCAGCGGTTCTTCGACCGCCCGCACAACCACCGGTGGAGCTTCGGCACCCGGATCCTGGCCGGCAGCTACCGCCACTACATCTTCGGCGACTACCCGGACCTGTCCCCGGACACCGACGCCCGCAAGCTCACCCCCCCGCTGGTCCGCGTGGAGACGCCGGGCACCGGCTACGTCCTGCGGCACACCCTGGTGCACTCGGTCGGCGCGGTCCCCGAGACCACCTCGCTGATCGTGCGCGGGCCGGCCGAGAAGGACCGGTTCGTGGTGATGAACCGGGACACGGGCGAGGCGTGGTGGCAGTACGCCCACACCGTGGAGGACCCCGAGGTGATCCGGAACCGCCGGCTCGGCGCGGACAAGGTCAACGACATCCGTGACCTGCTCAAGCGGCAGGGCGTCGTCACGTGACCTTCGGTCCGCCCGTCGAGCTCGTCATCTTCGACTGCGACGGGGTCCTCGTCGACACCGAGCGCATCGCGGTCCGTACCCACGTGGCCCTGGGCGCCGAGTACGGCTGGCCGATGACCCCGCACGAGGTGATCGAGGAGTTCGTGGGGCGTTCGACCGCGTCGATCGCCGAGAAGATCGCGGCCCGGCTCGGCAGCACGACCGCCGAGGCCTGGGACGAGCGCTTCCGCGAGCTGCACCGGGTGGCGGTCGACGAGGAACTGGAGGCCGTGGACGGCGTGGTCGAGGCCCTGGACGCCATCGACCTGCCGTGCTGCGTCGCCTCCAGCGGCAGCCACCCGAAGATGCGGCACACCCTGGGGCGGACCGGCCTGTACGACCGTTTCGAGGGCCGCATCTTCAGCGCCGGCGAGGTCGAGCGGGGCAAGCCCGCACCCGACCTGTTCCTCCACGCGGCCGACCGGATGGGGGTGCTCCCGCAGCGGTGCGCCGTCGTGGAGGACAGCCGGCCCGGCGTCCTGGCCGCCCGGGCGGCGGGCATGCGTGCCTTCGGCTACGCGGGCGGGGTCACCCCCGCCGAGCGGCTGGAGGGCCCGGGAACCGTGGTCTTCACGGCGATGAGCGCGCTGCCGGCCCTGCTCGGCACCCGGGCGCCCGTACCGCCCCCCGTACACCACAGCTAGGGAGACCGTGGACATGGCACTGGAGATCGAGCGGAAGTTCCTCGTCGAGGGGGAGCATCCGGCCCCGGGCGGGGAGCCGCGGTCCATCGCGCAGGGCTATCTCACCGCCCCCACGGACGGCACCGAGGTCCGGCTGCGGCGCATCGGCGGCAAGCACGTGCTCGGCCTCAAGCGCGGCTCGGGGCTGGTGCGCACCGAGTTGGAGACGGAGATCGGCGAGGAGAACTTCGCCGTGCTCTGGCCCGCGACCGAGGGCGCACGGGTCGTGAAGGACCGGTACACCGTCGCCCTGGGTGAGCACACCGCCTATCTGGACCTCTACACCGAGGCCCTGGCCGGACTGCGCACCGTCGAGGTCGAGTTCGCTTCCGAGGCGCAGGCACGGGACTTCCGGCCGCCGGCCTGGTTCGGCCGTGAGGTGACCGACGACAAGGCGTTCAAGAACCAGAGCCTGGCGGTGCACGGGCTCCCCGCAGATGAAATGAGGAACGCTCAGTGAACTCCCCGTCGATGAAGCAGGACCAGCTGCTGGCGCTGCGCAGCCTGTCGAGCCTGCAGCCGCGGCTCAGCCTGGATGAGTCGGTGACGGTCATCGACGCCGTCGGCGGCGTCGCGGCGGCCGCCTTCCTGGAGCTGCTGCGCATGCGCTCCCTGGTGATGCGCCGGCTCGCGCCGTTCGAGTCCACGCACCCCGAGGTCCGCGCGTGCATGGCCGCGATGCGCCCCAAGGCGGACAGCATCCGGCACATGCACGCGGTGCTCGACGAGAACCTCGCGCGGCTCGACCGGATCGGTCGGGAGGCGGGCATCGAGCTGTTCGGCGGAAAGGGGCTCGGCGCCCGGGCCAGCTACGCCGACAAGTCGGTGCGCGACTTCAGCGACCTCGACATCTTCGTGCGCACCCGGGCCGACGCCACCCGGCTCGTCCAGGCGCTGCGGGACGGCTTCGGCTACGTCTACCTGGACCGTGAGCTGCCCTGGTTCAAGTTCGACCCGCAGGACGGCCTGCTCTACGGGCAGTTCCCGCTGGTCGCGCCCGAGGGCGGCACCGATCTGCTCAACGTGGACATCCACTTCGGCGACTACTCGGTGCGGCACGCCAGCCGGCTGGGGCTCACGCCCACGCTCCCGGCGTACGGGCCCGGGCTGCACACCGTCCCGGTCGAGGAGAACCTGGCGTGCGTGGTCAACAACGCGGCCGGCGACTTCTTCGTGACCGGGAAGGACACCAACGACCTGCTGATGGCGCTCTCCCAGCCGGAGCTGGACGTCGAACGCCTGACGCTGCGGCTGAAGCAGGCCGGCCTGGAGGCGTTCTTCGGGTCCATCTGCGCGGAGCTGAAGGCCTCGTCCGCCCTGACCGAGGAGCAGGAGGACCGGCTGAGCCGGCTTCCGGCCGTCGAGAGCTGGGAACCGGCCCCGCAGCCCGACCGGCCGGACTGGGAGCAGCGCTGCCTGGCGACCGTGGTGCACACCTTCAACGCGTACGAGGAGCGGGGCAAGCTGACGGCGCTCAGCATCGCGATGAACGCCTATGACTACTACCGCACGCCGCTCGCCCTGGCGCTCGCGGACGACCGCTCGACGGTGACCGCGCCGATCGAGCTGAACCCGTGGACCTGCGTCCGGCTGGTGCCGGTGGAGTTCGCCCAGCGGCTCCTGGACGGGACCGCGCCGGCGGCGG
This sequence comes from Kitasatospora sp. NPDC034023, assembly GCF_055575795.1. Classification (NCBI taxonomy): domain Bacteria; kingdom Bacillati; phylum Actinomycetota; class Actinomycetes; order Kitasatosporales; family Streptomycetaceae; genus Kitasatospora; species Kitasatospora sp. NPDC034023. The sequence goes on from NZ_JBVIRY010000031.1 coordinate 69,694, forward strand.
AGACCGAGGTCGCGGCGGCGGCGGAACAGCGCCACGTCATCGCGGACGACCCCGACGTGGAGCGGGTCGACCTGCCGACCGGCACCTTCGTCCGGATCGCCGACGAGGTGTTCGTGGCCACCGTCTCCTACGAGCTGTCCCCCTCGGTCATCGCCCGCACGGCCCGCGAGCAGGCAGCGCTCAGGTGATCGATCTCACCGGTCCGCCGCGGCCGTGGCCGGAAGCACTCGTGACCCGCTTCGGCGAGTCCGTGGCCGACGCCCTGGCCGCGGCGGACCGCTGGAACACGCCGTCGGCCTTCGGGGACCGCGCCCTGCTCGACCGGCTCGGCGAGGTCTTCGACGCCCCGGAGGGCCGGACCCTGGTCACGGGCGGGGTGCGCTCCTTCGCCACCGCCTGGAGCGGGCGCACCAGGACGGCGGTGGTGGAGCAGCCGAGCTTCTCCGAGATCCCGGAGATCCTGGCCGCGGCCGGACCCGTCCGGCGTGCGCCGTGGCGGCGGCTGCCGGAGATCGTCGGGGAGCTGACGGAGCCGGCCACCGTGTGGCTGACGACCCCCGCGCGGAACCCGGACGGCAGATCGCTCGACGAGCGGCAGCTCGACGCCCTCGCGGCGCTCGCGGGAGCGGGCCATCAGGTGGTGCTGAACCAGGTCTACCGCTGGTTCGTGGAACCCGGGCCGGTCCCCGAGGGGATCTGGACCGTGACCTCCCTGGCGAAGCTGTGCGGCGGTGGGAGCCGGCTGGGTTGGGCGGTCATGCCGGCGGCCGAACCGCCGGAGGCCTCCTTGCGCGCGTGCGCACCGGGCACGGTGTGGCAGCGGGCCTGGGCGGGCTTCCTGAACCGGCGCGTGGTCGCGGACCTGCGCTCCGCGTGCATCGAGCCGACGGTCGACGCACGTCGGGCCTTCGAGACGGCGACGGCCGGGCTGCTCGGCTGGGAGTTCCACGGTGACGGCCTCTCGCTGGCCCTGGAGTGCCCGACGCCGGAGGCCGCGTCGGGGCGGCACCCGGGAGCGCGCACCGAGGGCGAACTGCTCGCCCTGCTCGCCGAGGCGGGCGTGTCCGCATCACCCGGTGCTGCGTTCGCCATGCCGACGGCCTCGGTGCGACTGGCCTTCTCCGGTGTCGCGGTCGCGCAGGCGCGCGACGCGGCCGAACGGATCGCCCGGCTGGTCGACAGGGCCGGCCCGTGCCTGCGGCCCTGTCCGGACGGGCTCTAGCCGACCAACATCCACGGAGGCGTAGGTATGGAATCATTCGCTGACCAGTTCATCGGGCTGCTCCCGCGGTACGCCGGGGGCCGGGCTCCCGGGTGCGACGCGGCCGGCGAGGGGCTGTACTCCCGGCTCGCCGACGAGTCGGTGGCGGTCTTCGAGGTCCATGGTGACGGGACGCTCGGGAAGGGCGGCGAGAGCGCCTGTCCTGCCGTGGTTCCCGGCATCTGGTGCGACGGAGCGCCACTGGGCTCGGTCGGCACCGGCACCGAGGAGTTGCTGCGGGGCTTCCACGACCGGCTCGTCCCGCACGGCGTGCTGTTCGTGGGAATCCGTCAGGACGCGACGGTCGAGCCGCTGCTCGACCGGGTCGGATTCGATCTGGCCGGCAGGTTCCCCGGCGCGGGCGGCGTGGAGTACCTCCTGGGCACCAAGCGGGCCGGCTGCTGTTCCGGCGCCCGCCGGGTGCTGTACGACCGGAGCGGCTTCCTCGATTGACGTCCCCGGCGGCCGGCTGTCGACCCCTCGTGTGTCGACAGCCGGCCGGGCACGGGTCCGCGCCACCGTCCGGTTCCGGTACGGGCGCCTACTCCGGCGGAGCGGACCAGGTCTGGTCGGTCACGCCGTCCGGGGACAGGTCACTTGTCGTGTAGTCCTCGCGGGCGAGGATGTATCCCAGTTGCAGCCGGTTGGCCGCGCCGAGGTCCTGTTTGATCCGCTGGATGTGTGCCTGGAGTGAGCGGGAGCTGATGCCGAGTCGGCGCGCGATTGCGGCATCCGAGTAGCCGCGCACCAGAAGCCTTTTGATCGAGGACCGGAGGTCCGGGAGAACCTCCAACGCCGCCTGGGCCGAATGGTTGGGCACGAATGGATAGCCGGAAGCCCGGTCCCAGGCCCGGTCGAAGCTGTCGACCAGGAAGGCGACCAGCGCGGGATGGGTGATCCTCAGTGCGCGACTGCGGTTGGGTGAGGACGGGACGAAGGCCACACGACCATCGAAGATCAGCAGCCGGTCGAAGAACTCGCCCAGGGTCCGGACCTCGACGCCGAGGTCGGAGACCGCTCTGACGTATTCCTTGGTGGCTTCGTCGAACCGGGCGGTGTGCTGGTAGAGCGTCCGCATTTTGACGCCGGCTCGAATGGGTTTCTCCACCGACGCCAAGGCTTCTTTCAGCGTCTCCGGGGGGCGGCGCCCGTCCGGCTGGGCCGTGAGCATTTCTCTTCGTACGGAATTCACCTCCGAGTTGATGGCCGATGCTATGTTGGACAGGCCTGAGATTTCCTCGCCCCAGTGCGTCGGAAGACCGTCCTGGCTGGAATTCCGAGTACTCTCCCGAGTCAGTTCCCGACTGAGCAGATCCGTCTTCTCGAGGGTGAGGACCGCAGTCTCCCGTAGCGAGTCGAGCAGATGGCTCAACTCTCCTACGATGGGGGATTCCAGTGCCTTCGGGACGATCTGCCCGAAATCGTAGCGAATTCCGGAATAGTCGGCGTCGATTGAGCCCGGGGTGTGGGGTTGGCCCGTCCCCGCCGTTCGACATCGGGGCTGGGGTGTCTGTTTTGTAGGGTTCTGCTCCATTGGGGGACCCCTCATGTCTCTGCTGTGCGAGATCTCGAACCATGGCAAGGGTTGGCCGTAATCGAGACCTCGGCAACAATGTTGCCCGCTGTTAATCGTACCGCTCCTCGACAAAATCGACCGTGCGGTGTAGCTGTAAGGGGGCATCATGACGCAAGCGGTATTCGCTGCGAACGGGCTTATTGCGAGGCGGGCTGTTCTGCTCGCGGCGGGCGCACTTCTGGCGCTCGGCTTCGCCGCCGTCACCACCGGTGAAGACGCCCCCCCTGCATCCGCCCGGCTGGTGGCCGACGTGGGCTGGAACACGGTCGAACCGTCCGCTCCCCAAATCAACTGACGTCGCGTCAACCGACGTGAAGCCGGACAGAAGCAAAGGATCTGACATGCCCGTTCCGAACCCGGTCCTGCACCTCGGCTGGGACCCGCGGCCGATCGGTGCGCTGCAGCGCGCGGGCGCCGAGGTGACCTGTGTCGTACCGGCGAAGGACGCTCCGGCGGTGCGTGCGGCAGGGGCCGCCGCCATCGTGGTGCCGGACCCGGGCAGCGTCGAGGACGTTCTCGCCGGCCTGGTTCGGAACTCGCTCAGCCCGTCGGACTTCGGCGCGGTCTGCAGTGCCAACGAGTTCTACCTGGTGCAGGCCGCGGCCCTGGCCGAGCTCGGCGGGGCCGTCGGCTCCGGCTCCCGGCAGATGCTGGCCATGCGGGACAAGTTCGTGCAGAAGGACCTGCTGCGCCGGGCGGACGTGCGCACGGCGGCGCACCTCCTCGTGGAGAGCCTCGAGCGACTGGACGTCACGACGGTCGAGTACCCCCAGGTGCTCAAGCCGCTGAACGCCGCAGGGGCCATGCACACGGTGGTCGTCCGGGACGCGGAGGAGCTCCGGCAGGCGATCGACGCGTCGCGGCAGAGCAGCGACGGACCCTGGCTCCTGGAGGAGTACGTCCCCGGCCGGGAGTTCTTCGTCGACGGTGTCGTCCGCGAAGGCCGGCTCCGGCTGTTCTCCCTCTCCCGGTACTTCCAGAACCTCATCGAGTGCCACGGTGGCGGAATCGTCGCCTACCACACCCTGCCGGAGTCGGAGGAACCCGAACTCCACGCCAGGACGCGGTCGTTGACCGAAGCCGCGTTCAAGGCGCTGCAGTTCGAGGACGGGGTGTTCCACCTGGAGGTCTTCTGGGACGGCTCCGAGGTGGTCTTCGGGGAGTGCGCGGCGCGGGTCGGCGGCGGTCGTGCGGACCGGGTCGTCGAGCTGACGTACGGCGTGAACCTCCACGACGAGTGGGCGCTGGCGGCGCTGGACCTGCCGTCGCGGATCGTCGACGAGCCGACGCCGGCCGAGGAGAGCTATGGCGGCCTCAACCTGCGCTGCCCGCAAGGAACGGTGGTCTCGGCCCCGACCCTCGACGAGGCCCTGGCCCGCCCGGGCGTCGTGGAGGCGGACATCTACGTCACCCCGGGCGGTGTGGCGCCGGACTTCAGCTCGGCCAGCCACATCCGTGCCGGACAGGCCGTCGTCAGCGGCGCGGACACCCGCGAGGTGGCCGAGCGGATCGCCGGCCTGAGCGCGTGGTTCCATGACAGCGTCCAGGTCGCTCCCACCGCCGACTGATCACGAGGACCAGAGGAATGCACGACTACCTCAGCGGCACGATCCGCGCGTACGACGGGGATCCGCAACGCTACGAGAACGCGACCGCGGGGATGGTCCCCGTCGCCGAACTCGACGCCTTCACGGCGCTCCTCCCCGACCCGGCCGGACGCGTCCTCGACGTCGGCTGCGCGTTCGGGCGCGACACCGCGCTGCTGGCGGAGCGGGGCCTGCGCGCGGAAGGGGTCGACCTGACGAGCGCCTTCGTGGCACGAGCGCAGGAGCTCCACCCGCAGCTCACCTTCGCGCGCATGGACGCCCGCGACCTCGCGTTCCCGGACGCGAGCTTCGCGGGTGTCTGGTGCCAGGCGACCCTGCTCCACCTCAAGGACGAGGACGTCAGCGCCGCGCTGGCCGAGTTCCACCGCGTCCTCACCCCCGGCGGGGCGCTCTTCGTCAGCTTCAAGGAGGGGGACGGCGAGGAGGAGATCGTCGAGAAGTTCAGCAGCGGCAGCGCCCGCTTCTACCGCTACCAGACGGTGCGGAGCGTCACCGGGCTGGTCGGACAGGCGGGCTTCCGGGTGGCGGCCGTCGAGCGCTCGAACGAGTTCGAGCGCTACGGTCCGGGCTACCGTGACCTGACCTGGATCCACGGGTACGCCACCAAGGCGTGACCAGCGCGCACGAGAAGTCCCGGTCGGGCATGACGACCGGGACTTCCGGCATGTCCGGATCCGTCCCCTCCGCGCCACTCTCGCACCGCTCCCGGGCCGCTCCCGGGCCGCTCTGGCACCGTTCCCGGGCCGGCGCCGCGGGAATTCCGTGAAAGGCCCTGTTTGCTCCTCCGGTGGGGGCGGCCCGTCGCCGCGCTGGGCTTGCTACGACTCCAGGTACCGCAGGACCGCCAGGATCCGCCGGCTGTAGCCGGTGGTGTGGCTCAGTTCCAGCTTGTCGAAGACGGTGTTCAGGTTCTTCTCCACCGAACTCAGCGAGATGTGCAGCTTCTGCGCGATGGCCGTGTTGGTGTGCCCCTGCGCCAGCGCCTCCAGCACGGTGCGCTCGCGCGGGGTGAGCCGGGCCAGCGGATCGCCGTGCGTGGTGCGGATGACCAGCTGCCGGACGACCTCCGGGTCGATCGCCGCCCCGCCCGCGTGGATCCGCTCCAGCGCGTCGAGGAACTCCTCGACCTGGGCCACCCGGTCCTTGAGCAGGTAGCCGACCCGCTCCGCGTTGGACGCCAGCAGCTTGGCCGCGTAGGTGCGCTCGATGTGCTGCGAGAGCACCAGCACGCTCACCTCCGGCCAGCGCTCGCGGATCTCCACGGCGGCCCGCAGTCCCTCGTCGGTGTGGGTCGGGGGCATCCGGATGTCGAGGACGACGACGTCCGGCTTCTTCGCCTCGACCTCCTGAAGGACCGTCACCGCGTCGCCGAGCGCCGCCACGACCTCGTGGCCCTCTTCGACGAGCAGCCGGACCAGGCCCTCCCTCAGGAGGGTCGAGTCCTCGGCGAGGATGACGCGCATGGAATCTCCGCGGTGATGGTGGTCGGTCCCCCCAGGGGGCTGTCGATGTGCAGGACGCCGTCCAGCGCGGCCACCCGGCTGAGCAGCCCGGTCAGGCCGCTGCCGGCCGGGTCCGCGCAGCCCGTGCCGTTGTCCTCGACCCGGACGGTGAGCAGCGCGCCGTCGAGCGTCACCCGCACCGAGATGGCCGAGGCCGAGGAGTGCTTGGCGGCGTTGGTCACGGACTCGGACACCACGAAGTAGGCGGCCGTCTCCACGGGTTTGGGCAGCGCCGCGCCGACCTCGAACCGGGTCCGCAGCGGGATGCCGCACCGCTCGGCCACCCCGCCCAGCGCCTCTTCGAGACCGAGGCTGTCCAGCGCCGAGGGATAGACCCGCCAGGCCACCTCGCGCAGTTCGGTCAGCACGTCCCGGGACTCGTCGTGCGCCTGGAGCAGCAGCGCGCTCGCCTGCTCGGGGTTGCGGCCCCGGCGGGCCCTGCCCAGCAGCATGGCCAGCGCCACCAGACGCTGCTGGACGCCGTCGTGCAGATCGCGTTCGATGCGCCGGCGCTCGGCGTCCACGGCCTGGACCACCGCGGCCCGGCTGGTGGCGAGTTCGTCGATCCGGCGCTGTAGCAGCTCCCGCTCGGAGGGGCCGAAGCACTCGCGGGCGATCCGGGTGTCCAGGGCGGCCAGCGAGTACAGGCCCTGCACGTCGAGGAAGAGCAGGACGCTGCCCAGCAGTGCCTGGGTGAGGAGTTGGTCCCAGCCGAGCGTCCCCCGGGCCATCCCGTTGACCGTCAGCCCGGCCAGCATGGCGCCGAAGCCCAGCAGTCCGATGACGACCGCGCAGAGCAGTCCCGCGTAGCAGCGGACCGCCAGGTAGCGCAGGAGCTTCTGGTCGGACGCCTTGTAGTGCTCGGGGAAGCGGTCGTCGAAGAAGGCGGAGCGCCGGTTGCGTTCCAGGGCCGTCAGCCGGCGCGCCCCGGCCATCACGATCTCCAGGGCGTTCGGCCGGCTGCGCGGCCAGAGCAGGAAGGGGCCGAGGACGGTGCCGACCACGAGGAGGTAGAGCGCACCGAGCACGGCGGTCAGACAGCCGATCAGGACGCCCAGGCTGCGGCGCGACCAGGCCGGGGCCCGCGTGGCGGTCTCGTCCTCAGCGGTGCCCTGACCACCCGCAAACCCCGTCGGGGGGTGGGATGCGGCGCCCGCTGAATCTCCTCGCACGAGGCCCGAGCCTAGTGCGGCCGCGCAGCCCGGGCAAGATCGCCAGGACTGCGCGGCGGCTTCGACCGTGCGCTCGGGAAGCGCGGCCCCGGTCATGAACTGGTCTGCTGCTGCGACCGGTTGCGGTTGCGCAGCCGGACGACGAGGTACCCGGCCAGGGCCGCGACCGGCGACTGAGCGGCCACATCGGATTCACCCTGACCCACGCCTCGGGACGCCCCTGGGTCATCGGACAGGCCCCGGACGCGAACACCGGTGTCACCTCGGCCGTCCACGCCCGGCACGGCACCACCGCGCGCTGCTGGTCACCGGGACCCACACGCTGACCACCGGTCAGCTCAAGGACTGGGCCAGGCGCGTACGGCACCCGGCCGACCTCGACGAACTCGCCGGCTCCCTCACCGGCAGCGCCCACCTGGTCGCGAGGATCGACGGCGAGGTCCGCGTCCAGGGCACCGTCACGGGGGTGCGTCGGGTCCTCACCGCCACCGTCGACGGCTGCGCCCTGGCGTCCGACCGCGCCGACCTGCTCGCCGCCCTGGCCGACGCCCCCCCTGGACCCGGTCCGCCTCACCGCGCGGCTGCTCGGATTCCCGGCGCCCGTGTGCGTACGCCATGCGCCCGGCCGGGAGGAGCCCGGGTAAGGGGTTACGGAAAACCGCAGCAGGACCGGGCGGTTGACCGCATGGTGGCGCCCCCCGCCCGGCTCCTACCGTGGACCGCATGATCGCAACGTTGGCTTCCGCGTCGCTCGCCACCGCTTCCGCCGAACCCGCAGGCGGCATCGCCGGATGGGCCGTCGACGTCATGAGCACCCTCGGCGCCCCGGGCGCCGGTCTCACCAACCTGGTGGACACCGTCCTGCCGTTCATTCCCAGCGAGATCATCCTGCCCGTCGCCGGATTCGCCGCCGGACAGGGCAAGCTGAGTCTGCCGGCCGTCATCGTCTGGACCACGATCGGCTCGATCGTCGGCTCCTGGATCGTGTACGCCGCAGGTGCCCTCCTGGGCCGCGACCGGACCCGCGCACTCATCACCCGCATCCCGCTCATCCATGCCCACGAGATCGACCGGGCCGAGGCGTGGTTCGAACGGCACGGCCGCAAGGCCGTGCTGATCGCCCGCATGGTGCCGGTGGTGCGCAGCCTCATCTCCGTACCGGCCGGGATCCAGCGGATGCCGCTGATGGCCTTCACCGCCATGACCGTCCTCGGCAGCCTGGTGTGGAACACCGTGTTCGTGCTGTTGGGCTACTGGCTGGGCGACAACTGGCACCTGGTGGACGAGTACGGCGGCTGGGTGTCGAAGGGCGTGGTGGCGGTGGCGCTCGTCGTCATCGGCCGCTGGTTCCTGGTGCGGATGCGCCGCCGCCCGAGCGCCCGGCACCGCGGCTGAGGCCCGGGGCCTTTCGGCGTTCTGCCGCGTTGAGCCGTGCGGTGGGCACGTGGGGGTCGCGTCGTGGTTGCGGGGAGCTCGGGCAGGTGGTCGACCGGCTGCCCCCGCGCTCAGGGTGAGGGCGGTGGACCGGCGGTTGCGCTGGAGCAACTGTGGGTTCCCTCTCGTTGACGCGGCTTCGTTGGCACGGCTTTCGTTGACGCGGTTCCGATGACCTGCGGCGGAAAGAACGTAGGCGTCCTGCGTGAACGTGGTTTCCGGCTCCACGTGAACCCGTGGTGAGGCGGCGGGGGTTGAGGCGGAACGCGGCGGCCGCGCTCTTATGACAACGGCATTGACGTGTGGCGTGGGTCACCGGTTTCATGGCTCGCACTTCCCGCGCACGCCTCCCCTACGGTGCGCGCGGCCTCCCACCCACATCCCCCACACCCCCCACGACCTAGGCGGTGATCCGTTGGCATCGACGGTGAAGGACACGGGCGGCGGCCCGAGAACGGATGCGGGCAGCTCCCGCGTCGTGATGCGGCAGTCCCTCGGCTTGCTGGACGGCGCGGCGATCGCCGCGTCCAGTACGGCCGCCACCAGCAGTATCGGGATCGGCCTGGGCCTGATGGCCGGGGTCGTCGGCCTGCACCTGCCGGCGATCATGCTGCTGGCCTTCCTGCCGGTGCTCGCGATCGCCGGCGGGTACGGCCGGTTGAACGCGGTGGAGCCGGACGCCGGCTCCAGCTACCGGTGGGTCGGGCGCACCCTCAGCCCCTGGCTGGGGTTCCTCACCGGGTGGGTCAACACGGTCGGCACGGTGGTGTTCATGGCGTACACCACGACCGTCACCGGCTCGTCGGTCATCCAGCTCCTCGACCTGGCGCACGTGCGCAGTGTCGCCGGCCTGCGGCTGGACGCGGACTCCACCGTCCAGTGCACCCTGCTCGGCCTGGTGGTCCTGGTCGGCGCCGCGCTGGTCGCGGTGCGCGGGCTGGAGATGGCCGCCCGGCTGCAGAAGGCGCTGCTGGTGTTCGAGTACGCCGTGCTGCTCGGCTTCTGCGGGTACGGGCTGTTCGCGGGTGACCAGCCGTTCTCGCTGCAGTGGTTCAACCCCTTCGACATCCCCTCCTTCGGCGCCGTCGCGCAGGGCATGGTGCTGGCCGTGTTCTGCTACTGGGGCTTCGAGTCGGTGTTCAGCGTCGGCGAGGAGGTGCGCGACCCGCGCGACGCCTCCCGGGCCGGCCTGCTCGCCCTGGTGGTGATGATGCTGCTGTTCCTGCTCGCCGGTACGGCCTTCCAACGGGTGCTGCCGATCGACGAGTTGGCCGACAACGGCGCGCACGGGCTGACCTACTTCGGCACCAAGCTCGCCCACCAGCCGCTCGCCGCACTGCCGTTGATCGCCCTGACGTTCTCCGCGATGGCCTCGCTGCAGTCCTCGGTGATCCCGACCGCCCGCGGGATGTACGCGATGGGGCGCGACCGGGTGCTCGGCCCGGTCTGGACCCGGCTGCACCCCCGGCACGCCACACCCGCCGTCGGCACGCTGCTGATCACCGGTATCGCCGTTCTCCTGGCCCTGGCCTCGATCGCCATCCCGACCGTCAACGACCTGATCTCGGCCGCCGTCAACGCGATCGGCATCATCGTCGCGCTCTACTACGCGCTGACCGCCATCGCCGCCGCCGTCCGGTTCCGCGGGCTGCTGCGCACCGACCTGGCGGAGGGACTGCGCGCGGTGGTCGGCCCACTGCTGGGCGCGGCGGCGCTGCTCGCCGTCGGTGGCTACCTCGCCTGGACCTTCTACGACTCCGCCGACCACTTCGAACTGTCCGCCGACAACGGGTGGTTCGAGCTGACCGTGGTGACGCTGATGGTCGTCACCGGGCTGCCGGCGGCGGCCTGGGCCCGCTGGCGCCGGCGTTCGCCGTACTTTCAAGCGAACGCGACGGGGGATGTCAACTCCCTTGCCAACGAGTCGTAAGAACCGCAAGAGATCCACGGGACACGAGCTCCACACGACGCAAGGATCCACGGGACACGAGATCCACGGGACACGAGATTCACGGGACACAAGCTCCACGCGACGCAAAGGTCCACGGGACACAAGCTCCACGCGACGCAAAGGTCCACGGGACACGAGATCCACGGGACACAAGCTCCACGTGACGCAAAGGTCCAAGTAGCGCAAGAGATCCACGAGATGTTCACGAGACGCAAGAACGGAGCACCAGCCATGACCGAGGCCGATCTGGTCTTCACCCGTGGACCCGTCCACACCGGTGACGCCGCCCGGACGAGGGCGACCAGCCTGGCGGTCGTCGGCGAGCGGATCGCCGCCGTCGGGCACGACGAGGTCCGGGAGCTGATCGGGCCGAAGACCGAGGTGGTGGACCTCACCGGCAAGCTGCTGCTGCCCGGATTCCAGGACGCGCACATCCACGCGGTGTTCGGCGGAGCCGAGTTGGCCGTCTGCGACCTCACCGGGACGGTCGGCGTCGCCGACTACCTGGAGCGGATCCGGGCGTACGCGGACGCGAACCCCGGGCAGGAGTGGATCACCGGCAGCGGGTGGTCGATGGAGAGCTTCGACGGCGGCCTGCCGACCCGGCAGCTGCTCGACTCCGTCGTCCCCGACCGGCCGGTGTACCTGACCAACCGGGACCACCACGGCGCCTGGGCCAACACCCGGGCGCTGGAACTCGCCGGCCTCACCCGGGACACCCCCGATCCGGCCGACGGGCGGATCGAGCGCGAGGCCGACGGTACCCCGGGTGGCACGCTCCAGGAGGGCGCCACCGCCCTGGTCGCCCGGCTGGTGCCGCCGTCCACCGCCGCCGACCGGCTGGACGGGCTGCTGCGCGCCCAGCGGCTGCTGCACTCGCTCGGCATCACGGGCTGGCAGGACGCGCTACTCGGCGAGTTCAACGGCCAGCCGGACCCGTCCGACGCCTACCTGGCCGCGGCGCGCTCCGGCGCGCTGACCGCCCGGGTGACCGGCGCGCTCTGGTGGCAGCGCGACCGGGGAGCCGATCAGATCGTCGAACTCGTGCGACGGCGCGAGGAGTTGAGCCACGGGCGGTTCCGGGCCGGCTCGGTGAAGATCATGCAGGACGGCATCGCGGAGAACTTCACCGCCGCGATGACCAGCCCGTACCTGGACGGCTGCGGCTGCGCCACCGCCAACTCCGGCCTCAGCTTCGTCGATCCGGAGGCGTTGCGCGGGTACGTCACCGAGCTGGACGCGCTCGGCTTCCAGGTGCACTTCCACGCGCTCGGCGACCGGGCCGTCCGCGAGGCGCTGGACGCCGTCGAGGCCGCCCGCGCCGCCAACGGGTGGCGCGGCGCCCGGCACCACCTCGCCCACCTCCAGGTGGTCCACCCGGAGGACCTCGCCCGCTTCGCGCGGCTGGGCGCGATCGCCAACATCCAGCCGCTCTGGGCCGCCCACGAGCCGCAGATGGACGAGCTGACCATCCCCTTCCTCGGCCCGGAGCGCGCCGCCTGGCAGTACCCGTTCGGCGACCTGCAGCGCGCGGGCGCCACCCTGGCGGCGGGCAGCGACTGGCCGGTGAGCAGCCCGGACCCGCTGGCGGGCCTGCACGTGGCGGTCAACCGGATGGAGCCGGAGGCCACCGACGGACGGGTCTTCCTGCCCGAGCAGCGGCTCGACCTGGGCTCCGCGATCGCCGCGTACACGGCCGGGTCCGCGTACGTGAACGGGCACGACGACGCGGGGGTGCTGGCCGCCGGGCGGCTCGCCGACCTGGTCGTCCTCGACCGGGACATCCTCACCGGGCCGGCCGAGGAGATCGCCCACGCCCGGGTGGAACGCACCTACGTGGGCGGCGAGTTGGTGCACGCGGCGGAGTGATCCCGGTCGCGGGCTTGGCGGGCCTGGCGGGCTTCGGGGCTTCTCGGGAGGCGCAGGGCGCGCGACGGCCGCCGGTGGTGAGCGCACGGGGGCGCGCCACCGGCGGCGCCGTGCCCGCCGGGGGCGTCGTCAGCGGTCCCGGTCCCGGTCCCGGTCCCGGTCCCGGTCCTGGCCGCTGCCCGCCGCCCGCAGGCGGGCCTCGGCGGCGTCGAGGAGGAGGTCCAGCGCGTACGGGTAGCCGCTGCGGCGCATGTCCGTGGTGAGCAGGCCGGCGGTGGCGGCGATGTGCGGGTGGGTGGCGGCGTCGAGGCGGGCGTAGGAGGCCTGCCAGACCTCCAGGTCCGCGGTCGCGGCGGGGGCCGGGAGGGCGAGCGCGGCGGCGTCCAGGGCGGCGAAGCCGAGGCTCTGGTCGACGAAGGCGTGGTAGATGCGGACGGCCTCGAGGTCCGGGAAGCCGGCGGTGCGCAGGATGCCGAGCATGGCCTCGACGGCGGCGGTCTCGTGGGTGCGGCCGGTGGTGCGGTGGGCGGCGAGCAGGGCGGCCTGCGGGTGGGCCTGGTAGGCGGCGTGGATGCGCAGGCCGATGGCGCGCAGGTCGGCCCGCCAGTCGCCGGTGGGCTGCCAGCCGTGCTGGGCGCGGCCGATGAGCTCGTCGGCGATGGCGAGCAGCAGGTCGTCGGTGCTGTGGAAGTAGCGGTAGACGGCGCTCGGGTCGGCGCCGAGCGCCGCCCCGAGCCGCCGTACGGTGAGCGCCTCGGCGCCGTGCTGCCCGATCAGCCGCAGGGCGGTGTCGACGATCAGCTCGGCGGAGAGGACGACGCCCTGCTTGGTGGGGCGCCGACGTCTCCGCTGCGGTTCGGGGACTACGCGGTCGTTCATGCCCGCAGGCTATGTCAACTCCGTTGACATAGAGAAGGGGCGAGGCGAGGCGTACGGAGCGAAGGGCCCGGGACGGTGGCCGGTCGGACGACCCGCCGGTCAGACCACCCGCCGCAGCCAGCCGTGCCGGTCCTCGGCGCGCCCGTACTGGACGTCCAGCAGGTGCTCGCGGATGCCGAGGGTGTGCTTGCCGGGCGCGCCGCCGCCGACGGCGAACTCGTAGCCCTCGCCCTTGAACCCGATGATCGGGGTGATCACCGCCGCGGTGCCGGCCGCGAACACCTCGGCGACGGTGCCGTCGGCGGCGCCGGAGCGCAGCTCGGCGAAGGTGATCGCGCGCTCGACCGGGGTCAGGCCGAACTCGGCTGCCAGGGCCAGGATCGAGTCCCGGGTGACACCGTCGAGGATGGTGCCGAGCCCGGGAGTGACCAGCTCGCCGGCCGCGGTGACCAGGCACAGGTTCATCGTGCCGGACTCCTCCAGATCGCCCTCGCCGCCCGTGTCGTCCAGGAACAGCACCTGGTCGCAGCCGTGCTGCTTCGCCTCGATCTGCGCGGCCAGGCTGGAGGCGTAGTTGCCGCCGCACTTGGCCGCGCCGGTGCCGCCCCGCCCGGCCCGGGTGTACCGGCTGCTGACCCAGAGCGTGATGCCGGTGACGCCACCGGCGAAGTACGGCCCGGCCGGGCTCGCGATGACCGCGTAGGTGACCTCCTCGGCGGGCCGGACGCCGAGGAACGCCTCCGAGGCGAACATGTACGGCCGCAGGTAGAGGCTCGCCTCGCCGCCGGAGTCCGGCACCCACGCCTCGTCCGCGCGGACCAGCTCCTCGACGCTCGCGAGGAAGTCCTCCTCCGGCAGCACGGGCAGCGCGAGCCGCTCGGCGGAGCGCGCGAAGCGGCGCGCGTTGAACTCGGGGCGGAACAGCCGCACGCCGCCGTCGGCATGGCGGTAGGCCTTCAGCCCCTCGAAGATCTCCTGCGCGTAGTGCAGCACCGACGCGCTCGGGTGCAGCGAGAACGGCGCCAGCGGCCCGACCCGGCGGTCGTGCCAGCCCTCGCCCGGCGTCCAGGTCGCGGTGGCCATGTGGTCGGTGAAGAACTTGCCGAAACCCGGCGCGGCGAGGACGGCGCGTCGCTCCGCCTCCGGTACCGGGCCGGCCGTCCGAACCAGAGGGAAAGTGCGACTCATCGTCAACTCCTCGGCGCCGAGGCGGAATCCGCCGGATCCGGCGCCGACCACCGGCGCCTCACCCGTCATGCTAACGGCCGTCAGTCGGACGGGATACGGGCCGCCCGGGTCTCCGCGGTGACCGTGCGGGGGCACCGACGGGGCACCGACGGGGCATCGACGGGGCATCGACGGGGCATCGACGGGGTGTCAACGGGCTGCCATGGGGGTGCTCGTGGGTTCCCCTGGCGAGGCCGACCCGCACGGGCGGGCGCGGCCGGGGCAATCGGGGCCGGGAGTGGGCCTGTTCGAGTGAGCGGCGCGTGGTGTCGCGGGGGCGGCCGGGGGAACGGCGGTTACGTAGGTGGGCAATCCCCCGTCGCGGGCCGTGGCTTCGGCCGTCGTCCCGCCCTCCGTGATCGGAGCGCCCCACCCATGGCCGTACCCACCACCTTCGACCACAGCGCGGCCGGCTACAGCCTGCCGCACGCCTACTGCCTGGCCAAGGCGGCCGAACTCGCCTACCAGGACGACGCCGCCATCGACGAGCAGGCCCGGGCCTGGGGCTTCGGCGATGTGCGGCACCACCAGACCCGGTTCACCTCGCCGTTCCCGGTGGAGGACACCCAGGCGTACACCATGGGCAGCGACCGGATGATCGTCGTCGCGTTCCGCGGCACCGAACCGCGCGAAATGCGCGACTGGCTCACCGACTCCACCACCCCGCCCTGGCCCGGCCCCGCCCGGACCGGCCATGTGCACTACGGCTTCGCCGAGGCCCTCGAGTCGATCTTCCCCGACGTCACCAAGGCCGTCGCGGAGCTCCGGACGAACGGGCAGAGCCTCTGGTTCACCGGGCACAGCCTCGGCGGCGCGCTGGCGATGCTGGTCGCGGCCCGCCTCCACCTGGAGGAGCCGCGCCTGCACGCGGACGGGGTGGTCACCTTCGGGCAGCCGCGCACCTGCGACCGCGCGCTGGCCGACGCCTACGACAAGGGCCTCGACGGCCGGACCCACCGGTTCGTCAACAACAACGACATCGTCCCGCAGCTGCCGCCGGAGCCGGCGTTCACCCACGTCCGGACGCTGCGCCACTTCGACGCGTCCGGTCGCATCCAGGAAGGCACCGGACTGATCGCCGGGCTGACGGGAAGGGCCAAGGGCCTGGGCGAAGCGGCCTTCGCGCCGACCGGGGAGGGCATCCGCGACCACCTGATGCGCAACTACCTCGCGGCCCTGGAGAAGAACCTCGGCTGACCGTCGGCCACCGGCGACCGGTCACCGGCCACCGGCCACCGGCGACCGGACACAGGCCGCCCGGCCTCGTCGGTGGTGCCGAGCACCCCTTGCGGGCTGCCCGTCCCGCCGCCGGCCGTGCCCCCCGCCGAGGTGCTCAGCCCTCAGCGGGGGCCGGTGCCCAGGATCTGCCGTTGTAGGAGTAGCTCGGGGCGCCGTGCAGGCCGACCGTACGGAAGGGCCGGCCGTTGTCGTTCACGGTGACCTTGCCCTGGCGGTCGCCGCTGCTCCACTCCAGCTCCAGGTACCAGCTGACGTCCTGGGAGCGGGTGGTGGCGTCCACGTCGATCACCTGCGGGTCGGTGTCCGACACCCGGTAGGGGAAGTCGGACACGGGGGTCTTCTTCGCACCCTCCTTGCCCGGGACGGGGACGGCACGCGGCGTGGGCGAGTCGAGGTCCACCGCGAAGGACGCCGGGACGAGGTTCCCGCCGCAGCCCGCGCCCGGGGTGTAGGCGTTCCACTTGGGGGCGGGCTGGGTGCCGGCGATGTGCACGTACACGGTGTGCAGGACGACGGGCGTGGCGGTCGCGCCCTGGGCGGTCAGCTCCAGGCGCAGGTGCCCGGCGGGGACGGCATGCTGCGCGGCCGCCCAACTCCCGGTGCGCGCGGCGGTGTCCGGGGGCGGGGCCACCTGGGCGGGCGTGCGGGCGGAGAGGAACCACTGGCCGCAGGGGCTGCCCCAGTTGTCGGTGAGGACGTTGACGTGGAAGGGGGGCGGGTTGTCCTCGGGGGCGGGGGTGGGGACCGGAGTGGGGGCGTCCGTGGGGGACGGGGGTGTGGCGGCGGGCGGGGCGGCAGCCGTGGGGGCGGTGGTGGCAGCCGCGGTGGCGGGGGCGTCGGCGGCGCCCGTCGGGGTGGTGCCGGTGCCCGGCGTGCCGCCGACGTCGTGCAGGAGGAAGGCGGAGACCACGGCGGCCACGGCGGCGACGGCCACCGCGCTCAGCAGCACGCGGGTGCGGGTGCGGTTACGGCGCCGGGGTTCGGCGGCCGGGGCCACGGGGAGCACGGGTTCCACCTCCTCGGTCGGCGCGGGAGCCGGCGTGGGAGCCGCTGTGGGGGTGGACTCCGGGTCCAGCGCGAGCTCCGGCGCCGGCTTCGCTCCCGCTGCTCCCGCCGAGCCCGCCTCCCGGCGGCGGGCCGCGTCGGCCAGAATCCAGCGGCGGTGCAGCTCGACCAGTTCCTCGTCGCGCGCCCCGCAGGCCCGGGCCAGGCGTTCCACCGGTGCGTACTCGGCCGGGACGGCGGCGCCGTTGCAGTAGCGGTGCAGCGTGGAGGTGCTGACGTGCAGCCGGGTCGCCAGCGCGCCGTAGCTGCGGCCGGAGCGCTCCTTCAGCTCCCGCAGCGTCGCCGCGAACTCGTCGGTCTCCACGCCCATGCTCTGCGCACCTCTCACCCCGGACCGGCCCCGGATCCCGTCGAATCCGCGGATCACGGTACCGGCTCGCCGGGTGAGTGCCCGGAGGAAGGGGAGCACAGCGGCCCTGGTCAGGACTGCCGGTCGGCGGCGGCGGTCGACGCGGCGGCGTCCGCGACGCTGCTCCGGTACAGGCCCAGCTTCGGCTTGGCCACCTTGGCGCCGTTCCCGAGCGGGAAGTCGAGGGTGTCCGCGGCGGCCATGTGGTCGCCGTCGGCGAGGACGTTCAGCTCGTCGACGCCGGCCGCGGTGCCGGTGGCCGCACCACCGGGGTTGAGGTCGAGCACCGCGTACGCCGTCTGACCGGCCGCCACCGGGTAGGCCGGGGCGCCGCCCAGCCCGCTGGGCACCAGCGGCTTGACGTCCTTGCCGTGGTCCGCGGCGTGCGAGTCACCGAGGCTCAGCAGCGGGTAGTAGCTCAGGCCGCAGGCCGTCGTGCCCTGGTTGCGCACCTCGATCACCCGCTGGCCGGGCGCCTCGGCCCGGGTGGTCACGCGGACCGACAGCTTCTTGGCCTCGCAGGGGTGGGAGTAGGCGTAGGCCTCCCCGCCGCCCGCCTCACCGCCGCCACCCGGGGAGGAGGTGGCGGCGGGGGTCTTGGGGCGGGCCGGGGTGCTGTTCGCGGCCGGTGCGGCGGCGGGCGCGATGGTGGCCGCGGCTGCGGCCGCCTGGGTGGGCTTGGCGGACGGCTGCGCATCGCCCGCGCCGCCGCCGGACTGGCAGGCGGTCAGGGTGAGGGTGGCGCCGAGGGCGAGGGCGGCCGGAACGAAGAAGGCGCGGCGAACGGTCATGGAGGTTCCCCCGTAACAGTGGTGGGTGTGAGAAGAGGATCGGGCGGCGGGGCCATCGCCACCGGGCCGCCGATCAACACTGTGGCCCGCCGCCCGTCCCACCGCCAGCCTTCCCCGCCACCCCGGGACACTGGAACGGTTCCACCCCCTCTGACCTGCACATCCGCCCCCGCCTGGAACGCCTCACCGGAACGCCCCGGGACCTCCAGGACCTTGCCGTAGCGCTCTCCCGGGCCTTGCCGTACCGCTCGCCCGGGCCCCGTCGCCTCGGCCTGTCCGTCGTCCTCCGGGCACGATCCGGGCGGGCATGGGGACCTGACGGTGCACCAAGGGATGCCCTTGATCCTGTGATCGTTCCGGGTAGATCGGGCGGGTTGTGCGGGCACCTGTCCAAGCCGGTGTTCGGGCCCGGGGCGGGCGGCAGAACTGCCGATATGCTGACCGCCGCTCCACGGAGGGAGCGACCGGGAATCGGGGGAAGCGCATGAGCGGCGGCGGTGCCGGGGTGGGGTTCAGTGCCCATCCGGACAAGCTCGGGGACGCGGGCGACCAGCTGATAGCGGCGAGTACGGACGTGGGCTCGGTGAAGGACGCGCTGGGCAAACTGGGCATGTCCGGCGACGGGACCTTCGGGGAGTACGGCGCGGGTGACGCGGCGAAGGCGTTCTGGCAGGCGTGGCAGGACGAGCTGGGGGTGAACGTCGACGCGTTGAACGACCTCGGCGGCAAGGTGCACACCAGCGCGGCGAACTACAGCACCACCGATCACGGTGTCGGCCAGCAGTACCAGCAGCAGGGGGCGTGACCGGTGCCCGACCACAGCGCGAACCCGCTCAGCCCGTTCGGCGTGGACCTGGGCAACCAGCGCCAGCAGGCCGAGCGGCTGAAGAAGACCATCGACGACTCGCACGGCATGTGGGGCGCCGGTGACCTCAAGTACGCCGTCCACGACGCCCTGCAGCTTCCGGCTCCCAAGGGTGACCCGGGCAAGCTCGGCCAGCTCGCCACCTCGTACAACACGGCGAGCAGCCAGCTGGACGAGATCCAGATGAAGGTGGCGCGGGTCGGTGCCGAGCACCTGCCGGACGCCTGGACCGGGCAGGTGGGGGAGAAGGCGGCCGAGGTGGTCAAGGCCTCCGCCGACGACCTGACGCGCTGCCGCGACATGCTGGGCAAGGGCCGGGACCAGCTCAACGCGCTGGCCTCCGCGCTGAGTGAGGCGCAGACCCTGCACGGGCAGGGCCACGCGCCGCTGAGCGAGGCGCTGAGCCTGCTGCACGACATCACCGTCTCGGGCGCGCCGGACCCGTTCAACTGGGACGACGACAAGATGCACACCGCCCACGCCAAGGCGAAGGACGGCATCAAGTCGATCTTCGACGCGGCGGTGAAGGCGGAGGACGCCGGCCGCGCCGCCGCGCGTGAGCTGAACGCGCTGGCGGACAAGGCGCTGGCGGCCCGCTTCAAGAACAAGGGCCTCGGCGCCGCCGACAAGCTGGTCATCGCGGACGCGGAGGTCGCCGGCAGCGACCAGTTCGGGTCCATCCTCACGGCCAACGACGTGACCCGGGCCGGCCAGTTCATGGACAAGATGAGCGACGCCGACCGGGCCCGCTTCGACCAGTTGCTGGCCGGCAGCAAGTCCCCCGAGGAGCGCGCCTACCTGATGAAGGCGCTGGCCGCCGGGCACGGCTACGACGAGATCAAGGCCTTCGACGACCAGATCCACGAGCACGGCGGCGACCCGGCCTGGCTGGCCCAGCGCCTCTCCCCGGTGCAGATCGACTCCGCCTCCGGGAACCAGTCGGACACCGCCTACCAGGGCGTGGCGTGGAACCAGGGCGACAAGCCGACCTGTGTGGCCGGCTCGACCGTCACCGCCCGGGCGATGGTCGACCCGCTCTTCTCCCTGCAGCTCACCACCGGCGGGCACCCCGGCGACCCGCAGTACGACAACGGCAAGGCCGCGTACGACCGCTGGCTCAAGGAGACCGACCGCGTCTACGACACCAAGAACTGGTGGAACGAGTGGCAGGACGGGATGAGCGACGGGGAGTCCAAGGACGCCGCCAACGACGAGATCGGCAAGCACACCGGGGCGGGCTACCACACCGTCGACCTGGAGGGCCCGGAGCAGCGCAAGGACGTGCTGGCCCAGGTCGAGTCGGCGGTGGACCAGGGCAAGCCGGTGCCGATCGGAGTCAAGGAGGACACCTGGTTCCGTCCGGACGGCCACCAGATGATGATCATCGGGCACCGCGGTGACCAGCTGGAGATCTACAACCCCTGGGGTTACACCGTCTGGGTGAGCGAGAGCGACTTCGTCAACAACCACATGGAGGGCGCGGCCCAGGGCGGCAACATGCCGATCGCCGACCACGTCCAGATGCCCAAGTGAGGTCCGGTTGAGCACCACCCCGCCCCCCATGAGCGACTCTCATCTCGCCGAGCTGGACGTCGAGGTCCTGCTGCGCTTCGGCCTGCCGGCTCCGGGCCCGCACCGTTCCACGCTGTTCGGTGACGGCGCGGTGGCCGCCGCGATCACCGTCGACCGGCTCGGCGCCATGCCGCGCGCCCTGGTCTTCCTCGGCGAGGTGGTCCGCTCCGGCGGCACCCGCTACGCCGCCGCGCTGCCCGAGCCGCTGCCCGGCCCGGCGGCGGCGGTGGCGCGCGGCTGGCTGGAGGCGGCCTCGATGGTCGTCGGGGACGCGACCGGAGACCTGCTGGTCGCCCGCTGGCTGGACGCAGTCGCCGCCGTCCTGGCATTGCGGATCAATCACCATGAGGCGAACTCATGAGGTGGCGTCGGATCCTGATCGCGGCGGTCGCCCTGCTGGCCGTCGCGGGCGTGGTGGGCGCGGTGGTGGTCCACCGGATGACCACCGGCAAGCTCGACCACGGCACGGTGTTCGCCCAGGCCTCCGGTGAACTGGCGGTCAAGCCGGGAGAGTTGTTCTCCGTCGAGGTCAGCGCCCACCGGGTGACCGGCCAGGTCTGGACGGTGGCCGACCCGGCCCCCGGTTCGGCCCCCGGTTCGGCCCCCGACCCGGCCGCGCCCCAGGCCCCCGATTCGGCCGCCGTACGGTCCGTGGGCGACGAGTACGTCAAGGACTTCGGGCTGAAGGACCTGGTCGGCGCCACCGGCTCGGCGGGCTCCGGCGGCCGCTACTACTTCGTGTTCCGCGCCGGCCCCAACCCGGGCCGCGCCACCATCACCCTGCGCAACCCCAACCGCGTCGCCCGCCCGGGCGGTTCCGACCAGGACGAGCGGCAGTTCACCGTCGACGTGCGCTGAACTGTCGGCCTGTGCTGAACCGTCGGCGTGCGCTGAACCGTCGACGTGCTGACGTGCCTCACCCCCGGCCCTCTGCGAAGGGGGTGAGGGTGCGTCGGCCCCGGCGGCCAACCGGGTGACGCGGGTTTGGCCGCCCGGTCGCCACGGAACGTCTTCCCGCCGTACCGGCAGCGGCGCACCAGGTTGTGCCCGAACCCGAGGGGTGGCATGGCGACCGCAGGTTCCCAGGAGGCTCCCCGGCAGGCGAGGGCGTTGGCGCTCGCCCGGCACCCTAAGCTGTGGCTCTTCCCGAGCGTCCTGTGCGGCCTGCTGGCCGTCGTGCTCTCGCTGCTCTACATGGGCGGCATCGTGAACCCGACCGGGCATCTGCACCGGCTCCCCATCGCCCTGGTGAACGCGGATCAGGGCGCGCCGCCGCCCGGACAGCCGGCGAACCTCGGTACCCAGCTGACCAGGGCGATCGTGGCCGGCACGCCCGACAGCACCGTCGACTGGCGGCAGGTGGACGAGGCCGGGATGCGCGAGCAGCTCGCCTCCGGCAAGGTCTACGGCGCCCTGCTCGTGCCCAGGGGCTTCACCTCTGCCGTCACCGCGCTGGTCACCGGCGGCGCCACCGAGCGGCCGACCGTGACCGTGTTGACCAACCCCGGGCTGGGCAGCCTCGGCTCCTCGATGGCCGCGCAGATCGCCCAGAACGCCGCCCACCAGGCCTCCCAGGCGGCCGGCCGCGAACTGCTGGCCGCCGTCCCGGCCGCGACCACCCCGGGCCCGGACACCGGCGCCACCGCACGCCTGCTGCTCGCCGACCCGATCGCCGTCGCCACCCAGGTCGGCCACCCGATCGGCAGCCACAGCGGACTCGGCCTGAGCGCCTTCTACTTCACCCTGCTGGCCGTCCTGACCGGCTTCATCGGCGGCAACATCATCCACAACGGCGTCGACGGCGCGCTCGGCTACAGCGACAGCGAGATCGGCCCCTGGCACACCCGCCGTCCGACCGTTCCGATCAACCGTACCCAGACCCTGCTGCTCAAGATGATCATGACGGCCGGGATCATGCTGCTCACCACCTGCCTGGTGATGCTCGGCGCGGTCGGCATCCTCGGCATGGACGCCCCGCACCAGGCGATGCTCTGGCTCTTCGCCTACTGCGCCAGCCTCGCCGTCGGCCTCGGGGTGCAGGCGATCAACGCCGCGTTCGGTGGGATCGGGCAGCTGGTGTCGATGTTCGTCTTCATCGCGCTGGCCCTGCCCTCCTCCGGCGCGACCGTCCCCCTGCAGGCGGTGCCCGGCTTCTACCGCTTCCTGAGCGTCTTCGAACCGATGCGCCAGCTCAGCGACGGCATCCGGGCGATCCTCTTCTTCGACGCCCGGGGCGACGCCGGGCTGGCCCGCGGCTGGATCATGATCGCGGTCGGTGTGGTGCTGGCCCTGGCGTTCGGCTTCGGGATGACCCGCTACTACGACCGCAAGGGCCTGCACCGCTGGACGCCCCAGCCGACCGACTGACGCTTAGGCAGGGGCGTTCAGGGCCGGAAGGGTCAGGACTTCGTCACCGTCACCTTGAGGTGCTTCATGATCGGCTGGTCGCTCTGCGTGCTGTGGTCGCCGATCGCGCAGAGCACGTTCATCTCCGGCATGTAGCCGGCCGCGCAGCCGCGCGGGATGTCGTACGGGACGGCCAGGTAGCCGGTCACCGAGCGGGTGCTGCCGTCCCGGGCGGTGCTGGTGACGTCCACCCGGTCGAACTCGGCGATGCCGCGCTCGCGCATGTCGTCCTTGTTCAGGAAGACCAGGGTGCGCAGGTTCTTCACGCCCCGGTAGCGGTCGTTGTCCGAGTAGATGGTGGTGTTCCACTGGTCGTGCGAGCGCATCGTGCCGAGCGCCAGGGTGCCGGGCTCGGGGACGACGTCGGGCAGTGGGGCGGCGGAGAACTCGGCCTTGCCGGAGCCGGTCAGGAAGACCAGCTCGCGGGCCGGCTGCTTGATCCGGAACCCCAGCGGCAGCCGCACCCGGCGGTTGAAGTCCTCGAAGCCGTCCAGCACCTGCGCCATGGTGTCGCGGATCCGGTTGTAGTCCTCGATGTACCACTCCCACGGGGTGGGGCTGTCCGGGAGTGCCGCGCGGGCCATCCCGGCGATGATCGCGGGCTCGGAGAGCAGGTGCGATGAGGCCGGTTTCTTCATGCCGACCGAGAGATGAACCATGCTCATGGAGTCCTCGACCGAGGTGGACTGCACCCCGCCGCGCTGGTGGTCCTTCTCGGTGCGGCCCAGGCAGGGCAGGATCAGGGCCGTCCGGCCGTGCACCAGGTGGCTGCGGTTCAGCTTGGTGCTCACCTGGACGGTCAGCTCGCACCTGCCCAGGGCCTCGTGGGTGTAGGGCGTGTCCGGGGCGGCGAGCGCGAAGTTGCCGCCCATGCCGACGAAGACCCTGACCGCGCCGCGGCGCATCGCCTCGATCGTGCCGACGGTGTCCAGCCCGTGCTCGCGCGGCGGCTCGATCCCGCACACCTCGGCGAGCCGGTCCAGGAACTCCCCGGCCGGCCGGTGGTCGATGCCGCAGGTGCGGTTGCCCTGGACGTTGCTGTGCCCGCGCACGGGGGAGGGCCCGGCGCCCTCGCGGCCCAGATTTCCGCGCAGCAGCAGGAGGTTGACGATCTCCCGGACGGTGTCCACGCCGTGCTCGTGCTGGGTGACGCCCAGGCACCAGCTGAAGATCGAGCGGTCGGCGTCGCGGTAGATCCGCGCGGCCTTGAGGATGGCGGCCCGGTCCAGCCCGCTCTGGCGCTCGATCTCCGCCCAGGGCGTGGCCTCGCAGACGTCCCGGTAGGCCTCGAAGCCGCTGGTGTGGCGGTCGATGAACAGCCGGTCCAGCGCCTTCTCGTCGGTCGCGGACTGCTCCAGGACGGCCTTCGCCATGCCGCGCAGCAGCGCCATGTCGCCGCCGATGCGCGGCTGCAGGTTCAGGGTGCCGGTGCGGGTGGACCTGTTCAGCGCCATGTCCGTGAAGTCGTGCGGAATGATCGTCCGGGTCGCCGCCGCCTCGACCAGCGGGTTGACGTGCACGATCTGCGCGCCGCGCTTGAACGCCTCGGCGAGCGCGGTGAGCATCCGGGGCGCGTTGGAGGCCGCGTTGACGCCCAGGATGAACAGCGCGTCGGTGACCTCCCAGTCCTTGAGGTCGACCGTGCCCTTCCCGGTGCCCAGCGAGGCCTGCAGCGCCCGCCCGCTGGCCTCGTGGCACATGTTGGAGCAGTCGGGCAGGTTGTTGGTGCCCAGTTCGCGGGCCATCAGCTGGTAGAGGAACGTTGCCTCGTTGCCGAGCCGGCCGGAGGTGTAGAACGCGGCCTGGTTCGGGTCGTCCAGCCCGCGCAGCGTCCGGCCGACGAGCTCGAAGGCGTCCTTCCAGCCGATCGGCACGTAGTGGTCGGTGGCGGCGTCGTAGACCATCGGCTCGGTGAGCCGGCCCTGGTCCTCCAAGGCGAAGTCGCTCCACCCGGACAGCTCGGTCACCGAATGGGCGGCGAAGAACGCGCGGGCGACCCGCTTGCGGGTCATCTCCCAGGTGACGTGCTTGATGCCGTTCTCGCAGATGTCCAGGTGCAGGCCCTTGGTGTCGTCGGGCCAGGCGCAGCCGGGGCAGTCGAAGCCGCCGTCCTCGTGGTTCATCCGCATGACCGCCCGCGGCCCGTCCAGGTACGCGCCCTCGCGGGCCAGCAAGCGGGTCACGCTCTTGGCCGCGCCCCAGCCCGCGGCGGGGTGGTGGTACGGCGCGAACCGCGGCGGACCGGCGGGGGAGGGGCCGACGTCCGCTTCCCGCCCGGACTCTGGGGATTCTGTGGAGTCCGCGGACTCGCGGCCGGTGGTCGCGGCGCCCTCGGAGGTGTTCGCGCGGTCGTCGGAAGTGGTCACGGCACTCGCCTTCCCCCGCTCGGGTCGGGGCTCGGAGTTCGGCGGACACCCGGCGGTCGGCTCGAGGCTACGCCGGGTGGTCGGGACCGGCGAGCGGAGCGGTCAGCCGCTCGGGAGACTGCCGAGGACGGCGGCGATCCCGGTGCGCCGGGCGACCTCCAGCAGCGCGCGGGCCATCACCGAGCC
Organism: Kitasatospora sp. NPDC034023; assembly: GCF_055575795.1. NCBI lineage: Bacteria > Bacillati > Actinomycetota > Actinomycetes > Kitasatosporales > Streptomycetaceae > Kitasatospora > Kitasatospora sp. NPDC034023. Next base: position 95,011 of record NZ_JBVIRY010000031.1, read on the forward strand.
CGGCTCCCGGGCAGCGATCACCAGACCGATCGGCGCGCCGTGCACCGGCTCCACCAACGGGACGGCCTGCATGCCGTGCGGCACGCCGAACACGTGCAGCCAGGCGTAGGGCACGACGCTCGCCCAGTGCCCGGTCCGCACGTGCGCGAAGAGCGAGGCCACCGAATCCGTCTCCACCCGCGGGGTCGGCGCCAGCCCGAGGCCGGCGAACACCTCGTCCAGCACCCGCCGCCCCTGCATGCCCGCGTGCAGCAGGCACAGCGGCAGCCGGGAGGCCTCCTCCCAGGTCGCCCTCGGGTGGCGGGCCAGGCCGTCGGCCAGGCTGGTCAGCAGGACGTACCGCTCCTCGTACAGGGGCAGCGTGCGCAGGTCGTCGGCGCCCGGCTCTGGCAGGTACGTGATGCCCGCGTCGATCTCGAAGTTCCTTACCTGGCGCAGGAGTTCCTCGGAGCGCAGGTCGGTGGACAACTCCACGGTGACCAGCGGATGGGCGGCGCAGAGCGGTCCGGTGAGCAGCGAGACGGCGCCCGAGGCAGTCGGCACCGAGCCGATCCGCAGCCGTCCGCTCAGACCGGTGCGCAGCGCGTCCACCTCGTCCCGCAGGGCGTCCCGGTCGGCCAGGATCCGCTGCGCCCACAGCACGATCCGCTCGCCCTCGGGCGTCAGGCCCTCGAAGGCGCGGCCGCGCCGCACCAGCAGCACCTTCAACTCGTCCTCCAGCTTGCGGACGGCTTCGGAGAGCGCGGGCTGGGAGACGTGACAGGCCTGGGCGGCGCGGGCGAAGTGACGCTCCCGGGCGAGGGCGACGAGGTACTCGAGCTGGCGGAACAGCATCTAGCCGGCCCCGGGGGCGGAGTCGGCCGGTTCCGTGCCTGCCGGTTCCGTGCCTGCCGGTTCCGTGGCGTTGCTCCCCGTGTCGTTGGTTCCCGTGGCGTTGCTCCCCGTGTCGATGCGGTCCGTGCGGGTGTAGACGTTCATCGAGTCGCCCCGCAGGAAGCCGACCAGGGTCAGGCCGGTCTCCTCGGCGAGGTCCACGGCCAGCGAGGACGGGGCGGAGACCGCCGCCAGCATCGGGATGCCCGCCATCACGGCCTTCTGGACCAGTTCGAAGGACGCCCGGCCGCTGACCATCAGCACCGTGCCGCGGGCCGGCAGCAGGCCCTCGCGCAGGGCGTGGCCGACCACCTTGTCCACCGCGTTGTGCCGGCCGACGTCCTCCCGCAGGCAGAGCAGCCGCCCGTCCGCGTCGAACAGGCCGGCCGCGTGCAGGCCGCCGGTGCTGTCGAAAACCTTCTGGGCGGCGCGCAGCCGGTCGGGCAGGGCGGAGAGCAGCGCGGGTGTGACGCGCAGCCCGTCCTCGGCGACGCTCCAGGGCGCGGTGGTGCGCACCGCGTCCAGGCTGGCCTTGCCGCACAGGCCGCAGGAGGAGGTGGTGTAGAAGTTGCGCTCCAGCGAGGCGTCGGGGGCGGGCACGCCGGGGGCGAGGACGACGTCCACGACGTTGTAGGTGTTGCCGCCGTCGGCGGTGGCACCGGCGCAGTAGCGGATGCCGGCCACCTGGTGGGCGGCGTGCAGCGCGCCCTCGCTGACCAGGAAGCCGGCCGCCAGGTCGAAGTCGCTGCCCGGGGTGCGCATGGTCACCGTCAGCGGGCGCCCGCCGACCCGGATCTCCATCGGCTCCTCGGCGGCCAGGGTGTCGGGGCGGTACGAGGGCGTGCCCTGGCGCAGGCGCAGCACTCTGCGCGGTACGGTCACTCGGCCCATGGTCGTCGGCTCCTCGGCGGGTTCTGCGTCGCGGACTGTGTCGTGGACTGTGTCGTGGATGTTGTCGTAGCGGACTCTACGGATGAATCCTCGCTCGTCCGGCGGTCGAGGTGCGTCGCGCGGTCCGGTTCGGGCAGGTGACGGCGGCTGTGCGCGCCCGTCACGGCCAGGCAGAGCAGGCCCACCGCGGCCATACCGGTCAGCAGGGCCGGGTAGGAGGCGTGGCCGGCCGTTCCGGCGAGCAGCAGCGGGGTGAGGAAGCCGCTGGAGGTGGTGCTCTGGTAGAGCGAAGCGGCGGTCGGGCCGGAGGAGCCGGACGGGTTGGCGGGGCCGGCAGGCTCGGGGCGCCCGGAGTGTGCGGAGTGCGCGGGGGGCCTCGGCGTCAGCCGTTCCACCTCGTGCAGCCCCGCGCCGAGCGTCAGTCCGTACCCGGTGCCGAGGACGACGGCGGCCGCGACCACCAGCCCCACCGAGTCGCGCTCGGCGGCGAGGGCGCCGATCAGCAGTCCGCCGATCACGGTGGCCATCGCGGTGAGGGTGGCCCGGGCGCTGCTGCGGTCGTCCAGCCGGGCCGCGAAGGGCTGGGCCAGCACGCCCATGGCGAGCGTGAGCGCCGCCACCAGGCCGCCGAACAGCGGCGCGTAGCCGGGGACACGGTCGGCGACCAGCGGGGGCAGCACGACGTACGCCACGGTGGCGGCGCCGAGGACGGCGGGGCTGGCGGGGAGGACGACGTAGCGGAACCGCGGGTGTCGCACTGCCGCGCTGTGCTCGGCGCTGTGCTCGACGCCCTGCTCGGGGCGTGGGCCGAGGCGGGAGATCGGGCCGGGTGCCGGGCCGGGGACCGGGCGGAGGCCCGGTGCGGTCTCCGGCAGGCGGCGGGTGGCGCGCAGCACCAGCAGGCAGCCGAGGGCGTGGGCGAGCGCGGGCAGCACCGTCGGGCCGGGCAGCCACTCGGCGAGCACCCCGGAGGCCAGCGCGCCCGCCGAGAAGCCGGCCCCGGTGGCGTACATCGCGCGGCGGGCCGAGACCGCGGGCGGGACGGACGGGCCGGAGAGCTCCCGGAGCCAGGCCGTCCCGGCGAGGAACACCAGACCGGCGGCGAAACCGGTGGCCGTCCGGGCGGCGTACACGGCCGGTTCGTCGGCCACCGCCAGGACGGCGCTGGCGGCTGCGGACAGGACCAGCGCACCGCGCACCACCCGCCGACGGCCGTACCGGTCGGCGAAGGAGCGGCCCAGCAGCAGACCGGGGACCAGCCCGACCAGGTAGACCGAGAACATGGCGGCCAGCGACAGCGCCGACCAGTCGGTGCGCGCCCGGTACACGGTCGCCAGGGCGGTGAACTGGTTCGCGCCCCAGGCGGCGACGGCCACGGCGGCCGCTGCGGGGAACCAGCGGGGGAGCCAACGGGTGGGCATCTACGTGCTCTGCTCTCTCGGACGGTTGCGCCCGGCCGTCCTCCCAGACCCTTTTCCGGGTTTCCTGGATTTCTCCCTTTCAGTGTGTTTCCGGTGGTCCACGGTCGTCAAAGAGGCAATTCCTGTGAGCTGATAGGCGGCACTTGTCGAGGTCCTTGGTGCGGCCCGGCAGATGTCTTCGATCGAGCGATCGGGAATTCCGCTTCGACATTCGTCAACGGGATTTCGTGGACGGCTTCCGTCGGTGCTTCAGTCCGTGCCCGGCCCCACCGACAGCACGACCGCGCTGGCCGCGCCGCCCGGCGTCTCGTAGTGCACCGTCTCCCCGGCGTGGCGCCCGAGCAGTGCCTTCCCGAGCGGGCTGTCGTAGGTCACCAGGGTCAGCTCCCGCTCCTCGGCGAGCTCCGCGACCTCGACGGTCTCCTCCTCCCCGTCCGCGAACCGCACGGTGACGGTGGACCCCACCCCCACCACCTCCGTGGACGGCGCCCCGGCGACGGACGCCTCGCGCAGCCGCTCCTCCAACTCGGCGATCCGCCGGTCCAGCCGGGTCACCTCCGACGCCCGCTGCAACTCGTCCGCGGCGTCCGCCCGGTCCCCCACCGGTTCCACCCCACGCAGCGTCGCGGCCACCTCCCCCCGCTCCGCCCGCAGTTGCGCCAATTCCTCCTGCACCGCGTGCAGGCCCTCGGCACTGATGGGTTCGGGACCGCCGGTCATACCTGCTCCCGGGTCTCTCGCGAAACGCTCAAACTCCGGTCGCCTCCCATTACCCCACCCCGCCGGGCCCCGGGCAACTCCTCCCGGAGCGGGCGGGAGCAGCCGATTCCCCTCAGCGACCGGGTGGTGCGTTCCAGTGCGACGTCGTGCGGATCTCGACGCCGTGGGTGGCGGCGTTGACCGATCGTCCGGATCCGGGAATCCCGTTGCTTGGTGGGCTTCTCCAGGTGCGCGCGGTCCGGCTCGGGCGCGCTGCGTGGTCGGTTCCGTCGACGGGGTCCGCGGTGGCTTCCGAGGGTGGCGGTGATCACCTTATGGGGTGGGGCCCTCGGGGAAAGCGCAGGTGGGAGGGGTGGCCGAAGGGGGGAGAGCAGGGACCGGCGGTGGGGGCGCGGGCGGGCGAAGCTACCATGTGCGCAACACCCTCAGCTCGAAAGATGGACTTGTGACTGTCAACGACGACGTGTTCACGGACTGGATGACCCGCGAGGAGATCGCGGAGTCGATGATCCCGATCATCGGGCGGCTGCATCGGGAGCGGGACGTCACCGTCCTGTGCCACAGCCGTTCCCTGGTGAACAAGTCGGTGGTCAGCATCCTCAAGACGCACCGCTTCGCCCGGCAGATAGCCGGCGAGGAGCTCTCGGTCACCGAGACGATGCCGTTCCTGAGTGCGCTGACCGCCCTGGACCTCGGCCCCTCGCAGATCGACCTCGGCATGCTCGCCGCCACGTACAAGGCGGACGACCGCGGCCTGTCGGTGGAGGAGTTCACCGCCCAGGCCGTCGCGGGTGCCACCGGTGAGAACAAGCTGGAGCGCCGGTCCGCCCAGGACGTCGTGCTGTACGGGTTCGGCCGCATCGGCCGGCTGGTCGCCCGTCTGCTGATCGAGAAGGCCTCGGCCAACGGTCTGCGGCTGAAGGCCATCGTCGTGCGCAACGGCGGCGGCGACGACCTGGTCAAGCGGGCCTCGCTGCTGCGCCGTGACTCCATCCACGGCCAGTTCCAGGGCACGATCACCGTCGACGAGGCGAACAACAAGATCGTCGTCAACGGCAACGAGATCACGGTGATCTACTCCGACGACCCGACCAAGGTCGACTACACGGAGTACGGGATCAAGGACGCGATCCTGATCGACAACACCGGCAAGTGGCGTGACCGCGAGGGCCTGTCGAAGCACCTGCAGCCCGGCATCGCCAAGGTCGTGCTGACCGCTCCGGGCAAGGGCGACGTCCCGAACATCGTCCACGGCGTCAACCACGACATGATCAAGCCGGACGAGCAGATCATCTCCTGCGCCTCCTGCACCACCAACGCCATCGTCCCGCCGCTGAAGGCGATGGAGGACGAGTACGGCGTGGTCCGCGGCCACGTGGAGACCGTCCACTCGTTCACCAACGACCAGAACCTGCTGGACAACTACCACAAGGCCGACCGTCGTGGCCGCTCGGCGCCGCTGAACATGGTGATCACCGAGACCGGTGCCGCCTCGGCCGTCGCCAAGGCCCTGCCGGACCTCAAGGCGAAGATCACCGGCAGCTCCATCCGCGTTCCGGTGCCGGACGTCTCCATCGCGATCCTCAACCTCCAGCTGAAGCGGGAGACCAACCGCGAGGACGTCCTGGAGTACCTGCGCAACGTCTCGCTGACCTCGCCGCTGAAGCGCCAGATCGACTTCATCGACTCGCCCGACGCGGTCTCCAGCGACTTCATCGGCTCGCGCCACGCCTCGATCGTGGACGCCGGCGCGACCAAGGTCGAGGGCGACAACGCGATCCTGTACCTGTGGTACGACAACGAGTTCGGCTACTCGTGCCAGGTCGTCCGGGTCGTGCAGTACATCTCGGGCGTCGAGTACCCGACGTACCCGGCTCCGGCGGTCTGATCGGACCGCGAGGATTCGGTGGCGGGGCGGTGACCGGTTGGTCGCCGCCCCGCCGGCGTTTCGGGGTCCTGCCGGGGGCGGTACGGTGCTGGGCGGGCTTCGGGCGGTGGAACTCGGGGTTCGGTCTTCGGGACTCGGGACTCGGGTGGTGGGAGGGGTGGGGATGGCGGACGGGTGGCCGACGGTCGAGTTGGACCCGGTGCGGCGGCTGAGGGTGCTGGCGGCGGCTGGGGCCGGGCGTCCGCTGTTCGCGGAGCGGCGGTTCGCGGCCGGGTTCGACGAGGTGTGGTCGGTCGCCGGCGACCTGTCCGGTGAACTGCCCGGGCTGATCGGCGGGTTGCGCTCCTTCGAGGTCGGGCCGCCGAGCGGTGACGCTGCGGGCGGGGACCGGCTGGAGGGGCTCGCGGTGAGCGTGGTCGGCCACCGCGAGCGGTTCGACATCGTGCTGCGCAGCGGCTGGTGCCTGATGCAGAGCCGAGTGCTGCTCGGCGGGATGGCCGCCGTGCCGGACGGCGACGGGACGCGCTTCGCCCTGCTCGCCGCCCTGCGGGTGCCCGGCGCGGGGCCGGTCCAGCGGTTCTTCGGCGGGCTGGTGGACCGGCGCGGCGAGGTGCTGCTGGACCGGCTGGAGCGGCGGGTCGGGTCAGGGGCTGACGCGGGCGGCGAATAGGCGGCGGATCGCGGCAGCCACCTCCTCGGGGCGCTCGTGCGGCAGGAAGTGCCCGCAGCCGGGGAGGACTTCGGCCGTCAGGTCGTCCGCCGGCGCGCCGACAGGGGAAAGCAGGGCGGGGCGGATCACCGGGTCCAGCGCGCCGCCGAGCAGACGGGTGGGGACGGTCAGCCGGCGGTGCCGGAACCGGCCGAGGGCCAGGCGAGGGATGTCCCGGGCGACGAAGCCCCAGTGCAGCCGTTCGGCGGCGTAGGCGGCGTCGGGTGTGCTGCCCGCCGCCACGTACTCGGCCAACTCCTCGGTGGGCCAGTGGGTTTCGGCGGTCACGCCGCGCCGGAGGAGGTGGCCGAGGAGGCCCGGGTAGTGGCGCACGACCCGGCGGCCGATGCCCGGGTACTCCAGCAGCGCGGTGTACCAGAACCGCCAGGCCGTACCGAGCAGGGCGCGTTGCCGCGGCCACGGGTGGGTCATGTTGAGCGCGAGGAGGCCGGTGAACCGCTCGGGAGCGCGTAGCGCCAGCTCGAAGCCCGTCCAGGCGCCCCAGTCGTGGCCGACCAGGCCGACGCGTTCCAGGCCGAGTCGGTCGAGGACGGAGAGGACGAGGCGGGCGCGGTCGTCGGTCGTGTAGCCGGATCGGTGCGGGGCCTGCGACCAGCCGAAGCCGGGGAGGTCGAGGCAGAGCAGGCGGAACTCCCCGTCGAGGAGGGGGAGTAGGTGCCGCCAGGCGTACCAGTGCTGCGGGAAGCCGTGGAGGAGCAGAAGCGGCGTGCCGGTGGCGGCGCCGGCGCCGGCGCCGCTGCTTGTGCTTGTGCTTGTGCTTGTGCCGGCTTCGGCGAGGTGCAGTCGGGTGCCGTCGGCGCACTCGATGTCGTGGTGCCGTACGCCGGGCAGGTCGGGGAGCGGGCGGGGGTCGGTCATCGGGGTGTCCCTCCGGGGTGGTGGTCTCAGGAGAGAAGAGGGCGGGAAAGGGCGCCGCAATCCCCGGGGTCGGCGGATTCCTTCCGGCTCAGCGGTGTTCGGCGCCCCAGGCGGTGCGGAATCCGTGCCGGGCACGGAAGAGTCGTGAACGGACGGTCCCGAGCGGGAGATCGAGGATCTCGGACACCGACTGCTCGTCCAGGCCCTCGACATGGCGGAGAGTCAGGACGGCGCGGTGTTCGGGCGGCAGGCGTTCCAGGACATCCCGGATGTCGGTGGCCAACTCGGGGTCGTGGTCGCCCGGTTGGTCGTCCGCCCGGTCGGTGGCGGCTTCGGAACGGGGGGACCGGCGGGTGGCGAAGCGGACGGCCTCGCGGGCGGAGATCGCCCGGGCCCAGCCGAACAGGGCCTCGGGGGACTTGAGTTGGCGCAGGTTCCGGACGATCGCGATCATCGCTTCCTGGGCGGCGTCGGGAGCGTCCTGCAGCGCGATCGGCGCGCAGACCCGGCCGACGTACGGCATGAGCAGGCTCACCACCTCGTCCAGGGCGAAGGCATCGCCCTGCTGGGCGGCCCGCACGAGCGCGCCCAGGTCCTCCCGCCGCCCGTCCGTGCCTGTCATGTCGCCCCCGTCGCTGCTCGTCGCCCCGGGTGGACGGTACTGGATGGGGGTGGTGGCCGTGGCGGTGGGCACGGCAGCGGCGGTGGGCATGGCACGGCAGCGGCGGGCACGGATCGTCGGCGGGCCTGGGGGTGGCCGTCGGTACGGCAGGGCGGCGGCGGGTCCGGGGGTGGCGGTGGGTGGGGGCGGGAGCTGCGGCTATGTTGAGGGGTCACTGACAGCCGGAGGGAGCGGGCGATGGGGATGGGTGGTCGGCGGATGGCCGCCGGGGTTGCGGCCGGGGTGCTGGCGGCGGTGCTGGCCGGGTGCTCGTCCGGGGGGTCGAAGGGCGCTGCGGGGACGGCGTCGGGGGCGCCGAGCGCGGCGAGTACGGCGGCGGCGAGTACGGCCGCCGGTACGGCTGCGGCGTCCGCGCCTGCGGAACCGGCCGCACCCTCCGTGCCGGCCGGGACGGCGGCCGCGTCCGGGGCGGCCTCGGCGCCCGGCGCCGCGCCCACGGCGGCCGCCCCGGTGGCGGCGCCCAGTGCGGACCTGGAAGCGGCTCTGCTGGACGACAAGCTGGTCGGCCAGGTGCTGCCGGACGCCAAGGCGATGGCCGGCTGGGAGGAGGAGAAGCGCCAGGTCGACACCGCCGACCACAGCGTCACCTGCACCGCCGCCAAACCCTGTACGGGCAAGCCGCTGAGCGCGTCGGTCCGGTTCTCCTCGGGCGACGTGGTCACCCGCTTCATCGTGGAGACCCTGCCCAGCCGGGACGCGGCCAAGAGCCGGCTCAAGGAGTCGTACGCCTCGTACGCCGCCGGGCCGTTCAAGAAGATCGACACCCCGGTGCTGGGCAGCGAGGGCCAGGCCTTCCAGGGGCCGCTGGCCGAGGGCGAGGGCGTCGGCATCGTGGTGCGCTCGGGCACCGTGGTGGCGAGCGTGACCACCGAGGGCGGCCCGGTGGACGTGGCCGCGACGCGGCGGTTCGCGGTGATGCTGGTCAAGCGGATCGAGCAGGCGCAGGCGGGCACGACGCCGGACGCCGGGCCCGGCCCGGCCTGAGAAGCGACGACGGGTGCCCGGCTCAGGGGCGCCCGCCCGTCAGCGCTGGGCCGGCTCGTGCAGCCCGAGTCCGAGCCAGTCGTCCGCCGCGCAGTGGGCCACCCGCCAGTCGGGCAGCGGGCCGTCCGGGCCGGTCAGCTCGGCGCAGGCGGCGGTCAGCGCGGTCTCGGCGGTGAGCGGGTGGTCGGCGAGGGTGAAGGCCATCGCGTCCACGGTGCCGGGGCCGGCCAGGATCCGGGCGTGTCCGATCCGGACCGGACCGCGCAGCCCGCGCTCCAGCCCGTCCCGTACGGCCTCGGCCTCGGGGGTCGGCTGGTCCGCGCTGCGGGGGCGGTCGGGAGCGCGCAGGTGGAGGCGGATGAGGTGCACGGTCACAAGACTGACGGATCGTCGGCCCGTGCGGTGTGGTGGGCGGTGGCAGATCGCTGTCAGGCGGCAAGATGTCACCCCTGATGGTCCGCCCGTGCCGGCCCGGGATGGTCCCCGGCTCGGCCCGTGACCGTCTGCGACCCGTGCCCGGTGCGGCCCCACCCGACGCCCTGCCGGTCGCCGATCCGGCAGGGCGTTGGGCTGGGGAAACGGATGTCAGTCGAGCGTGATATGTACTCATCTCGGGTGGCCGCAGTGCGGCCGGCCATGCGAAAGATGCCGATGACGTTCGAGGGGGCCACCACATGCCGCTGTTCCGACGCCGCTCCGGCGGGGAGGGCGCGCAGGACCGGGCCGGGCGGCGCGGGTTCGGGTTCGGCCGGCGCGCCCCCGAGGCGGCGGCCCGCGGTGCCGAGCCGCGACTCGACCCGGCCTTCGGGGACGCGTCCCTGCGTCGGCTGCTCGGGCAGGCCCAGGCCGGGGACTGGGCCGCGCTGCGCCCCGTGCTGGCCGCCGTCGAGGACGGTACCGAGCTGACCCACCTCGTCGGGGCGATCGCCGACGTGCCCGGGGTCGAGGAGTGGACCGGCCGCGTCCTCGCCGACACCCCGGACGACACCGTGGCGTTGCTGCTGTCCGGCGCCCGGCAGATCACCTGGGCCTGGGAGGCGCGCACCGGCGCCCGGGCCAAGCAGGTCACCGAGGAGCAGTGGAAGCTGTTCCACGAGCGGCTGGACACCGCCGAGGAACAGCTGCTGGAGGCGGCCGAGCGCGAGCCGTCCTGGCTCGCCCCCTGGTACTTCCTGCAGATCAGCGCCCGCGGCGCCTCGCTCGGCCCGGAGGTCGCCACCTGCCGCTTCGAGGCCGCCGTGCGCCGCTCACCCGACCACGGGGGCTCGCACCGGCAGCGGCTGCAGCAGCTGTCCGCCAAGTGGGGCGGCTCGCACGAGGAGATGCACCACTTCGCCCGCTCGGCGATGCTGGCCGCGCCCGAGGGCAGCCACCTCGGCGAGCTGGTGGCGCTCGCGCACCTGGAGCACTGGCTGGACCTCCCGGACGGCGAGGACCACGCCTACCTGACCAGCCCGACCGTGCTGGCCGAGCTGCAGGAGGCCGCCTTCCGCTCCGTCCTGCACCCGGACTTCACGCCGGCGCGCGGCTGGCAGGGCAGCTTCAACACCTTCGCGATGGCGTTCTCGCTCGCCGACCAGCGCAAGACCGCCCGGCTGCTGTTCGAGGCCCTGGACGGGGCCGTCACCGAATCGCCCTGGCACTACCTCTCGGGGGACCCGGTCAAGGTCTTCCGCGCCCACCGCGACCGCTGCGCCGCCTACTGAGGCCGCGGCCGGCCGTGTCCTGACGCCGTAGGGACGCCGACCGTGTCCCGGCGCAGTGGCGACGCCGGCCGTGTCCTGACACCGAGCCGCCACCCCCTGAACGTCACCCACCCCACCCGCGATCGAAAGAGCCTCCGGTGTCCCCTACCGACAACCCGACGAGTGCGCACACCTTCCAGGTGGACCTGCGCGGCCTGGTGGACCTGCTCTCCCACCACCTCTACTCCAGCCCGCGGGTCTACCTGCGCGAGCTGCTGCAGAACGCGGTGGACGCGATCTCCGCCCGCCGCGCCCTCGACCCCGAGGCGCCGGCCCGGATCACCGTCCGCGCCGACGACGAGCTGTCCGTGACCGACACCGGCGTCGGCCTGACCGAGAAGGACGTCCACACCTTCCTCGCCACCATCGGCCGCAGCTCCAAGCGCGACGCCGACGGCCTCTTCGACGGCGCCGGCCTGGCCAAGGCCCGCGGCGACTTCATCGGCCAGTTCGGCATCGGCCTGCTCGCCTGCTTCGTGGTCGCCGACGAGATCACCGTCGTCACCCGCTCCGCCGCCACCCCGGACGCCCCGGTGATCGAGTGGCGCGGCAGCTCCGACGGCAGCTACACCATCCGCACCCTGCCCGCCGAGGCCAAGCCCGAGCCGGGCACCACCGTCACCCTGGCCCCGCGCGCCGACGCCGCCGAGTGGACCCGCCCCGGCCGGGTGCTCACCCTCGCCCGGGACTTCGGCAGCCTGCTGCGCCACGACGTCACCGTGATCGACGCGGGCGGCACCGAGCACCGGGTCAACCGCACCCCGCCGTGGGCCGAGCGGTACGCCTCCCCGCTGGCCAAGCGCGACGCGCTCGGCGAGTACTGCCGCGCCACCTTCGACTTCACCCCGCTCGACACCATCGAGCTGGACCTGCCGCTGGTCGGCCTGCGCGGCGTCGCGTACGTGCTGCCGGACGCCGCCCCGCCCTCGCGCCGCAACGGCCACCGGGTGCACCTCAAGGGCATGCTGCTCTCCGACCAGGCCGACGAACTGCTGCCGGACTGGGCGTTCTTCCTCCGATGCGTCGTCGACACCGACGGCCTGCGCCCCACCGCCTCCCGCGAGGGCCTGTACGCCGACGAGACACTGGCCGCCGTCCGCGACGCGCTCGGCGCCCGGATCCGTGACTGGCTGACCGGCCTGTCCGCGAGCGACCCGGCGCTGCTGCACCGCTTCCTGTCCGTCCACCACCTGGCGGTCAAGGAACTCGCGCGCTACGACGACGAGTTGCTGCGGATGATGCTGCCCTGGCTGCCGTTCGAAACCACCGACGGCAACGTCACCCTGGACGAGTTCGCCCGCAGCCACCCGGTGGTGCTGGTGACCCGCACGGTCGAGGAGTTCCGCCAGGTCGCCCCGATCGCCGGCGCGGCCGGCCTCGGCGTCGTCAACGGCGGCTACACCTACGACCGCGACCTGGTCCACCGGCTGCCCGAGATCCGCCCCGGCGTCTCGGTCTCCGACCTCGACCCGGGCACCGTCACCGCGCACCTGGACACCGTCGACCCGGCCGCCGAGCTGGCCGCGGGCGTCTTCCTCGCGATCGCCCGCGAGGTGGTCGGCCGGTTCGACTGCGATGTCGCCCTGCGCAGTTTCCACCCGACCAACGCGCCCGCCCTGCTGCTCGACAACCGGGAGGCCCGGCACGAGCGCACCCGCGCCCAACTCGCCGACGAGGCCGACGGGTTGTGGGCCGACATCCTCGGCTCGCTGCGCGCCGAGGTGCCCCGCGCCCAGCTGGTGCTCAACCACCTCAACCCGCTGGTGCGCCGCGCCGCGACGGTGACCAACCGCGAGCTGGCCGTCACCGCCGTCGAGGCGCTGTACGGGCAGGCCGTGCTGATGACCCGCCGCCCGCTCAAGGCCAGCGAGTCCGCCCTGCTCAACCGCTCGTTCATCAGCCTGCTCGACCATGCCATGCTCGGCCACGAGGCCGGCGGCCCGGATCACCACGGTTCGAAGGAGGCGTGATGCTGGACACCCCCGAGGCGGTGATGGCCGCGCTGCACGAGAACGACTCCCGCCCGTACGGCCGTACCCGGACCGTCACCGCCGAGGAACTCGTCGACGCCGCCGAGCAGTTCGACGACACCAAGGTCCGCTCGATGGCTCTGCTCGAGCTGATGGAGGCCTACGAGTACGACGGCGAGCGCAACAAGACCCCGGTCGTGTTCGCCCGCGTGCTGGGGCTCTGGGACAAGGACCCGGACGGCTTCGGCGAGTGGGCCCGCCACCAGGTGTTCTGGCGCTTCAAGTGGGTGGCCGGCGCGCTCCGGGACAACCCGGACGTACCGCTGACGGCCGTCGACCGCTGGCTCACCGAACTGCGCGACCGCTACCGCGCGGCCGGCTTCGGCCTCCAGCCGTACTACGCCGAGCGCTACCACCTGGCCGACCTCACCGGCGTCGGCGTCCAGGAGGCCTACGAGCTGTGGGCGGCCCGCCCGCGCTCCGAGATGAGCGACTGCCACGCCTGCGAGACCCGGTCCCGCGCCCGGCACTTCCTCGACCTCGGCGACGACGCCCGGGCCCTGGAGGTACTGGCCCCGGTGCTGAGCGGGCACAGCACCTGCGAGCTGGAGCCCTACCTCAGCCTGTCGGTCGCCCTGCTGCCGCTGCTGCGCCAGGGCCGGCTGGACGAGGCCCGCTCCGGACACCTGACCGGCTACCGCTTCGCGCGCGGCAAGTCGTCGATGCTGGGCTCCGTCGCCCGGCACATCGAGTTCTGCGCACTGTCCGGCAACGAGCCGCGCGGCCTGGAACTGCTCGCCGAGAACCGCGACCTGTTCACGGTCACCGGCGAGGCCGCCGCCCGACTGGACTTCCTGACCGGCGTCGAGGTCCTGATCGCCGCCCTGGCCCGGGCCGGCCACGGCGAGCTCGCCGTCAGCGGCCCGGCCGGCACCGCCTGGACCGTGGACACCCTGCTCGCCCACCTGCGCACCGAGGCGGACGCGCTGGCCGCCCGCTTCGACGCGCGCAACGGCACCGACGCGGTCAGCGCCGCGCGGCGTGCCCGGCTGGCCGTCGAACCGCTGCTCACCGAGCCGCTGGCCCTGGGCGTGCGCGCCGCCGTCGGGCCCGAGCTGTCCGCCGCAGCCCCGGCCCTCGCGCCCGCGCCGCGCCGGGCGGTCGAGGCCGAGCCGGAGGACTTCACCGCCCTGGTGGTCCGGGCCCGAGAGCTGGATGTGCTCGGGCACCCGGACTCCGACCGGCTCTGGAAGCGGATCGCCGAGCGCGTCGCGGCCCCGGACTTCGTCCACCCCGAGGGCACGGAGGTCGGCAGCCCCGAGCGGCTGCGCGCCGAACTCGCCGAGCAGCGCGCCCACGACGCGCTGCAGCGCGACGAGCACGCCGAGGGCAAGGCCGGGCTGCTGGCCGCCGCCGAGTTGTTCGAGGCGGCGGGGATGCCCGGGGCGGCGCTGATGGTGCGCACCCGGACACTGATCGTCGACCTCGACGAGGACTCCAGTGGCGAGGGCGCCGGTGGTGGTGAGGGTTCCGGTGGTCGCGAGGGCGGTGAGGATGGTGAGCGCGCCGGTGGTCGGGGCGCCGAGGGTGGTGAGGGTTCCGGTGGTGGCGAGGGTTCTGACAGCGGCAAGGGCAGGGCGGCCGACTGGACGGCGCTCGACGCGGCGCTGGCCCGGGCCGAGGAGCTGAGGGCGACCGGTGAGCTGACCGACGACGACTACCTGATCGTGCTGCAGACCCGCGCCTACGCGGCCCACCACGACCTGGTCGAGGCGATGTCCGAGCCCTCCGCCGAGCCCTCCGCCGAGCCCTTCGCCGAGCCCTCCGCCGAGCCCTTCGCGCGCTTCGAGGCGGCGGTCGGTGGCTACCACCGAACCGCCGTCGAGCTGGGCTCCGCCCGTCGGGCCGCCACCTCCCGGCAGTACACCGCCGATGTCGCCGCCCGGCAGGGCCGGTCGGCCGAGGCGATCGCCGAACTGCGCAAGACGCTGGCCCAGTTGGACGCGGCCGAGCTGCCCTGGCAAACCCCGCGGGTGCTCGGCCTGCTCGGCCAGGTGCTGCTGCAGAGTCGCGAACCGGCCCAGGCCGGCGAGGTGTTCCACCGGGCGCTGGCCGAGGCGGTGCGCTGGGGCGACGACTCCTACCCGTACGCGCCGACGTACATGATGCTCGGCCACTCCTGCCTGCAGACGGGTGACCTCGGTGGCGCGGTCCGGGCGCTGTCGGAGGCGGCCGCGCGCTACGACCGCAAGGGCCCGGAGGCCGTCGAGGAAGCCGCCCAGGTGCGGCTGCAGCTGGCCGACGTGCTGCGTGACACCGGTCGGGTGGCGGACGCGGTCGCCGTCCTGGAGTCGGTGCTGCTCGACGCGTCGGCGGCTCGGCTGGACGTCCGGATGCTCGCCCAGACCCGGCTGGACCTTGCCCGAGGCCTGGCCGAACTGGAGGAGTACCGGGACGCCGCCGAGGAGTACCTGCGGCTGGCCGACCTGGTGGCCGACTGGGAGGACCAGGAGACCCACACCATGGTCGCCTGCGAGGCCACCCTGGCGCTCGCCCAGGCGGACCGCTGGGACGCGGCCGAGGCGGCGCTCGCGCGGGCCCGCGAGGCTCATGGCAGGGCCCCGCAGGTCGACCAAATGGCGGGCACCCTGAGGGAGTTGGCGCGGACCACGATGCGCGCGCATGGCGCGGACGGGCTGGCCGCCGCGCTGGCCCTGCTGGCCGAGGCGGACGCGGTCGGCGCGACCGCCGAGCAGCACGGCCAGGAGTACAACGCCTGGTACCTGCGCGGTGGTTCGCACTACGAGCGGGCGCGCTGCCTGGCCGTCGCCGAGCGGTACGAGGAGGCGCTGGCGGAGGTCGAGCGGGCCATCGCGCTGTACGAGCAGGGCGGCGAGCGGGCCGAGGCGCCTCGGGCGGAGTCCGTCCGGCTGGCCGCGCTGATCGAGGGCAGTGACCTCGGCCGCACCGGGGCGGCGGTGGCCCGGCTGACCGCCGGCATCGCGCGCTGCGAGGCAGCCGGGATGCCGGAGGCGGTGGACGTGCTGGTGGAGCTGCGGGAGCGGTTCGCGGCGCCGCAGTGACGCCGGAGGGCCGCCTGGCGCGAGCGTCGAACTGAGGCGAGGGGCCCCGGGGTTGTGTACCCCGGGACCTCTCGCGCGTGCGGTTCCGTCGTACGGTCGTGCGCGGGGTTCGGCCGGTGAGCGCGGCTCGGGCGGTCCTGTCGGTGAGCGCGGGGTTCGGCCGGTCCTGTCGGTGTGCGCGGGGTTCGGCCGGTCCTGTCGGTGTGCGCGGTTCGGTCAGCAGGGGCCGTCGTCGGCCCAGACGCCCCACTGGCCGCTGGCGCTCGGCACTTCGTTCAGCGTCCACCACTTGGCGTGGTAGTTGTGGCCGTTGTACGAGACCTTGGCGCCGCCGTTGTACGTGGTGCTCGCGCTCCACGCCGGGGCGGTGCAGGTGCCGGGGGTGCCCGGGCCGGACGGCGGCGTGGTCGGGGGAGTCGTCGGCGGGGTGGTGGGTGGAGTGGTGGGCGGGGTCGCCCCGGCGAACTTCACCGTGTACCTGGTGAAGTCCCAGTCGTTCTGCGCCACACTGGAGCAGGAGCCGGACAGCCCCGGGTCCACCGGGCCCTGGCACTGCCGGTCGCGGTTGACCGACCAGTAGGTGTACCGGGCCAGGCCGTGCGCGGTGGCGAAGTCCAGTACGGTCTGGAAGTCGGCCTGGCGGAAGTACTCGGCGGCGTCGGTACGGCCGTTCATCATCGACACGCCCTCGTGGGCGTACGCGGTGGCCTCGTTCCAGCCGAAGGTGCTCTGCAGGATCTGGTTGAACTTCACCAGCGCGTCGGTCTGCGCCGCCGCGCCGTTGAAGCCGCCGTCGAACGGCATGATCGAGTAGTTGTTCGGCGTGAAGCCCTGGGACTTGGCCTCGTTGAGCATCTGGGTGCCGAACCAGCCGGTGCCGGCGTTGGTGCCGGCGGTGGTAATCGAGATGTACAGGCCCGGGTTGTTCTGCTGGAGGATCCGCGCGGCGCCGATCTCGTTGTGGATGGCCGCGGTGTTCTCGTACTCGGGCTCCTCCAGGTCGAAGTCGATCGCCTTGAGCTGGTACTTGGTGATCACCTTCTGGTAACCGGCGGCAGTCGCTTCCGGCGTGCCGCAGACCTGGCCCAGCTTGGTGCCGCCGTACCCGCCGACCGACACCGAGACGTCCCCGCCCTTGCCGCGGATGGTCTGGATGACGTTCGGCATGGTGCTGTCGGTGTCGATCGAGGAGGTGCCGCCCCAGGCGGGGGAGCAGCTGTTGCCCTGGGCCAGGATGAACGCCAGCTGGAAGGCCTTCTGACCGGTGGCGTCCATGACGGCGGCCGCGTCCGGCGGGCTGTTGTCCTCGGGCATCAGGTACGGCGCGGAGGCGTACCAGTTGCTGCCCAGGCCGGTCGCGGTGGTGGTGGCGGTGTCCGCGGAGGCGGAGCCGGTGCCGGCCAGTGCGGCGACGCCCCCGGCGACCAGGCCGAGCACGCCGGTCACGGCGAGGGCGGCCCGGCGGGAGCGGCGCCGGTGACCGGCGGAGTGTTGCGAGTCCGTGGAGTGTTCCGAGCCGGCGGAGTGGTGCGAGCCGGTGGAGTGTTCCTGGCTGACGGGGTGTGGGGGAATAGCACGTTCCATCGGAGGCCTTCCAGGAAACGGCGGTGGGGGGAGGCGCCCGTTCGCGCCGGAGGTGGGGGTGGCGCGGCGGCAGGCCGAACGGCCCAGGGGCGTGGGGTGGTTGCCGCAGGCTCCCACTGGTATAGACCTGTCTCGTGGGATGGGTCAAGACCTGGTGGAGCGCGAGTCTGAACGCCAGGGGACAGGAGCCTTCGATTCCGGATCACCGCGCGTTGGCGGCTTTCGAAGTTGGTCTAGACAAGCTCTCGAACGGTCAGTTGGCTTTTCGACCCGCGAGATCTCGTGGGTAAATGCACAGCCTCTCCAATCCACCTTCCCGAGCGGAGGAACACAATGGTTCAGGCGGTTCTCAACCTGGTCGACCGCGTGGTTTCCGGCGGCCGCAACACGAATGTCGCGGACGCTTACTGCGCCTGCCCGGCCGGCACCACCACCCACTGCAGCGGCGAAAACCTGTACGTCACGGAGTGCTGCTCCTGGAACTGTGCGGTCAAGCCGTCCTGTGTCACCTACGTCATGGTCGGCGGCTGCTGACCCGCCCCGGTTTGCTGACCGAACCGGCCGGCTGACACGCGGCCGCCGGTGCCCCCGTCCGACGCGCCGTGGATCCTGCGCGGCGTCGACCTCACCCTGCGGGCCGGCTCCGTCACCGCCCTGGTCGGACTCAACGGCGCGGGCAAGAGCACCCTCGTCAAGCTGCTCTGCCGGCTCTACGACCCGGACCGCGGCCGGGTGCTCTGGGGCGGCGTCGACATCCGGGAGTTCCCGCCCGAGGAGTACCGGCAGCGGATCGGCGTGGTCTTCCAGGACTACTGCCGCTACGACCTGACCGCCGGCGAGAACATCGGCCTCGGCCGCCTCGCCCACCTTGACGACCGGGCCCGCGTCGCCGACGCGGCCCGTGCGGCCGGCATCCACGAACGGGTGCAGCGGCTGGACGGCGGGTACGGGGCCCTGCTCAGCCGGATCTTCCTGCCCGAAGGCGTGACGGAGGCGGGCTGGGGCCACTCCCTGTCCGGCGGGGAGTGGCAACGCCTCGCCGTGGCCCGGGCGTTCATGCGCGGCGACGCCGACCTGATGATCCTGGACGAACCCAGTGCGGGCCTCGACGCGGAAGCCGAACAGGAACTCCACGAGAACGTGCGGGAGTTGCGCCGGGGCGCCACAAGCCTGGTCATCTCCCACCGGCTCAGCGCGGTCCGCGACGCCGACCGGATCGTCGTCCTCGGCGCCGGCCAGGTGGTCGAAGAAGGCACCCACGACGCGCTGATGGCCCTCGGCGGGCGCTACGCGGAGCTGTTCACCCTGCAGGCCTCCGGCTACCAGGACGCGGTGGTGTCGGGTCGCGCGGGGCAGTGACCGGAAGGTGCGAGGCAGTTGCCGGGAGGTGCGGGGCAGCGACCGGAAGGTGCGGGGCAGTGGCCGGCAGGTGGGGACGGGAACGGCCGTCGGCCGTCGCGGTGTTGCGGTGTTGCGGCGGGCCGGGATGTCGGGCCGGTCGGCCCGTTGAGCGGAGGAGGTGTGCCGGTGGGGCTGTGGTCGGTGGTCGGCGGTGCGGTGCTGGCGGCGGTGATGACCCTCGTCGTCCTGTTGCGGGTGGCGCTGTCGGTGGTCGTGGTGTCAGGGCCGAGCATGAGCCCGGCCCTGCGGCCCGGCCAGCGCGTCCTGGTGCTGCGCCGAGGCCTGGCCCGGCTGCGTGCGGGGCGGATCGTGGTGGTCTCCCCGGACGGGCTCGCCGCGCCCGGCGGTGGCCCGGCCCGGCGGCAGCCGGACCGTCTGCTGGTGAAGCGCCTGGCGGCGCTGCCCGGTGACCCGGTCCCGCAGTCCGTCCGCCCGGTCGTGGCGGGCGGGACGGTGCCGGGCGGGCACGTGGTGCTGCTGGGCGACAACCCGGAGTTCAGCACGGACTCCCGGACGTGGGGCGCCGTCCCGGCGCGGAGTGTCGTGGGCGTGGTGCTCGACGGCGTCCGGCTGCGGGGCTGAGCGGCCGGTCGTACGGTCCGGGGTGGCCTGGGGCCCGGGATGGCTCGGGGTCCGGGGTGGCCTGGGGCCCGGGATGGCTCGGGGTCCGGGGTGGTTCGGGGTCCGGGGTGGTTCGGGCGCTTGCCCGGGAGGTGGGGCGGCGTCTGGCGAGATCCCGTCCCGTGGCGGGCGTCGCCTTGGGGGGCGGCGTCCGGGAGGTCGGCGAGAACGTCCGGCTTCGGTCCCGGCGGGCGCTCGCCCGCGGCCGGGAGGGTGTCGACTGTTCCACCCGCCGGTGTGAGGGTGGGGCCACCCACTCGGTCGCGGCGCGGTCAGGGGCGTCCGTGCCCCGGCGGTGCCGGGACCGGGCCGGCGGCCTTGAGGGTGCGCAGGACGGGGGAGGACTCCAGGGCGGTGATCTCCTTGACCGCGCCCAACTGCTGTGTCACGTACCGGTGGAGGTCGGCCGGGTCTGTGCACAGGGCGAGGGCGGTGAGGTTGCTGGGGCCGGTGGTGGCGGCGACGAAGGCGAGTTCGCGGTGCGTCGCGAGGGCGCGGCCGACGTGGTCGAGGTGGGCGGGCGCGACGCTCAGCCAGAGCAGTGCCTGCATGTCCGCGCCCAGGAGCCGGGCGTCGAGTTCCACGTCGAGGAAGACCGTGCCGTCCGCCCGGAGCTCGGCGAGCCGGCGGGCGACGGTGGCCGGGGTGCGGCCGGTCGCGGCTGCGAGGTCGCCGAGGGGCGTGCGGCCGTCACGGTGCAGCGCGCCGAGCAGGGCGTGGTCGGCCTCGTCGAGGCCGCCGGACGGAGGGCTCACGGCGACCGGGCGGAGCCGGTCCTGCTGTTCCTCGCTGAGTGCCTCGGTGCTGACTGGCCAGGCGGACGGGCCGCCCCGATAGGTGTGCAGCAGGCAGTGGGCGGAGACACCGGTGACGGTGGCGGTGCGGGGGATGTCGCGCAGGAGGAGGCTGTGGCCGTCGGGGCCGGGACCGGTGTCGACGATGGCGGTGATCTCGGTGCCGCCGGAGGTGAGTTTCACCCAGGCGGTGTCGGCGCGCCGGACCAGCGCCTGGGCGAGGTTCTGGGCGGTGTGCGGCCCGGCGGTGAGGCGCAGCAGCCACTGGGACCGTCCGGCCCGGTGCGGGTCGGCGAGCCCGACCACCCGCAGCCCGGCCTCGGCGCGCAGCCGCCGGTAGCGGCGTGCCACGGTCTGCGGGGAGACGTCGAGGACAGCGGCGATCCGGTTGAACGGGGCGCGCCCGTCGACGCGCAGGGCGTGGACGAGCGCGCGGTCGAGGTCATCGAGCATGTGTGGGTTCCCGGTGGTCGGACACACCGTCCGATTCTGCCGTGTGGCTGGCGGTGCGAGTGCCATGAGAGTTGCTCATCAGCCGGACCGCCACGGCGGCGGCCGCCAGCACCCCCACCGCCAGCCAGCAGGCGCGCTGCGCCCCGGCGGTGTCCGGGGCGGCCAGGTAGATCCGTCCGAGCACGGCGACGCCGAGTGTGGAGCCGAGCTGCTGCACGGCGTTGAGAAGGCCTGCCGCCGAGCCGGTCTCCTGCGGCCGCAGCGGCTTCAGGGCGGTGGTGAAGAAGGCTGGCGTGAACAGCCCCTGCCCGAGCCCGACCAGGGCGAGCGCGTAGGGCAGCGCCTCCGGCCGCTGGCCCGTGCGGTAGGCGCCGACGGCGGACACCACCCCGACCGCCATCACGGCCAGCCCGACGGGCATCACCCGCGCCCCGTACCGCCGGACCAGGGAGGCGCGCGCCCACAGGGAGCCGACCGCAAGCCCGGCCGACATCGGCAGCAGGGTCAGGCCTGAGGCCAACGCGTCGGCTCCACTGCCGAGTTGGAGCTGCAGCACGACGACCAGGGTGAGCCCGGTGGTGGCCGCGAAGGCGAGCGAGAGGACGACCATCGCGGCCGGGAACCGTACGGAGGTGAACAGGCTCGGCTCGACCAGGGTGTCGGTGCCGCGCCGGGCCCCGCGCCGCTGGTGGACGGCGAAGACCACCGCGGCGACCGCTCCGGCAGCCGTCCACACCGGCGGGGTGCTTCCGGTGGCCAGCAGCGGCAGCACGACCAGCCCGGTGGCGAGCGCCGCGAGCGCGCTGCCTGCCGGGTCGAGGCCGGGGCGGCGCGGGGCGCGGTCCTCGGCGAGCAGCGGGGCGAGGGCGAGGACGGCGAGCGAGAGCGGGAGGTTGACCAGGAAGACCGCGCGCCAGGAGGAGCCGAACAGGTCGGCGTGGGTGAGCACCCCGCCGAGCACCGGGCCGGCGACGGCCGCCAGCCCCATCACCGGCCCGATCGTGCCGAGGGCCCGGGCCGTCTCCGGGCCGCGGAACATGACCTTGATCAGGCCGATGGTCTGCGGGACGATCACGGCCGCGGCCGCGCCCTGGACGGCCCGGAAGGCGAGCAGCGCGCCGAGCGTGGGCGCGCAGGCGCAGGCCAGCGAGGCGAGCAGGAAGCCCGCGACCCCGATCCGGAACACCCGCCGCCGTCCGGCCCGGTCGCCGAGCCGCCCGCCGGTGAGCAGCAGTACGGCGAACGGCAGGGTGTACGCGGTGGTGAGCCAGGGCACGGCCGCCGCCGGCCCGCCGAGGTCGGCACGCATGCGCGGCGCGGCGACCTGCACGATCGTCGCGTCCAGCAGGTTCATCGCCTCCGCGGTGAGCAGCGCGCAGAGCGCCCACCAGCGGCGCGGGTTCACGGGCGTCGGCTGCTCGGTTGTCGGCTGCTCGGTTGTCGGGCGTGCGGACGGCGGGGGCAGCGGGTGTGCGGACAACGGGTCCTCCCTCGGGTGTACGGCCGGAATGCCGTCACCCTCCGGCCGTACGCCCGTGCCGACCAGCTGCTGCCGCCCGTATCGACGGGAAGTTCCATTAACCCTGCCCGCAGAGCCGAAAAACTCCACTCAGGCCGGCGACCCGGCCAGAGCCTTGCCCTTCGTCATCGCCCCCACTCCTGCGAGCAGCCCGCTGACCACCGGGGACCACGGCCGGCTCGCCGGTCCGGTGAGCGTCAGCGTCCGGTGGACGGCGGGCCGGATCGGGACCAGCACGCAGTCGGCCGGGAGCATGGTCAGTGCCAGCGCGGGCATCACCGAGACTCCGACGCCCGCGTGCACCATGCCGATCAGCGTGTTGAGGTCGCGGATCCGGTGCCGGGGTGCGAAGCGGGTGCCGGCCCGCCGGTAGGCCTCGCGGATGTGGCGCTCGCAGCCGCCCTCGGAGAGCAGGAAGTCGTCGTCCTCCAACTCGGTGACGTGGATGGTCTCCTGACCGGCGAGGGGGTGGTCGCGGCGCAGCAGCGCGTGCATCGAGTCGGCACCGAGCGCGACCGCCCCGGGCTGGAGCGGCCCGGCGTCCACCAGGACGGCGGCGTCCACCGTGCCGGCCTCCAGCCAGGCGGTCAGCTCGGCGTCCTCACCCTCGAAGACCCGGACGGTGACCTCCGGGTACGCGGCCTTCCAGTCCCGCAGCAGCCCGGGCAGCAGCGCCTGGCAGACGGTGGTCGGTGCGGCGAGCCGGACGGTGTCGGTCAGGCCGCCCGTGTGCTGGGTGGCGATGAGGCGGACGGCGGTGGCGGAGGCGACGGCCGTACGGGCGTGCGGCAGGACCTGCTCGCCCAGCGGGGTCGGCCGGCAGGGGGTGCCGCGCATCAGGACGGGTGCGCCGAGGGCCCGCTCCAGCGCGCCCACGGCGTGTGAGACGGCGGACTGGCTGATACCCAGTTCGTCGGCGGCCGCGCCGAAGCCGCCGGTGTCGGCAACCGCGACCAGAGCCCTGAGCTGGGCCAGGTTGACCTCCGTGGTCATCGGACGCCCTGGGGCGTGTGACCTCGGGTCATGAGACTTCCTCATCCATGTCGGAATGCCACTTGTTGGACTCATGGTCGAACGTCGCACCATCCTCTGTCCAGGTGCAGGGAACACCGGAGGAATGCGGGGGTGGTTGCGGTGCGGCGCTGGTTGCCGGGTTTTGCGGCACTGTCGGCGATCTGGGGTGCGAGCTTCGCCCTGATCAAGGTGGCGGTCGACGCGGGGGTGCCCCCGGTCTGGGTGGCGCTGTGGCGGTGCCTGCTTGGCACGGCCACGCTGGGCGCGGTCCTGGTGCTGCGCGGTGAGAAGGTCCCGCGTGACCGTGCGCTGTGGGGGCACTCGGCGGTGGTCGCGGTGCTGCTCAACACCGTGCCGTTCATCCTGTTCCCGTTCGGCGAGACCAGGGCCAGCTCGGTGCTCGCCGGGGTGATGAACGCGACCACTCCGCTGTTCGCCCTGCTGCTCACGGTGCTCACCGTCCCCGAGGAGCGCCGCCCGGGCGCCCGCCGGCTCACCGGCCTCGCCCTCGGCTTCGTCGGCGTGCTCACCGTGCTCGGGGTCTGGCGCGGCATCGGATCCGGTGCGGCCGTCGGGGGCCTCACCTGCCTGGCCGCCGCCTGTTGCTACGGGGCGGGCTTCGCCTACCTGCGGCGTTTCCTGTCCGGTCGGCCGGAGTCGGTCACCACCCTTTCCGCGCTCCAGATCGGCTGCGCCACCGCCGAGTTGGCCGTCATCGTGCCGTTCGCCGCGGGCGCCCCGCACTGGCCCGGGGCCGGCCCGGCCGTCGCCCTGCTGGTGTTCGGCGTGGTCGGCACCGGCCTGGCGTACCTGCTCAACCTCGGCCTGGTCCGGACCGCGGGCACCGGGGTGGCCTCGGCCGTCGCCTACGTGATGCCGCTGTGGTCCACCGCGATCGGTGCGCTGTTCCTCGCGGAGCCGGTCGGCTGGAACGCCCTGGCCGGTGCTGTCCTGGTGATCGCCGCGGTGGCGCTGACCCGCCCCCGCCCCCGCCCCCGGACCGCGACCGGCGCGGCGGACCAGACCCCGAAGGCGGGCCAGACCGTCGGATAGGGCACGCGCCGCCCCGACGACGGCGCGTACGAAGATGCCGCGCATGGGGATCTCCTTCCCTGAACGGGCCCACCCGGGACAAGCCGGCGGGAACCGGGCTGATCGGACAGCGCATTCGTACCCGACCTGACGTTCGGTGTCCAATGAATTACGGAATGTCTTCGGGCACCGCTAGGGTGGCGGCGTGGTGAGGGCGTGGGATGCGGCGGTTGAGCGGGCACAGGACCGGCTGGCGGCGGGGCCGCGGCTGAGGGCGGTCGCCGAGGGGGACGAACGGCGGTTCGCCCTCTGGGACTTGGCGTCCCTGGTGGAGGGCGAGCTGGGCGCGCTGGTGGACCCGGACGGGCTGGCGCCGTCGGCGGAGCGCGGCTGGCGAGAGCGGCTGGGCGAGAGCGGCCGGGAGTGGCCCGGCGGGGAGCTGTACCGCCGGAGGTACTGGATCCAGGGCGACGACGGCGCCGTCGTGGGCACCGTCGCGATCGACAACTGGACCAAGGGCCCGGGCCAACTCGCCGTCTCCTCCCTCTATGTGAGCCCGGCGGCGCGCGGTCGCGGGCTGGCCGCCGCCACGCTGGACGAGGTGTACGCGGCGGCCACCGCCGAGGGCCTGCCCGGATTCCGGCTCGAGGCGCACTGGACCTGGCAGCCGGCTGTCCGCTACTACCTGCGCCGAGGGCTGTGGGCGGTCGGCTGGAAACGCTCGCTCGCGCTCGCGCGGATGCCCCAACTCCCTTCCTACCGGGTGCGCGAGGAGGACGGGCGGCTGCTCCTGCTGGTCGCCGACCGGCTGCGCGGCTGGGTGCCGATACTGACCGCCGGCCGCGAGGGCCGCTGGCTGCGGCTGGACGAGACGGCCGACTACCGGGGCGCCGACGGCTGGGTCCACGACTACGCGCGCTCGACGCTGGCCCTGCACCTGGCGCTGGCGGGCTTCCCGCTGGTGCGCGGCCCGCAGTGGTGGGCGGAGGCGTGGCGCTGGTCGGACGCGGGCGAGCCGGAGGGACTGGCGTACCGGATCGAGGAGTTCGAGCGGGCCGCCCCCCGCCCGGCGTCCTCCCCGTACGGCCCGGCGCCGGTCCCCGCTCCGCAGAGCCCGACGCAGGGTTCGGTGCAGTACCCGGAGCGGGACCTGGCACAAGCCCCGGAGCGGGCGGCGACGCAGGCCCCGTCGCAGGCCTCGGTCCCGTCGTCGCAGCTGGCAGACTCAGGGGATGGCTGAGATCGAGATCGACGGCGCCCCCGCCGACCCGGCGCGACTGGCCGCGCTGGGGCTGCTCAACTACGGGCACTTCACCACCCTGCGCGCCGAGGCGGGCCGGGTCCGCGGCCTGACGCTGCACCTGGACCGGCTGGTCCGTGACTGCCGCACGCTGTTCGCCGTCGAGCTGGACAGGGCGGCGGTGCGGGAGCGGATCCGCGCGGTGCTGCCCGCCGGCGGCGAACCGGTGATCGTCCGGGTCACCGTGTACGACCCGGCCCTCGGTCTGGAACGCCCCGCCGCCCCGGCCGCACCCGCCCTGCTGGTCACCACCCGCCCCGCCGCGACGGCCGAGCCCGCCCCGCTGCGGGTGCGCACCTCGGTGTACCGGCGGGAACTGCCGGCGGTGAAGCACGTGGGCCTGTTCGGCCTGGTCCACCACCGGCGGCAGGCCCAACTCGCCGGCTACGACGACGTGCTGCTGATCGACACGGACGGCCGGGTGACCGAGGGCGCGACCTGGAACGTCGGCTTCCTGGACGAGGACAGGCTGGTCTGGCCGGAAGGCCCGAGCCTGCCTGGCGTCACCGAGGCCCTGCTCTCCCGGGCGTACCGGGGCCCGCAGTCCCGCGAGCCGTTGCCCGCCGCCGCGCTGGGCCGCTTCGCAGCCGCCTTCGCGGTGAACGCGGGCATCGGCGTCCGGCCGCTGGCGGCCGTCGACGGCACCACCCTCGACCCCGCCCACCCGGTGCTCGCCGAGCTGCGCGCGGCCTACCTCGGGACCACCGCCGAAGCGGTGTAGGGATAACCCCACCCCCGTTCCGCCGGTGACCTCCATGGCCCGCGGGGCCCGGACTTCCTAGCGTTGAACACGTTGACGACGAGCGACGCAGAACCGAAGGAAGGCCCCTCCATGGCACGCCGCCACGACCGCCGCAGGACCGACGAGCGGGTGACCCACCCGTACGCCACCGACGCGTACGACGGTGCCCCGCACGCCGCACCGTCGGCGGCCCCCGCGATCGAACTGTGCGGCGTACGCCGCACCTACGGGCGCGGCGAGGCGGCGGTGCAGGCGCTGCGCGGGATCGACCTGGCGCTCGCCCGCGGGAGCTTCACCGCCGTGATGGGCCCCTCCGGCTCCGGCAAGTCGACCTTCCTGCAGTGCGCTGCGGGCCTGGACCGCCCGGAGGCGGGGGAGATCCGGCTCGGCGGCGAGGAGATCACCGCGCTGAGCGAGAACCGGCTCACCAAGCTGCGCCGCAGCCGGATCGGCTTCGTCTTCCAGTCCTTCAACCTGCTGCCCTCGCTGAGCGTCGAGCAGAACGTGCTGCTCCCGCAGCGGCTCGCCGGGGAGCGCCAGGACCGCGCCCGGGCGCGGGAGTTGCTGGAACGGGTCGGCCTCGGGCAGCACGCCCGGCGGCGGCCAGGCCAGCTCTCCGGCGGCCAGCAGCAGCGGGTCGCGATCGCCCGCGCGCTGATAACCCGCCCGGACGTGCTGTTCGCCGACGAGCCCACCGGCGCGCTGGACACCCGCACCGCACACGAGGTGCTGGGCCTGCTGCGGCAGGCCGTGGACTCCCTCGGCGCGACCGTCGTCATGGTGACCCACGACCCGGTGGCCGCCTCCTTCGCCGACCGGGTGCTGTTCCTGGCCGGCGGCACGATCGTGGACGACCTGCCGCACCCCAGCCCGCAGGCCGTCGCCGACCGGATGGTCGCGCTCACCGCCCGCCCGGTGGGAGCGGCGGCATGACCAACGGACTCGCCCGCGCCTCGGTGCGCTTCCGTCCCGCCTCCTTCGTGGGCACCCTGGTCGCCCTGCTGCTCGGCGCCGCCGTCGTGACGGCCTGCGGCGTGCTGCTGCAGACCGGCCTGACCGCCGGCCTCGAACCCGACCGGTACGCCTCCGCGCCCGTGGTGGTCGCGGCCGAGCAGACGGTGAAGATCCAGAAGAAGGTCGGCGAGGACACCGAGACCCAGGAGCAGGCCACCCCGGAGCGGGCCCGTGCGGACGCCGCGCTGGTAGGCCGGCTGACCGCCCTGCCTGGGGTCGCGGTCGCCCGGCCGGACACCGCCTTCCCGCTCACCGCCTTCCCGCATACCGCCGCGAACGACACCCCGGCCCTGACCGGCCGCGGCTACGCCGCCCTCGGCATCGCGGGACCGGCCGACAAGCTGACCGAGGGCCGTGCACCCGGCGCGAACGAGGTCGTGCTCGACGCCGACACCGCGCGCGCCGCCCACCTCGCGCCCGGCGTGAACCTCACGCTCACCGCGCCCGGTGGCACCGCGAGCTACCGGGTCTCCGGCCTCGCCGCCGCCCAGACGGCCGGGCCCACCGCCTGGTTCGCCGACACCGCCGCGGACCGCCTCTCCGGCCACCCCGGCCGGATCGACGCCATCGCCGTCCAGCCCCGCCCGGGCGTGACCGCCGCCGCGCTCGCCACACAGGTGCGCCAGGCCGTCGGCGGCGAGGCGAAGGTCTTCTCGGGAGACGACCGGGGCACCGTCGAGCACCCCGCTCTCGGCGAGGCCCGGACGACGCTGATGGCCCTCGGCGGCACCTTCGGCGGCTACGCCACCATGACCGCGATCTTCGTGGTGATGAGCACCGTCGCCCTCGCCACCGGCCAGCGCGCCCGCGAGTTCGCCCTGCTGCGCGCCATCGGCGCCACCCCGCGCCAGATCCGCCGAACCATCGCCGCCGAGGCGATGCTGATCGCCCCGGTCGCCGCGGCGCTCGGCATCCTGCCCGGACTCGCGCTCGCCCGCTGGTGGTTCGGCCAGCTGGCCGAACGCGGCGCCGTCCCCGAGGGCATCCGCCTCGACGTCGGCCCACTGCCGATGCTCGCCGCCGTCCTCACCTGCACACTCGCCGCGCTGACCGCCGGCTTCCTGGCCGCCCGCCGACCGTCCAAGCTGCGCGCCGCCGAGGCACTCGGCGAGGCCGCCGTCGAGGCGCCCCGCCCGGGCAAGGTGCGCACCCTCCTCGGACTGGTCTTCGCCGGCAGCGGCATCGCCGTCGCCGCCCTCGCCGCCTCCCTCGACGGCGCCAAGGCCGCCCAGACCGCGCTCGGCGTGGTCATGTGCTTCATGACGGCCGTCGCCCTGCTCGGCCCGTGGGTGGCCCGGATCGCCGCCGCCGTGCTCGGCGCCCCGCTGCGGGCCGGCGGCGCGCCCGGCTCGCTGGCCGCCGACAACACCCGCGCCAACGCCCGCCGGCTGGCCTCCGCGATCACCCCGATCGTCCTGGTCACCGCCTTCTGCGGCACCCTGCTGATCCTGCAGAGCACCCTGCGCCACACCACCGGCGAGAACGTCCGGGCCGGCATCACCGCCGACCACGTGATCGGCACCACCGGCCCCGGCCTGCCCGCCGGGACCGCCGAGCGGGCGGCCAAGGTGCCCGGCGTGGACACCGCCGTCGGCGTGCTCCGCACCGGCCTGGTCCTCGAGAGCGGCGGCCGGCTGAGCTCCGCCCCCGCGCTCGGCGTCGACGGCGACCCGGCCCGGCTGCCCAAGGTGCTCGACCTGGGCGTACGCAGCGGCTCGCTCGCCGACCTCGGCCGCGCCACCGACACCATCGCCCTGAGCACCACCCTGGCCGACGCCCTGGATGCCAAGGTCGGCGACCGCGTCCCGCTGCGCCTCGGCGATGGCACCGCCGTCCGGCCCGCCGTGGTCGCCGTGTACGAACGCGGGCTCGGCGTCGGCCAGGCGGTGCTGCCCCGGGCGGCCCTGGCCGAGCACGTCACCACCGGGTACGACAGCCAGGTGCTGGTCGCCGACGTGCCGGGCGCCGACCGCACGGCGGTGGCCGCCGGGCTGGGCACGCAGGCCGGGACGAGCGTGACCGACCGGGCCGGGTTCGTCGCCCAGGCCGACAAGGACATGGAGCTCAGCGGCTGGGCCAACACCGTGATGGCCGGCGTGCTCGGCGGGTTCGCCGCCGTCAGCGCCGCCAACACCCTGGTGATGACCGTGCTGGACCGCCGCCGCGAGGTCGCGCTGCTGCGACTGGCCGGCACCACCCGGCGCCAGGTGCGCGACATGATGCGCTGGGAGGCTCTGCTGGTGGCCGCGACCGGGCTGGCGGTCGGCGCGGTGATCGCCTGGATCACGCTGGTGCCGGTCACCCGTGGCGTCGCCAACGCTTCCCCGTACGTCCCGCCGATGCTCGCCCTGCCACTAGCGGCAGGGGCCGTGCTGCTCTGCCTCGGCGCGACCGGGCTGCCGGTCCGGGCGCTGCTGCGGACCCGTCCGGCGGCGCTTGGAGCGGCGCGGCAGTAGGCCGGTGGGGCGATGAGCGGGACTCATGGGGCCGCCCCGTGAGACGAGCTCATGAGGCCCTCCCATGAGAGGAGTGCATGAGGTCCTCATGAGGCGGTCTCATGGCGTCCCCCATGAGACCGCCTCATGAGGCGCCCCGGCGAGAAGCCCATGAGACGCACTGGAGAGAAGCTCATGACGGATGCCCTTGAGAACCACTCAAGGGCATCACTCGTCCGGGTGACAAAGGCGGGACGAGCAGGCGCAATGGGGTAACCGGAAGCCCCAAAGGACTTTATTGGAACTGATCGTGATGTCGGATCAGCTACGCTCTCGCCCGCCCCGCCCGACCGCCGAAGCAGAGAGTAGCCCGACATGAGCAGTCCCCCTGCCGTCCCCGCGGCCCGCTGGCCGCTGATCCTGCTGCGCACCACCGCCACCGCGCTGGCCCTGCTGGCCCTGCTCCAGGTCATGCTGGCCAGTAGCTTCCTCAACGGCACGTTCGACTCCCTGAAGGACCACGAGGGCAACGCGATGACGCTGGCCACCGTGGTGGTGCTCCAGCTGGTGGTCGCCGTCGCGGTGCGGTGGCCCGGGCGCGGCCCGCTGTGGCCGCTGTGGACGACCCTCCTGCTCAACGTCGCGGTCATCGGCCAGATCGCGGCCGGCTACGCCCGGGCCGTCGGCGTGCACGTCACCCTCGGCGTGCTGCTGGTCAGCGGCATCCTGTTCGGCCTGGTCGAAGCCTGGCGGCTGCCGCTGCCCGCCCGGACGGGGCAGCCCGATGCGGGCCCGGACGGCAGCGGACTGCTGCCGCGCCCCGGCGGGCCAGTGGAGGTGTCCAAGTGAAGCGTCGCCGGTTCCTGGGCATCGGCGCCTCCGTCCTCGGCGCGGGCGCGCTGGCCGCCGTCGCCGTCCCCTCGGCCGCCCGGCTGCTCGCCGAGGGCCGCCCCGGGCAGCTCCTGAGCAGCGGGCTCGACCTGCCCGAGGCGTTCCAGGTCCCGCTTCCGGTGCCGGCCGTGCTGAATCCGGTGCGCACCGACGGGACCAGCGACTACTACGAGATCACCCAGCAGGTCGCCAAGCTGGAGATCATCCCCGGTGTGAAGACCGAGGCCTGGACGTACGGGGGCAGCTTCCCCGGGCCGACCCTGGTCACCCGCTCCGGGCGGGCGGCGGTGGTCAAGCACCGCAACGAGCTGCCGGTGCCGTCCGTCACCCACCTGCACGGCGGGCACACCCCGGCGGACAGCGACGGCTACCCGGTGGACCTGCTGCTGCCCGTCGGGTCGTCGGCCGACGCCGCCCAGGGCATGGCCGGTATGCAGGGCATGCCGGGGATGCGCCACGCGGGGGGCCGCAGCATCGTCGGCGAGCGAAGCCACACCTACCCGGGCAGGCAGCGCGCCGCCACCCTCTGGTACCACGACCACCGGATGGGCTTCACCGGCCCCGGAGTCTGGCGCGGACTGGCCGGCTTCCACCTCGTCCAGGACGACGAGGAGGGCGCCCTGCCGCTGCCGCGCGGCGAGCGCGACCTGCCACTGATGATCGCCGACCGCTCCTTCGCCGCCGACGGGTCCTTTCAGTACCCCTCCACCGACCCCGCGCTCGGCGAGCCCGGCGTCACCGCCGGCTACGCCAACGGCGTGCTCGGCGACGTCATCCTGGTCAACGGCGCGCCGTGGCCCCGTCTGGACGTCGACCGCGCCCGCTACCGGCTGCGCCTGCTCAACGCCTCCAACGCCCGCCTCTACCGGCTCGAACTCGACCCGCAGCCCCCCGGCGGCGGCGCCCTGGTCCAGATCGGCTCCGACGGCGGCCTGCTCGCCGCCCCGGTCGCCCACGACGGCATCGAGATCGCTCCCGCCGAACGCTTCGACGTCGTGGTCGACTTCTCGCGCTACGCGCCCGGCACCCTGGTGCGCCTGGTCAACCGCTTCGGCAGTGGTCGGACGGCCGAGGTCATGCGGTTCGACGTCTCCTCGAAGCAGGTGAACGACGACGCGACGGTGCCCGACAAGCTCGCCGCCGTCGAGGGCCTGGACGCCTCCGCCGCCGTCACCACCCGCGACTTCACCTTCCGCCGCAGCCGCAGCGACGGCTGGACCATCAACGGCGAGCCCTACCACCCAGGCCAGAACATCGCCACGCCCGCCCTCGGGACGATCGAGCGCTGGCGCTTCTCGTCCGACCTGCACCACCCCGTGCACGTCCATCTGGACCACTTCCAGGTGATCGGACGCAACGGCGCGAACCCGGGCCCCTACGACGCGGGGTGGAAGGACACCGTGGACCTGCGCCCGGCCGAGGCAGTGGAGCTACTGGTGCGCTTCACCGACTACGCGGGGGCGTACATGCTGCACTGCCACAACCTGGAGCACGAGGACATGGCGATGATGGCGGACTTCACGGTGCAGTGAACCGTGCGGTGAGTCGGCCCGGTGAGCGGCGGGGTGATCGGTGCGGTGAGCCGTCCTGCGGTGAACCGCCCGGTTTCACTCGGACGGCCGAGTGCCGGAGGGCGTGCGCTGCGCCCTCCGGCACTCGTGTCCTAGCGTCGCGGAGAGGGGCACCCGCCGGCCGCCCGGCGTCGCGGGCAGCGCCCACCGACGGATGGAGCCGCCGCATGACCACTCCCGCCGAACGCCGCCGCCGCGGCCGGGCCGCCCGCGACCGCGTCTCCCGCTCCGACCACGGCCGGTGGATCCCGGCTGCGGACCGGCCCGACCCGCTCGGCGTGCTGGAACGGCAGGGCGAGGACCGGGTCACCCGGCTGCTGCCGATCCGCTACGGGCGGATGGCCGAAAGCCCGTTCAGCTACCTGCGCGGCGCCGCCGCCGTGATGGCCGCCGACCTCGGGGCCGTGCCCGACACCGGTCTCACCGTCCAACTCTGCGGCGACGCCCACCTGGTGAACTTCGGCGTGTACGCCTCGCCGGAACGCGCCCTGCTCTTCGACGTCAACGACTTCGACGAGACCTACCCCGGCCCCTTCGAGTGGGACGTCAAACGCCTCGCCGCCAGCGTCGCCGTCGCGGCCCGCGACAACGGCCAGGACGAGGAGCGCGTGCGCCGCGCCGCCCGCACCGCCGTCGAGGGCTACGCGACCGCGATGCGACGCCTGGCGGGCCTGGGCGAACTCGACGTCTGGTACGCCCGGGTGGACACCGCGCAGCTGCTGCCGCTGCTGGGCAAGCCCCGGCAGCGCAAGCGCGCCGAGGCCCAATTCGCGCACGCCCGGCGCCGTACCAGCCTGCAGGCCTTCGGCAAGCTCACCGAGGAACGGGACGGGCGGCGCCGGATCATCAGCGCGCCACCGCTGATCGAGCCGCTGAAGAAGACCGAACTGCGCGGCATCGGCAAGGTGTTCAGCGACTACCGGGGCACCCTCGCCGAGAGCCGCCGTGTCCTGCTGGACCGCTACCGCTTCGTCGACGCGGCCACCAAGGTGGTCGGTGTCGGCAGCGTCGGCACCCGCTGCTTCATCGTCCTGCTGGAGGGCCGGGACGGCCGCGACCCGTTGTTCCTGCAACTCAAAGAGGCCGGCCGGTCGGTACTGGAGGACCACCTGCCGCCCGCCAAGGTGGACGCCGAGGTCGCCCCTCACCACGGCGGCCGCCGGGTGGTCACCGGCCAGCACCTGATGCAGGCCGCCAGCGACATCTTCCTCGGCTGGACCACCGGCCCCGCCGGGCGCCACTTCTACGGCCGCCAACTGCGTGACATGAAGGGCTCGGTCGAGGTCGGCGACATGAAGCCCTCCGGCCTGCGCGCCTACGCCGACCTCTGCGGCCGCACCCTCGCCCGCGCCCACGCCCGCACCGGCGACCGCCTCGCCATCGCCGGCTACCTCGGCAGCGCGGACACCTTCGCGGAGGCGGTGGCCGAGTTCGCGGTGCGGTACGCGGACCGGACGGAGGTGGATCACCGCGAGTTGGTGGCCGCCGTCGCGGACGGGAGGATCACGGCGACCCGGGGAGTGTGAGAGCGGCCAGCCTCTCCAACTGCTCCCGCTGATCCGCCAGTTCGAGCGCCCCGAGGCGGGCCACCAGGTGCCGGGCACCGGCCGACGTGTACCGGGTGAGCTTGGCGGCCACCTCGTCCGGCGTGCCTAGGGCGAACGCCTGGATCTGCTCCGTCTCGGCCAGCGGCAGGCCGTAGTTGGAGCGGGTGTAGGCGTCCATGGCCCGGCGGGCGGCTTCCGTGTCGCGGTCGATCCGGACGTTGACGAAGAGGGCGGGGCTGACGGCCTCCGGTGTGCGTCCGGCCTGGCGGGCCGTCGCCCGGACGGCGGCGAGCCCGGTGGCGTAGCCGGCCGGGTCGGGCGGATAGGGCAGCCAGCCGTCGTAGTGGCGCCCGGTTCGGGCCAGGGCCGCCGGGGTCGCGCCGCCGAGCCAGACGGGCGGCCCCTGCTCGTGGAACGGCCTGGTGGCAGACGGGAGTTCGGCGAAGGAGTGGAACTCGCCGTGGAACTCCTTCGCCCCGGCCCAGAGCGCCCGCCACAGGGCGACCGTCTCGTCCAGCCGAGCGAAGCGGCGCTCCCACGGCACTTGGGACAGCTCGTGCAGCGGGCGGCCGAAGCGCCCCGGGAAGCCGGCGCCGACGGCGACCGTCAGCCGGCCGCCGGACAACTGGTCCACCGAGGCCAGCGTCTGCGCGGCCTGCACCGGGCGGCGCAGGACCGGCAGCAGGGCGCCGGTGCCCAGCCGGACGCGTTCCGTCACCGCGGCGGCGGCCGCCAGCATGGTGAGCGGTTCGATCCTCGGGCTCAGCAGGGAGTCGTTGACGAACAGCGAGGAGAAGCCCAACTCTTCGCTGCGGCAGGCGAATGCGACCAGGTCGCGGGGGCCGTGCGCGGCCCACTGGTCCTGGCCGGTGGGGAGGAAAACACCGATGTCCATGGCGTCGATGCTGGCGGCCGGGGCGAATGGCCTCAATTCCCCCGGGGGAATGGCGGACCGCGGCCGCCCGCGGTTGGCTGGTGCCGTGGACTTCTCCCAAACGCTGCGTGAGCGCCGTACCAGCCGCCGCCTGAGCCAGCTCGACCTCGCCACCCGAGCGGGAACGACCCAGCGGCACCTGAGCTTCATCGAGTCCGGCCGCTCCGTGCCGGGCCGGGGCATGGTCGTCCGGCTCGCCGAATCGCTCGACCTGTCGCTGCGGGACCGCAACGAGCTGCTGCTGGCCGCCGGTTACGCACCCGTCTACCCGGAGACACCGCTGGACGGGCCGACGCTGGCACCGGTGCGGGAAGCGATCGGCCACATCCTGGCCGGCCACCTCCCGTACCCGGCACTCGTCGTGGACCACCGAGGTGACGTGGTGGCCGCCAACGCCGCCCTGGACGTGATCACCGCAGGCGCCGACCCGCGGCTCGTCGGCCCCGGCACCAACGCCTACCGGCTCGCCCTGCACCCGGACGGCCTCGCCCCGCGCATCCTCAACTTCGCCGCCTGGGCCCGCCACATCGTCGAACGCACCCGGCATCTCGGCGAACTGCACGCGGAGTTGAGCTCGTACGTTCCAGAAACCGAGGTGGGAGAACAGCACTTGGGCTTCGCCGTCCCGCTCGAGCTGCGCACCTCGCTCGGCGAGCTGCGTCTGATGACAACGGTCACCACCTTCGCCACCGCCGTGGACGTCACCCTCGCCGAACTGAAACTGGAAGCCTTCCTGCCGGCGGACGCGGCCACCGCCGAGGCGTTGCGGGGAGCGGCCGCGGCATAGCGGGAGCGGCCGCTCAGAGCCCCGGGAACTGGTAGTCGGCGGTGATCCGGCCGTCGGTGTCCAGGACGACGAACTCCACCCCGCTGCCGACCGGTTCGCCACCGCCGACGGGCACCATCTCCCAGGTGAAGCGGACGACGTCCCGCAGCCGCACGGCGTCCGGCCGGGCCCGGAAGGTGAACTCGCCGGGCGCCACGAACTCCTCGTGGGCGCGGGCCACCCGGAACTCCAACTCCTCGTAGCCGCGCGCCTCCAGGACCGGCTCCGCGAACCCGACCCGCGCGGCTGCCTCCCGGGCTTCGACAGGCGGGTGCAGGAGGTGCACGCCGCCCACGGCCCACAACCGCTCGACCGCCGACCGGCGGGCAACAGCGTCGGGCTCGGTCCACAACGCGGCGTAGCGGTCGGCGAGTTGCTGGGCGCTGGTGGCGATGGATGTGCCGGTGGCGATGGGCGTACCGGTGGTCATGGCGGACTCCTGTGGTGTTCGGCCGGTCTCGGTGCGACCCATCCTGGGGACGGCCCCGCAGTCGGACAATTCCCGCCGGGGAATGGCCGGTTGGCGGCATCGTCGGTCGGCGGCCCGGCCGGGCGGCCCACGGGCGGGAGGTCGCGGGCCCCTCGAGCTTCCTTCGAGCGGTCCGCGGTCGACCCCGTGGACCCGCGCCGTGCCGCCGTGGTCGGACGGCGGCACGGTACCGCTAACCGGCTCCCGGCCGGACGGCGGCGATCGGCAGGGCCGTCGCCACCAGGAGGCCGGCGGTGTAGAGCGGGCCGAGATCGCCGGCCGCCGAGCCGAGCGTGGTCGCGGCGAGCAGCGGGCCGGCGGTGGCGCCGAGGTTGAGGGCGGCGGTCGCGTAGGCGCCGGCCATGGTGGGCGCTCCGGCCGCCTCGTACAGCACCCCGGTGATCAGCGTGCCGCCGACGGCGAAGGACAGCGCGCCCAGCAGGAACACCAGGGGCAGCAGGACGGCCGGTCGGTCCGCGAGGACGGCCGCCGTGGGCCAGCCGGCCAGCAGCAGCGGGCCGCCGGTGGCGAGGACCAGACCGGGGCGGCGGTCCGCCAGCCGTCCCGCGGCGGTGACGCCGACGAAGGACCCGGCGCCGAACAGCACCAGCACGACCGGCACCCACAGTGCGCCGAGCCCGGCGGGGCCGGTCACGACAGGGGCGAGGAAGGTGAAGCCGCCGAAGGTCGCCGCATTGACGAGAGCGGCGAGCAGCATCGCACGGAGCAGCCGCGGACGGCCCAGCTGCCGGAACTCCGTGCGCAGGGACGGGGCGTGGGGCCCGCGCGCGGTCGTGGGACGGGCGGGGAGACCCCAGACGAGGCCCACGGCGGCGGGCAGGCAGAGCACAGCGACGGCCCAGAACGCGGCGCGCCACCCGTACAGCGCGCCGAGGACCGAACCGCCCGGGACCCCGGCGACCGTGGCCACCGTCGTCCCCGACAGCAGTACGGCGAGCGCTCGCCCCTTCCGGTCCGCCGGGACCAGCGCGGCGGCCGTGGTCATCGCCACGGCGAGGAACCCGGCGTCGGCTAGCCTGCGTGTTTCATCCGGGGTCGCGTCCGGAGCATGATCGGAAAAGCGAAAGTGCCTTCTGAGCTGCAACGATGAGGCTTGTCTAAGGTCC
>NZ_JBVIRY010000032.1:0-128252 GCF_055575795.1 Kitasatospora sp. NPDC034023
CCGCCACCTCGACCTCACCAACTACCAAACCACCACCCACACCAACCACACCACCACACCCAAACCCACCAAACCCCACACCCCCAACAACACCTAACACCCCCTAACACCCAGCCACAGCGCGGTGCTCCCGGCTCATCGCGTGGCGCGTCTCGGCCGTCGCCCGGTTCCAGTGAATCGAGTAAAGCCCGGCGGGGCACCGCATGATTGTCAGGTCCCCGACATGGGAAGGAGGCAGGCCACAGACCGCTCACCGGGGAGGACAACACCCGTGCACCGCATCGCCGCCAGAACCACCACCGCCCTGCTCGCCGCCGCCCTCGCATCAGCACTCCTCGGCTCCGCTCCCGCCTGGAGCGCGCCCGCCGACAACGCGCCGACCAGCGGCGGGCCGGCCTCCGCAGCACCCACCCGTCAGGTGGAGGCCTTCGCCGAGGACGGCAGCATCGCCCGTGTCCAGGCCCCGGCCGCGTCTCCCTTCGTCGCCGCTCCGGCCCAGGGCGCGGCTGCGGTGCGGGGCGACGGCGATGTGACGCCGCTGGTCAGCAGTGGCGACCCGGCGACCAAGCTGGACGTGGTGGTGATCGGCGACGGCTACGCCGCGCAGGAGCAGCAGAAGTTCCTCACGGACGCGGCCGAGAAGTGGCGCGAGGTGACTGCCGTCGAGCCGTACGCCACCTATCGCGGGCTGTTCAACGTCTGGGCGGTGTCAGCGGTTTCGCCGGAGTCGGGGGTGACCGGGGATCCGGACCAGGCGACGGTGCGCCACACCGCGCTGGGCTCGTACTTCTGGTGCGACGGCGTGGAGCGGCTGCTCTGCGTCGATGAGAAGGCGGTCGAGCGGTACGCGGCGAAGGCCCCGCAGGCGGACCTGGTGCTGGTGGTGGCCAACAGCGCCAAGTACGGCGGCGCCGGCTACAACGACGTCAAGTCGTCGCTCGGCTACGAGGGCATCGCCACGGTGGCGGGCGGGAACGCCAAGTCCGGGCAGATCGCGGTGCACGAGACCGGGCACTCGCTGGGCAAGCTCG
The DNA here is from genome assembly GCF_055575795.1 of Kitasatospora sp. NPDC034023. Lineage (NCBI taxonomy): Bacteria > Bacillati > Actinomycetota > Actinomycetes > Kitasatosporales > Streptomycetaceae > Kitasatospora > Kitasatospora sp. NPDC034023. The sequence goes on from NZ_JBVIRY010000032.1 coordinate 1,032, forward strand.
CCGACGAGTACGCGTACGACGGCCAGGGCACGTACCAGGGCGACGAGCCGGCCCAGGCCAACATCAGCACGCTGACGGCCGATCGGATGCAGCAGCAGGGCACCAAGTGGTCCCGCTGGCTCGGGCAGGCCTCCCCGGACGGCGGGACGGTCGGCGCGTACGAGGGCGGCGGCTACTACCCGGCCGGGCTGTACCGGCCGACCGAGAACTCGATCATGCGCTCCCTCGGGCGGGAGTTCAACCTGCCCGGGCGCGAGGCGATGATCGCCGGCTTCTACCGGCACGCCACCCCGCTCACCAGTCCCACCGCCACCGGCAGTTGGCTCACGGCGGCCGACCGCCTGAGCGTCGGCCTGCCGGTGCCCGGCACCCGGCTGCGCTGGTTCCTGGACGGGCGCGAGCTGCCCCGGCTCACCGGCCGCACCGCGCTGGACCTCGCCGAGCTCAAGCTGACCGGGCCCCGCACCCGGCCGCACCTCCTCACCGCCGTCGCCACCGACCCCACCCCGGCCGTGGTGGACCCGGCGCTGCGCGCGAACCTGACCGCGAGCCTGTCCTGGCTGGTGACACGCTAGGCCGCTTCTTGCTGATCATCTGATCGCTGGTCTGGTGTGCCGTGTGACTGACGCATCGTGGGCGCGGCCAGAGCCGTTGGTGCACATCGCAGGCATCTACCTCTGGGCCGCCCCCGGTTCCAAAGGAGGACCCTGACGCAGTGGGACGGCGTAGACGGGCTCCTGGCCGAAGGCCGTGAAGCCCGTCTTCCACAGGATCGGGCCGGACGTGGCCACGTTGGCCTTGACCAGGGCCATCGTCGCCCCGTCGCCCCGTGCGTCACCCCGTAGTGCAGCCGGGCGTCGAGCACCGCCCGGTACACTGCCCGGCCCTGCCAAGGTAGGGGGGACGGCCGCTGCACTGTGTTGGCGACCGTGTTGGGAACGGAGCCGGTGCCTGCGGCCCCGGAGCCCGGCCCCGTCGTCAGGCAGACCTGAGCAGGGCGAGGCGGCTCGCGGTCCGGTCCAGGTCGCGGAACAGGTTCTCGTCGGGGGTCGGGCCGCCGATCGGGTCGGCACCGATCAGCACCAGCCGGACGTCCCGGTCGCAGCAGATGTCGACCAGGTCGGCGAAGCGCCGTCGCCCGTCCGGGGTCGCGTCGGCCAGCGGCGGTACGCCGGTGAGCACCAGGGTGGCGAAGCGTTCGGTGAGCGCCAGCTGGTCGGCGGCCGAGGTCAGCCCCTCGCACAGCTCGGTGAAGCCGAACCACGCCTCGCCGTCGCGGACCGCCGACGCCGGCAGCGGGCGGCCGTGCACGACTATCTCGGCCGCCTCGCCCGCGGTCGGCGGGGTGAGGCCGAGTGCGTGCAGGCCGCTCGTGTCCCCGGTCCGCAGCCGCGCGCCCTGCGTGAAGCGTTGCGGTCCGCCGTCCGCCGGCTGCCGCTCCGACTCCGGATCCCGCTCCCGCTCCCGCTCCCGCTCCCGGCGGAAGTCCACCGGGCCCGCGATCTCCACCACGTCCATCCGCTCCTCGATCAGCCGGATCGTCGGCTCGAACAGGTGGTGGTAGAGCGGGTTCGGCATCAGCCCGGCGGGCGGGTAGTTGGAGGTGGTGACCAGGGTGATCCGCCGGTCCAGCAGGTTCCGGAAGAGTCGGGCGACCAGCATCGCGTCCCCGGCGTCGTGGGCGTGGAACTCGTCGAAGACCAGTACCCGGCAGTCGCCGAGCAGTTCGTCCACGGCCCGGTCGACCGCTGCCACCCGCTCGCCGGCGGAGTCCCGGTGCGGGTAGGCGGTGTGCAGGGCGACGCCCTCGTGCAGGCGGCGGAAGAAGTCGTGGAAGTGCAGTCGCCGCTTGCGCGAGGTGGCCAGCCCGTCCAGGAAGGTGTCCACCAGCCAGCTCTTGCCCCGGCCCACCGGGCCCCACAGGTAGACGTGGCGCGGAGGGCGGCGGTGGAGCAGCCCGGTGCGGGTGAGTTCCCCGGCGAGCCGCGACAACCGCTCGACGGCCGGCCGCTGTGCCGGGTCCACGGCGAAACCGCGCTGCTCGGCGGCTCGCGGGAAGTGTGCCAGCATCGCCTCGTACTGCTTCGTCGCCCTGTCCGTCACGTCCGCCGACCCTAACAGGGGGTAAGGATCCGGTGGTCCCCGGGCCTGCCGACGGAGGCCGGGCCGGCCATCAGGAGGGCCAAGTGGTCCAGACCTATTGACGGTCCATCGGCACGCTCCTACGATTCCCAGCGGCTGCACCACACCCCCTGCCGGGTGACGACGTGTGTGTCAGGGCCGCGCCACCCGGGCCGTCGACACGCGCCGCGGCCGGGCTTCCCGCCGACCGACCACCCCCACGTCACCTCGCCATGGCCACCCCCACGCCGCCCCACCTCCACGGGGCGTGTCGGCCATGGCCGGAAGGGAGCTAGACCGTCATGGCCCACCGTACGTTCCGCCCTGCCCTGCGCCGGGCAGGCCACCGCACCCACCACACCCGCCGTAGCGCGCGCCTGCTCGGCGCCCTGGCGCTCGCTGTCGCCGCGATCGCCCCCACCACCGCCACGGCCTCCGCCGCCACCACCGCGCCCGCCACGGCCATCGCCCGCCCCACATCCACCACGCCCACCACACCCACCGCCGCCGCCACCGGATGCGGACAGCAGCAGCGCCCGGCCGGCAAGGTGCTGCAGGGCTACTGGGAGAACTGGGACGGCGCCGCCAACGGCGTGCACCCGCCGCTGGGTTGGATCCCGTTGACCGACCAGCGGATCACCGGCCACGGCTACAACGTGGTCACCACCGCCTTCCCCGTCATCCTCTCCGACGGCACCGCGCTCTGGCAGAACGGCATGGACAGCGGCGTCAAGGTCCCCACCCCGGACGAGGTCTGTGCCGCCAAGGCGAGCGGCCTGACCGTCCTGATGTCCATCGGCGGCGCGGCGGCCGGCATCGACCTGTCCGACAGCGCCGTCGCCGACCGCTTCGTCTCCACCATCGTGCCGATCCTGCAGGCCAACCACTTCGACGGCATCGACATCGACATCGAGACCGGCCTGGTCGGCAGCGGCAGCATCACCTCACTGTCGCCCTCCCAGGCCAACCTGATCCGCATCATCGACGGCGTCCTCGCCGCCATGCCGCCCGGCTTCGGCCTCACCATCGCTCCAGAAACCGCCTACGTCACCGGCGCGAGCATCGTCTACGGCTCGATCTGGGGCGCCTACCTGCCGGTCATCAAGAAGTACCTGGACAACGGGCGGCTCTGGTGGCTGAACATGCAGTACTACAACGGCAGCATGTACGGCTGCTCCGGTGACTCCTACTCGGCCGGCACCGTCCAGGGCTTCACCGCCCAGACCACCTGCCTGAACAACGGCCTGACCGTCCAGGGCACCACGATCCGCGTCCCGTACGACAAGCAGGTCCCCGGTCTGCCCGCGCAGCCGGGCGCGGGCGGCGGCTACCTGAGCACCGGGCAGGTCGCCCAGGCCTGGAACTCCTACGGCAGCGGGGCGTCCAGCAGCCTCAAGGGGCTGATGACCTGGTCCATCAACTGGGACGGTTCGAAGAACTGGACCTTCGGCAACAATGTCCGTTCCCTTCAGGGGCGCTGACACACCGACAGGAAGGGTAACGGCGCCGACACGGCCGGGCCCGGCAGCGCACCGCTGCCGGGCCCGGCCGTTCCCGCGGGCGCCTCTCCCCCGTCAGCCCGGGCGGCGCCGCCGTGGCACCTCCGGCGGGCGGCGCCGCAGCGGCGCCAACTCGCGTTCCAGAGTGCGGACGTCCAGCGCGATCCGGGCCGCGATCTCGCGCGGGCCGGTGCCGGCGGGCAGTCGGCGCGACCAGGAGCGGGGCTTGGCCGGGCCGTCCTGGACCATGTGGAAGTTGAGCCTGACCACGTCGGCGATGTCGACCAGGCTCACGAGGATCCGGGTGTCGGCGAGGTCGATGCTCACCTCGTTGCCGATGCACGAGCACGCCACCAGGCCCTCGATGTCCTCTTCGGCCAGGTACCTGGCCAGGGGTACCGCCCTCCCCCGGACCAGAAACGGACGATCTGCCGGACTCACCGGCCCCGCCTCCTCCCCAGCACGCGTACGGTGCCGCGGCCGCGGCGCAAGCGCGCCGCAACAGACCGGGCCCGCCCATGCTCCACCACATCCGGTTCCTGCGCCAACTCGATGTCTCTCCAAGTGATTTGGGCGAAGTCACCGACCCGGCGCACCGGCGCACGCTCCGGCGCACCCGGCCACGTGGCGCAGTTCGACCCGGCTCGTCCGGTCCGGTTCAGTCCGCACCGGACCGGGCAGGTCCGGTCCGGACCGGGGAGAACGCGCAGGTGCCCGTCCGCAGGTGGCGGACGGGCACCCGAGGCGGTGCGGCCGGGCCTCAGCGGCCGGTGCGGCCGAACCGGCCGTGCAGCACCAGGGAGCGGGTCAGCGCGAGCACGCCGCCCGCGCACAGCGCCGTGCGAAGCATGTTGACCGGCACCCAGGTGTCGGCGAACTTGGCCCGCACGGCCGCGAGGTCCTGGATCTGGGACGGGTCACCGGCCGCCGCCAGCTGGTTGTTGAGCGGGATGTTGACGCCCATCGTCACCAGCAGCGCCACCACGTACAGCACCGTCGCCGCCGCCGCCCACAGCGCCGCCTGCCGACGACCCGCCTTGTGCTGCAGCCACGCGGCCAGACCCGTCGCCGCGAACGCCCCGACGAACACCAGGCCGAACATGCCGTTCTCGATGGACTTGTTGATGTGCTGCATCGCCGTCACATACGTCCGGTCATCACTCGCCGCCAAACCGGGCATCACCGACACGTCGAAGGCGAAGAACAGCCCCGCCATCAACCCCATCGCGACGGTGGCACCCACCAACAGCGGCCCGGTCGCCTTGCTCTGCCCGACGGCGTGCGCCGAACTTCCCATCCCCACACCTCCGATGGCCGACGGCGCGGAGTACGACAGCGGAACCGCGGTCTGATCCGAACGCATCTCAGGACCCCTTCACTCTCCCGGCCCGCGGGCTGCGGTGCCGACGAACGTGGTACACACGACACCGCCCACGGTGCGGTGCGCCGCGCAACGGAAGCGCGACTACCGGAACCACGGCCCGCAGGTGGGCACTTGCGGCCTCTTGCGATGCCTTGCGGCGCCTGGCACCGCCGGGTACTGCCTGGCAGTACCCGGCACCGCCACTCAGAGCACCGGTGCCAGGCTGCGCCGGTACCGCCGTTCCAGCACCGTCCGCCCGATCAGCCGCACCGGGGCCGGGATGGTGGCCGACACCGCCCGGACGGCGGCCGCGTCCGCGCCGTCGAACATCCAGGGCTGCAGGTAGGTCATCACCCGGGTCGGCGCGCTCTGGATGATCCGGCGCTCGACCCGCAGGTACTCGTCGACCGGCAGGCCGGCCAGCGCCGGGAACACCACCGGTTCCTCATGTCCGAGGTGATCGCGCACCAGGGCCTCGAACGCCTGTGCAGCCTCCGGCAGTTCAGCGCGCAGGCCGGAGCCGAGCACCCCTGCCACCCGTCGCATCGACCGGTCCAGCGCCTCGTGGTCCTCCTCCAGGACCCCACCGCCGTCGAAGCCGGCCATCCGGCCACGCAGGTACGGCCAGAGGATCTCGTCCTCGCTGTGGTGGTGCCAGTCGATCACCGCGCGCAGCCGCCCGAACCACTCCGCCAGCTCCGCCGTGGATCCCGACGAGCCGCGTGCGGCAGCGGCGCTCAGCCGTGCCGCGTCGCGGCGCATCGCCACGTGCATCAGGCCGAAGCCCTTGATGTGGCCGGGCAGTGTGCCGATGCCCTGCTCGCTCGACCAGACCGTTGTGCCGTCCGACATGACCAGACCTCCAGAGTCCGTTCAGCTTCCCTTCCAACACCCGCCCGAGGGAGGCCGGTTGGGGCCACCAGGGACGAGCCGGCTCATACGTTCCACACGCCCGAGGCGGCAGCCTCACGGGCGTAGTCCGCGAAGTCCCGCGGCTCACGACCCAACGCCCGCCGCACCCCGTCACCCAACGACGCGTTGCGACCATCCAGGATCACCGCGAACAACTCCGCGAAGTCCGCCGGCAACCCCGCCTCCGCCAACACCCCCCGGTACGCCTCCTCCGACACCGCCGCGAACCGCACCTCACGACCCACCACCCGCGACAACTCCACCGCCACATCCCCGAACGACAGCAACCGCGGCCCCGTCACCTCGTACACCTCACCCCCGTGACCCGCCTCCGTCAGCGCCGCCACCGCCACCTCCGCGATGTCCTCCACATCCACGAACGGCTCCACCGCACCACCCACCGGCAACGCCAACTCCCCCGCCAGCACCGGCTCCAGGAAGAACGACTCACTGAAAGTTCTGGTCGAACCACGCGCACCGCACCACCGTCCACGCCGCCCCCGACTCCATCACCGCCTTCTCCCCCGCCTCCGCCGCCTCCTCACCACGCCCCGACAACAACACCAACCGACCCACACCCCGCGCCGCCGCCAACCGCGAGAACGCCCCCACCGCCTCCACCGCACCCGGAAACGCCAGATCCGGGTAATACGTCAGATACGCCGCACTCACACCCACCAACGACGCCTCCCACGTACCCCGGTCGTTCCAGTCGAACGGCACCGCACCCGACCGCGAACCCACCCGCACCTCATAACCCCGCGCCGTCAACCGATCCGCCACCCGCCGACCCGTCTTCCCGGTACCACCCACGACAAGCACCACACCGGCATCCACCGCAAGATCCACCACACCAGCCATCACGATCACCCTCGATTCGAAGACACGGAGGAATCACAGACGACCGACGCCCCCAGGGCGCCTGTTCCGCCGATCGGATCGTCGTCGTGGCACCATTCAAATCCCCCCGGGTCGGGCGAACCATAGCCACCGCACTCAGCTCCATGCGCGAGCGTCTACACCGCTCACCAGCGGCGCTCCGCCCGCCCACGGCCGCCCTCGCACCTGCGGCCCGGGCCTCGGCACCCACCACAACACACCCCACCGCCGCCCGAAAGTTCTTTCCAGCGCCTCTCGACCCCTCCTCGACCGCCGTCGGAAATGTCCTCGAAATCCGAACGGGAGAGCGCGACTGGGGGAATCCGCGAAAGCGGTCGCGCATGCGGAAAGCCAGGGCGGGGAGCCGGAGGGAGCCGCAGGAAAAAGGGAGCCCCAGGAAAAGGGGGGCCGCATGAAAAGAGGCCGGGGTCGACGCACTGATGCGTCGACCCCGGCCTCCGGTAGTAGCGGGGACAGGATTTGAACCTGCGACCTCTGGGTTATGAGCCCAGCGAGCTACCGAGCTGCTCCACCCCGCGTCGGTAAGACCAGGTTATGCGACAAGCCGCTAAACGCGAAATCCGTTTCCTACCCACATCACCGCCCACCACCGTCCACCGCACCGCCCACCGCGCCCTCCACCGCCCTGACCTGCGAGTGTCCGGCATACTGGGCCCGGCCAGGGGGCGTTCACGGCCGGGCGGAGGAACTCTCCTCGACGGGGCGCGGCTCCCCGTACGGCGGGGGCGGGCCTCGGGGAGGGGACAGCGGTGGAGGACAGGGGTGGCGCGGGCGGCGCACGCGGCGCTGCGGGGCTTGGGCCGCTGATCGGCCGGGAGAGCGACCTGCGGGTGCTCCGTGAACGGCTGCGCATCGGGGCGGGCGGCGGTGCGCTGCTGCTGGCCGGGGAGGCGGGCGTCGGGAAGAGCGCCGTGCTGGACGCGCTCGCCGGGTCCGCACTCGCGGACGGCGTCCGGGTGCTCCGGGCCGCCGGCGTGGAGCTCGAGGCCCACTGCGGCTACTCGGGCCTCAATCAGATCCTCTTCCCGTTCCTGGACGCCCTGGAGCATCTCGACACCGCCCTGCGCGCCGCCCTCCGGGTGGCGCTCGGTTTCGACACCGGCCGGCCGCCGGAACAACTCCTGGTCTCCAACGCCGTGTTGCGGCTCCTCCAGACGGTCTCCGACGGTGATCCGTTGCTCGTCGTCATCGACGACCTGCACCGGGTCGACCGCGCCAGCAGCACGGTGCTCGGGTTCGTCGCCCGGCGGGTGACCGGCCTGGGCATCAGTTTCGTGGCGGCGGCGCGCTCCGGCGAACTGAGCCCGCACGAGGCGGGCGCCCTGCCCACCTACGACCTTCCGCCCCTGGACGACGAGGCGGCGGCCACGCTGCTCGGCACCAGGTTCCCCGGGCTCACGCGCGGTGTGCGGCGGCGGCTGCTGGCCGAGGCGGGCGGCAATCCGCTGGCGCTGCTGGAACTTCCGACCGCCCTGCGGCCCGCCGCCGAGGACTCCCCCGCCGTCCTGCCCCTGAGCAGCCGACTGGAGACACTGTTCGGTTCGCGGGTCACCGGCCTGCCCGCGCCCGCCCGGAAACTGCTCCTGCTCGCGGCCCTGGAGGGGACCGGCGACCTGGGCGTGCTGCAGGCGGCCGCCCGGCGGGTCGCGGGCGGGTACGACCTGGACGACCTGGCGCCGATCGAACGCGACCGACTGGTGCACATCGAGGAGGGCGGGCAGCGGCTGAGGTTCCGTCATCCGCTGATCCGTTCCGCCGTCGTGGGGCACGCCCCGAGCGGCGAACGGCGTGCCGCGCACGCGGCCCTGGCCCACCTGCTCGTCGACCAGCCCGGGCTCCGCGCCTGGCACCTGGGCGAGGCCACGCTGGAACCCGACGAGGAGGTCGCCGCGCTGCTGGAGCACGCCGCGGGCCTCACCCTGCGCCGCGGGGACGCCGCCGGGGCCATGCGGACGCTGATCCGGTCGGCCTCCCTCACCCCCGAAGGGCCGAACCGCAGCCGTCGCCTCGCGGAGGCGGCCTACCTGGGCGCCGAGTCCACCGGAGCCCTGGCCAGTGCCCGCCGGCTGCTCGACGACGCGCGCCAGGCCGCCCCGGAGGGGACGGACTCGCTCCACTCGGCCACGGCGTCGGCGCTGCTCCTCCTCAACGGGGACGGCGACGTCGACACCGCCCACCGCCTGCTGAGCGGCGCGATCGAGTCCGCGGCCGGCGGCCCCGGCCGGTCGTAGCGGCGGTCGCGGCGGTCGTAGCGGCAGCCGTAGCGGCAGCCGTAGCGACGGACGCCCGGCTTCGGGGGTGCTCCTCACCCGTGTCGACGAGCTGACGATCCGACGGACGGCACCGCGAGGGGGACGGTCCGGGGCGCTCCGAGTCCACCCGTTCAGCGCCTATGGCGCCGCAGACGGTTCGGGTAGACATGGCCTGCTCGCATCCCCCGACGATCACAGGAGCTGAACCCGCCATGGACAAGGACCAGCTGGCCCACCTGGAGCAGCGGATCAACCACCTCGCCACCGTGACGAAGTCGGTCACCACCGATGGCTTCGACGAACTGCTCACGATCATCCACCGGCCGGGGTGGACCACGCCGGCCGAGATCGCTCTCGTCACCGGCGCCGTCGACGTGCTGATCCGGCAGACCGAGATCGTCGCCGAGGCGCGCAAGGGCCTCATGGACGGCGCCAGGTCGGTCGCGGCCGGCTGACCCGACCCGGCTGAACCAAAACCCGGCCGGGCCACCAGGGCGTACGGAGGTACGCCGCCGGTGGCCCGGCCGCTCGCCGTGGCCCTGGTGGTGCCGCAGGTCTGACGCCCGCGTGGGCAACCGGCCGGCGGGCCGGTTGCCCACGCCAGGGCCCGGGCCGGTTGCCCACGCCCGGCCCCGTGGTGGCGAGGCCGCTCAGCCGGTCGCGCCGGCGAGGCCGGTCGGCCGGGTCAGCCGAGGGGGCGGCAGAGCAGGGCGTCCGGGGCGCCGTAGTGGAGCCAGCGCCAGGTGTAGGCGACGCCCGCGAGGTATTCGTCGTCGGCGCACTGGCCCTTGTAGTGGCCCGGCGCCCAGTCGCTCGCGACCGAGCCGCCGCTGGTGGGCCGGTTGTCGCCGTGGTCGAACCAGACGTTGCGGCCGGTGGCGGGCAGCGGTCCGGCCGCGGGTGCGCAGAGCAGGGCGGACATGGCGTCGCTGTGCACGCTGTAGCCGACGGCGACGGTGTGGTCGGGGCACTGGAGCTTGTTGTAGCCGGACGCCCAGTCGCCCTCGGTGACGTACCGTTCGTCGGTGACGGTGACCCAGTCGCCGCTGCCCGTGGCCGGTTCGCCGGCGTCGGTGCACAGGCCCCGGCTGTCGCCGCGGCCGAGGGCGACCAGGCGTTGGCCGTCCGGGCAGGTGCCCTTGCGGTTGCCGCTGTTCCAGTCCGGGCGGGCGAGCATCCGGCGGGAGGCGTTCTGGTCGCCGTGGTCGAGGTCGAGCATGTTCCAGTGGTTCGGCTGCGCGACCGGGCCGGTCAGCGCGGGGGCGTCGACGAGTTTGTTCCAGTCGGTGGCCCGCCAGTCGCCGGGGTCGCTCAGGCCGAGCCGTTTGCCGGCCGGATCGTAGGAGAGCAGGGCCCAGGTGTCCAGCGGCCGGCCGGTGGTGTCGGCCCAGCCGACGAGTGGCCAGATGGCGAAGTCGGTGTCGCGGGCGGCGAGGAGGTCGGTGAAGGTGTGCAGCCAGGCCTGTTCCTTGGCGTCGGTGGAGCCGCGTCCGCCCGCGCCGAACTCGCTGATCCACACCGGGGCGGTGAAGTGCTGCCCGGCCTGGGTGACGAACAGCGCCTGGTCGTCCACCACTTGGGCGAGCTGTTCGGGGGTGAAGTCCTCGTAGCGGGGGTCGTTCGTCGCTCCCGGGCCGCTGCCCGCACCGGTGTTGGCCGGTCCGGTGTAGGCGTAGAAGTGCGCGGAGTACACCAGCTTGCCGGAGTCGATCAGGGTGTTGGAGAGGTTGCGGACCGGGGTGAGCGTCGGGCGGCCGTGGCTGAACGGCGCGGCGGGGATGCCGTACCAGTTGATGCCCTCCATGATGACGAGCATGTCGGGGTCGGCCTGGAGGATGCGGTTTCCGGCCTCCTCGAAGGCGGCGTACTCGTCGTGGGCGTCGCCCAGGCCCCAGTTGGGGTCGTCCCAGGTGTCGCGGCGGACCTCGTTGCGCAGGTCGGCGCCCACTACCCGCTTGTTCGCCTGGTAGCGGTTCACCATGAACAGCCAGTCGTCCTCCCACGCCTGCGTGGACTGGCCGCTGTTCCAGCGCTCGTTGCCGTCGAGGCCGCAGCAGAAGCGGTAGCTCGTGGTGTGGTTGTTGAGGATGACCGCGAAGCCGTCGGCGGTGAGCGCCGCGACCACGGCGTCGTACACCTGAAGCGGGGTCCTGCCCTTCAGCTGCGGGTTGGCGGCGACGGCGGAGTCCGGCACCGGGGCGGTGTCGTGGATCATCGCGTTGGCGAAGGGCAGCCGGATGCTGTTGAGGCCGAGCCCGTGGTAGTCGGCCAGGAGGCGCGCCATCGGCACCCGGTCGAGGCCCAGCGGGATGTTGTGCGACACCTGTCCGGCCTGGTTGTTCGCGGGGTCGTCGACGTTCCCGCTGCCCTCCCAGGTGCCTTGTGCCCCGGCCCAGTTGGCGGCCTTCAGCTTGAAGCGGTCGCCGTTCGCGTCGACGATGTAGCGCCCGCGGGTGCTGAGCGGGCCGGTCCAGGACACCGCCGACTGCCCGACGGTGGTGCCTGTCGGGGCCGCACTCGCGGTGCCCGTCGCCATCCCGGCGAGTACGGGCAGGCAGGCGGCCAGGGCGAGCAGGCGCCTTCCGAATCTCTTCATGGTCATCCCGGTTGAGGTGAGGGTGGCTCGGATTTGACGGGGACCGACCATACGTCGGACAGGTGACCGCCGGGTAGCCCGCAACCCGACGGACTGCGGGCTACGGGCTGTGCGGGCTACGGGCTTTGCGGGCTGCGGGCCGCCCGGGGTCGGGCCGTTACCGCAGGACGCCGCGCACGGCCTCCGGGTCGGTGGGCGACAGGCCGGCCGCGGGGGCGGTCGCGGGCGCGGCCTTGGCGGCGGCCGGCGGCGGCGTCACGTACACCGGGGCCGGGTCGGCTTCGGGCGCGCAGGTCTTGGCGATCCGTCCCTTGCCCTGGGGCAGGCTTCCGTCGCGCAGGTAGGCGGTGAAGGTGTCGTCCAGGCAGGCGTTGTCGTGGAAGAGGATCTCGTGGAAGCTGCCGCCGTTCTGGACGACCAGCTTGGAGCCGGGCAGCGCGTCGTGCATGGCGAGCCCGCCCTCGTACGGGGTGGCGGCGTCCTCGGTGGCCTGGAAGAGCAGGACCGGGGGCAGGCCCTTGCCGGTGATCTTCAGCCGGCCCGCCGGGTTGCCCTGGTAGGGCCAGAACATGCAGGCGGCGTTGTACCACATGTTGTTATAGGTGTAGAAGGGCGCGGTCGCGTTCACCTTGGCCTGGTCCTTCTTCCAGACCTCCCAGTCGCGCGGCCAGGCGTTCTCGGTGCACTGGGCGGCGTTGTAGGCCGGGAAGGCGCCGTCGTCGGCGCCCGGGGCGGCGTACCGGTTGTACGCGATGTTCAGCGGACGGCTGTCGTGCTGGGTGAGGTAGGCGGAGAGCACGGTGGCCATCCGGGGCCAGCGCAGGAAGTTGTAGCCGCCGCCGTAGAAGGTGTCCTCGAACTCGGCCGGGCCGATCTTGCCGGGGGCCGGGGCGGCGTCCACCGGCTCCTTGCGCAGCGCGTCCTCGACCTGGTGGTAGGCCTGCTCGACGGCGGCGGCGTCGGTGCCCAGGTGGTAGACGGAGTCGGCCTTGGCGGTCCAGGCCGCGAAGGCGTCGAAGCGGCGCTGGTGCTCCTTGTCCTGCAGGATGTTGTGGTCGTACCAGCTGATGGTCGGTCCGACGATGCTGTCCAGCACCATCCGGCGCACGTGCGAGGGGAACAGCTGGCCGTAGGTGGAGCCCAGCGAGGTGCCCCAGGAGCCACCGTAGAAGTTGATCTTCGGAACGCCGAGCGCCCGGCGGATGCTGTCCATGTCGCGGGCGTTGTCGACGGTGGCCATGTGCGGCAGCAGCCAGGACCAGTCGGCCGCGCAGTCCGCGGCGTAGCCGGCCGCCTTCTTCAGCCAGGCCTTCGACGTGCCCTGGCTCACCTGGTAGTCGGGGCGCTCGGCGTCGAAGTAGTGGGCGTCGCAGACCACATGCGGGTCGCTGCCGTTGGTGCCGCGCGGGTCGAAGCCGATCCAGTCGTAGGTCGAGGCGACGTCCGCCGGGAGCTTGCCGGAGATGTAGCCGGGCATCCAGAGCCCGGAGTCGCCGGGGCCGCCGGGGTTGAGCAGGATCGGGCCCTGCTGCTTGTCCTTGGGCGCGGTGGCGGGGAGCCGGTTCAGCTTGATGGCGATCTTCCGCCCGTGCGGGTCGGCGTAGTCCACCGGCACGTCGAGCATCGCGCACTGCAGCGCGGGGGTGGTGGCATCGTTGCAGGAGCTCCAGACGAGCTTGCCCTGACCGCTGTCGACCAGGTCCGTGGCGTCGGGTCCGGCGGCAGAGGCAGAGGTTCCGCCGAGGGCGGCGACGGCCGTGACGGCCGCGAACAGGGCGATGGCTTTTCTCATGGGGAGCATGATGTGACATGTGTAATGGCACATCCAGAGGGGCGGCCGGAATTTGCCAAGCTTTGACCATTTCTGGCTGACCGATCATCAGACTTCTCCTCCCTTGGGGAGGTTGTCCGTGCGGGCACTCACGATCCGTGGCTAGCATCTGAAATGCCTTCCGTTCGAGCGCTCATCGCCTGGGAGGGGCGGCGCCGGACAGCCCCCCGACAGGAGAGTCATGCGCGTGTCCCACCAGCACGTCCACCCCGTCAGCGACCGCCCCACGACGGCCGACGTCGCCCTGCCACCGGCCCTGCCCTACCCCGACGGCTGGTCCGCACTCGCCTTCTCCGCCGAACTCGAGCCCGGCACCGTCCTCACCCGCCAACTCGCCGGCGAGGACGTCGTGCTGTACCGGCTGCGCAACGGCCGTCTGCGCGCGATCCGTCCGTACTGCCCGCACCTGGGCGCCCACCTCGGCCTCGCCGAGGTCGAGGGCGACGACCTGGTCTGCCCCTTCCACCGGTTCGCCTTCGACGCCGACGGCCGCTGCGTACGGACCGGCTACGGCACCCCGCCGCCGAAGGCCGCCCTGGCGCAACTGCCGGTGCGGGAGGTCAACGAGGCCGTCTTCGTCTGGCGCCACCACGACGGCCGGGAGCCCGACTGGGAGATCCCGTCCTGGCACCTGCTCGGCGACGGACGGCGGCCGCTGCGCTACGCCTCCTTCGAGATGCCCGGCTACGCCCAGGACGTCATGGAGAACTCCTTCGACCTGGGCCACTTCGTCACCCTGCACGGCTGGCCGCAGGGCGAGCTGGCGGCCCCCGTGACCTTCGACGGCACCCGCTTCCACATCTCGATGCGGGTGCGGGAGACCTTCCCGCTACTCGGCCTGCGGCAGGTCGACGTGGAGGTGGACGGGTACGGCCTCGCCGCCCTGCACACCGATGTGCGCACGCCCTCGCTCGGCCTGGAGATCTGCTCGCTGGTGATGGCCACCCAGGTCGCCCCCGGCCGGATGCAGCTGCGGCAGGCGAGCCGCTTCGTCATGCGGGAGCCGGCCGGCCTGCCGCCGGCCGTCGCCCGGACGGTCAGCCGCGCGGTGACCGCGATGCTGGCGGGGCCCATGTTCAAGCGCAACCTCGAGTTCACCGCGGCCGACTTCCCGATCTGGTCCACCAAGAAGTACCTGTCGCCGCCCGGGCTCGCCGCCGGTGACGGGCCGATCGGCACGATGCGGCACTGGGCTCGGCAGTTCTACCCGGCGGACCACCAGGCGCACCTCCCGGCGCCGGCCGCGACCCCCCCGAGCGGCACCCCGGGCGGCGCCCCCGCGGGCACCCCCAGCGGCGTCGCCCGCGGCTGAACGGCGCCCGCCCGTACGGGATCCCGTCCCCCGCATCCGGAACCGGAACCGCGCCTCCGGGCAGTACCGTCTGGCGTGGAGTACGGGGCGGGCGCGGCGAGGGGAGAATCGGCGTGGAGGCGCTGGGGGACGGGGATCCGCGGCAGGTCGGCGAGTACCGCCTGCTGCGGAGACTCGGTGCGGGCGGAATGGGCCGGGTGTACCTGGGCCGTACGGCGGGCGGGCGCACGGTGGCCGTCAAGCTGGTGCACGACCAGTACGCGGCAGACCCGGAGTTCCGGATCCGGTTCCGCAACGAGGTGGCCGCCGCCCGGCGGGTCGGCGGGCGGTGGACGGCCCCCGTACTGGACGCGGACACCGAGGGCGCCCAGCCGTGGGTGGCCACCGGATACGTCGCCGGCCCCTCCCTGGGCACCGCCGTACGGGACTTCGGCCCGCTGCCCGAACCGGCCGTCCGCTCGCTCGGCGTGGGGCTCGCCGAGGCCCTGCAGGCCGTGCACGCACAGGGATTGGTGCACCGGGACGTCAAGCCGTCGAACGTGCTGCTGGCGCTGGACGGCCCGCGGCTGATCGACTTCGGGATCACCCGGGCCCTGGACGCGGCGACCGCGCTCACCCGCTCCGGCTTCGTGGTCGGCTCCCCCGGCTACCTCTCCCCCGAGCAGGCCGAGGGCCGGGGCGCCGGGCCCGCCTCGGACGTCTTCTCACTGGGCGCCGTGCTCGCCCACGCCGCCACCGGCACCGCACCGTTCGGCTCCGGGGTGAGCGCGGCCGTGATGCTCTACCGGGTGCTCCACGAGGAGCCCGAACTCGACATCGCGGACCAGGAGTTGCATGCCATCGTGGCGGACTGCCTGGCCAAGGACCCGGACCGGCGGCCCACCCCGGAGCAGTTGCGCGAGCGGCTGACGGCGCACGACCGGACGGCGGGCAAGCGGCTGGAGGGGCGGACCTGGCTGCCGTCTGCGATCGCCGCCGCGCTGGCCACCCTGGCCGTCGAGCTGCTGGACCTGGACGGCGAGTCACCCGCCCAACCCAGCCCCCGACCGGGCCGCCGACCGGCCGCGCAATCGCCCGCCCAACAGGCCGCTCAACAGGCCGCTCAACCGGCCTCGCCTCCGGGGCGGTTCGGGCCGGCGCCGGCCTGGGCCACTCTGCCGCCCCCGCCGTCCGCGGCCACCACCGTCCCCGCGCCGCCCCCGCGCGCCTACCCGCCGTACCCGCACCCGTACCCGCACCCGCACCCGCACCCGCACCCGCACCCGCACCCGGCGCAGCCCGGCCGTCGCCGCACGGGTCGCGCCACCCTGGTCCTCGTCGCCGTGCTGGCCGTCGCACTGGCGGGTACGGCGGTGTTCCTGGCCACCCGCGACGAAGACACCGGCACCGCGAAGCCGCCGCCGTCGACCTCGGCGGCCCCCGCCACCCCCACCGCGACGTCCGACGGCGCGATCCCGGCCGCCTTCCTCGGCACCTGGCAGGGCACCCTGGGCAGCGAGCAGACCTTCCTCAAGCCCGACTTCACGATCGTCCTGAGCCAGGGCCGCCCCAACGACCCGGTCGCCCAGATCCACAACAACGGCGGCGTCGGCACCCGTTACTGCGACGCCGTCGCCAACCTCGTCCAGGCCACCGCCGACCGGGTGGTCCTGCGCACCGCCCCGATGAACTCGCTGAGCGGCTGCGCCGCCGACCCGCACGACCAGGTGTACACCCGCAACCCGGACGGCAGCCTGCACCTGCTGGTCGGCGGATTCTCGGGCGACCTGCGGAAGAAGTAGCCCCTGCGGGCCCCATGTCCCCCCGCGGCTCCCGTGTCCCCGATGGCGGCCCCGTGCGGCGGGGCGGCCCCACCCCGGGTGCCGCTCCGCCGCGTCGGGCTGCCCGGAAGCCCCCACCAGAGCGCCCGGAACCGCGCTCGACGGGCACTCGAGGAATCCGGCCCCCGCCGCTTGGCAGAACTAGGGTGCGACGCGTCCACCCCACCATCCCCCGGTTTCGAACACCTGTCCGCCCCAGGGGCCCGAGCACGAGTACGAGTACGAGTACGAGTACGAGTACGAGTACGAGTACGAGTACGAGTACGAGCAGCACCTGACACGACCACGTGACCCGCGCACCGACAACCGTCCCGCGCACGAAGGGAGAACCGCCATGCAGCTCAGAGTCCTCGGCCCCCTCACCGCCGACCTCAACGGCATCTCCGTCGTCCCCTCCGCAGGCAAGCAGCGCCAGATCCTCGCCCTCCTGGCGCTCTACCCGAACCGGGTCCTGCCCACGGCCACCCTGATCGAGGAGATCTGGGGCGACGACCCGCCCAGACAGGCGCTCACCACGATGCAGACGTACATCCTGCAGCTGCGCCGCCGCATCACCCAGGCCCTCGGGCCGACCCCGCACACCACCGCCAAGGACATCCTCACCACCCGGCACGGCGGCTACCAGCTCACCGCGCACGCGGACGACCTGGACGTCCACACCTACAACCTGCTGCTCACCCAGGGCCAGCACGCCTTCAACCACGGCCACGACCACCAGGCCGCCGCCCGCTTCCGCCAGGCCCTCGCGCTCTGGCACGGCCCCGCCCTCGTCGACGTGCGGCCCGGGCCGATCCTCACCATCGAGATCATGCGCCTGGAGGAGAGCCGGCTGATCACCCTGGAGCGGCGCATCGACACCGATCTGCGGCTCGGCCGGCACAACGAGCTGATCCCCGAACTCACCCACCTGACCCACCAGCACCCGCACCACGAGGGCCTGCACGCCCAGGCCATGGTCGCGCTCTACCGGGCCGGCCGGCAGACCAGCGCCCTCACCGCCTACCACCACCTGCGGCGCCGGCTGACCACCGAACTCGGCATCCAGCCCTCCCCGCACCTGCAGCACCTGCAGCACGCCATCCTCACCCTGGACCCGACCCTCAACACGCCCACCACCGCCCACCCGACCACCTACAACCTGTACTCGGCCTGAGCCCCGCCCGGATGGCCGCGCCCGCCGACCTCTCCCAGCCCTCACCCACAGGACGCGTCATGACCACCGCACCCGAGCAACCCCTCGCCCTGATCACCGGCGGTACCCGCGGCATCGGCCTGGCCATCGCCCGCGAACTCGGCAGCCGCGGCCACCGTGTCTTCATCTGCGCCCGCACCGCCCAGCACATCGACCAGGCGCTGGCCACCCTGCGCGGCGAGGGCCACCAGGCCGACGGCCTGCCGTGCGACGTCCGCGACCCCGCCCAGGTCGCCGAGCTGATCCGGCACGCGGTCGCCGAACACGGCCCGATCACCGTGCTGGTCAACAACGCCGGACGCACCGGCGGCGGGCCCACCGCGACCACCACCGACGACCTGTGGTACGACGTCATCGACACCAATCTGAACGCCGTCTTCCTGGTCACCCGGGAAACCCTCCGGCACGGCCACATCACCAGCACCACGCACCCCCGCATCATCAACATCGCGTCCACGGCCGGGAAACAGGCCGTCACCCTGGGCGCGCCGTACACCGCGAGCAAGCACGCCGTGATCGGCTTCACCCGGGCGCTGGCCAAGGAGCTGGCTCCCACCGGCACCACCGTCAACGCCATCTGCCCCGGCTACGTCCAGACCCCGCACACCACCCGGATCCACCACGAGTACGCGACCGCCTACAACACCACCCCCGAGACCATCCACCAACACTTCCGGACGCACATCCCGCTCGGCCGCTACACCACCCCCGAGGAGGTCGCCTCGCTGGCCGGCTACCTCACCACCCCGACCGCCGCCAGCATCACCGCCCAGGCACTCAACGTCTGCGGCGGCCTCGCCACCCAGTAACCCCGGCGCGATCCTGGCCGGCCCACGGGAAGGACTCGGGCTCCGGTGCCCTGATCAGTGATGACGAACCGTCAGTTCTCCAGCGCACCCGTCACCTTGCTGGTGTCCGGCGCACCCGCGCCCGAGCCCTGCCTGCCCGCCGCCCGCCCGCCGAGACGGCTCGACGCCGGGGCGGTGAGCGCCGCACTGGCCCGCACGGCGGCCGGGCCCCGGCCGGCCGCCGTCCGGCCCGCCCGGGCGAAGGAGTTCCTGCTGGTCGAGCTGCACCGGACGTACCGGCCGGACGTGCTGCGCGCCGCGCTGGAGGCCGCTCTGCAGGCCGTCCTGCCGGAGCCGGGCGGCACCGGGGCGGACCTGCTGTGGCAGCGAACGGCGGACGGCCCGGAGGACCTCGACCGGCTGCTCACCGAGCTGGGGCGCAGCCTCGCCACCGGGCCCCGACTGCGGGCGGTCCTGGTCGAGGACCCACGGGACGGCAGGTCCGGCCCGGACAGCCCGCACGACTCGGACGGCACGCACGGCGCGCACGGCCCGGTGCGGCTCTTCGTCGGCCTCGCGCCCGGCCCGCCCGGGCCCGCCCTCGCGCTGCTGGAGGAGCTGCGCCAAGCGCTGGCGCACCCGCCGGAGCCCGTCACCGTGCCGACCAGCGCGCTGCAGCGGGAGATGTTGCGCCAGGTCCTCGGGCAGCCGGACCACGGCGGTCGGCACGTCGAACAGCTGTCCTGGCACTGGCACGGGCCGCTGGACACCGAGCGCTTCACGGCGGCCTGGCAGTCCGTCATCGACCACGAGACGGTGCTGCGCGCGGCCTTCGACTGGGACGAGGACGGCGACGGGAACGGCAACGAGGACCGCCACGGCGGCCGCGACCGCGAGCCGTGGATGGTGCTCCACGAACACGCCGCCCCCGAGGTCACCCGGCACCCGCACGACGCCGCCGACTGGGACGAACTGCTCGCCGCCGACCGCCGACGCGGCTTCGACCTGCGCCGCCCCGCCCTGCTGCGCGCCACCCTGCTCGACACCCCGCCGGACGCCGACGAGGGACCCGCCACCCGGGTGCTGCTCAGCTACCACCACGCGATGCTGGACGGCTGGAGCGTGCGCCTGCTGCTGCAGTCCTTCTACCGCGCCTACCTCACCGGCGGCGTCCTGCCCGGCGGCGAGCGCCGCCCCGACATACGCGACCACGCCCGCTGGCTGCAGGCCGAAAACACCGACGCCGCACGGCAGTTCTGGTCCACCCGGCCCGGCGCCACCGCCGTCCTGCCGCTCGCCCCCGACCCGCGCCGACGCGGCAGCGGCCGAGCCCGGCGCCGGCTCACCCCGTACGAGGCGGTACGGCTGCGCGGCTGGGCGGCCGCCTCGGGCGCGGGCGAGAGCAGCGCGCTGCAGGCCGCCTGGGCGCTGCTGCTGTACCGCGCCGCGCAGGCCGGCCGGCCCCGCCGCCCGGCCCAGGCCGTGCGGGTCGGCTTCGCGGTGACCGTCTCCGGCCGGGGCATCCCGCTGGACGGCATCGACCGGCTGCCCGGCGCGCTGCGCAACCCGCTGCCGATCACCGTCCGGGTCCACCCGGGCACCACCGTGCCGCAACTGCTCGCGGCACTGCGCGACGGGGTCCTCGACCTCGCCGCGTACGAGTGGGTCTCCCCCGGGCAGGCACACCACTGGACCGCCGGCTCACGCGGACCACGGCCCAATAGCCTCGTCGTGCTGGAACACCAGCCGACCGCGACGCACCACCTGCGGCTGGAGAACGACCTGGCTGCACACGGCATCCACGTGGAGAGCCCGGCACCGGCCGGCACCTTCACCTCGTACCCGATCACCCTCGCCGCCCACTACGACACCACCGGCGGCCTGGTCCTCACCACCACCCACGACCGCGCCCTGCTCGCCGACCAGGACGCCGTCGAACTCCTCAGCCAGAGCGCCCACTTGCTGCGCAGCTTCCCGGACCTGCCGAGCGCGCTGAGCACCACCGAGGTGCTGCGCACCACGCTCGCCGGACAGCCGGCGCCACGGCTGGGCGAGCCCGGGGGCGGCGCCGCGGAGTCCGCGGGCCGCCCGGACGGCCCGGGCGGCCCAGCAGGCTCCGGGGTCCCGGGCGCGGACAGCCCGGCGGTGCGGCTGGACGTGCTGCGCCAGGCCACCCGCCCGGGCGCGGGCTGGGTGCTGCTGCTGTCCCCGCCCGGCGTCCCGCGCACCCGCTACCCCGGCGCCGCCCGCGGCTGGCCCGGCCCGCAGGCCCTCGGTGTGCTGCGCCCGGTCGAGACCGACCCACCGGCCGCCGCCTACCGGCCGGTACTCGGCCCGCTGCTGGAGTCCCGCGCGCCGGTCGCACTCGTCGCCCCGCCGGGGCTCGGCGTGACCGCGTACGAGATCGCCCGGCTGGGCCCCCCGGCCCACCCGCCACTGGTGGTGCTGCTCGGCGAGGACAGCGACCTGGCGGCAGTGGCGGCGCTACTGGGCGGGCGGACGTAACCCGCCCGGCAGGCCGTGCCCGCACCCGCGCGAGGACCGACTCCCCTGCGTGCCGGCGGAGTCGCGGCCGGCGTGCGCAGCCCTCGGTGGACCGCGACGCCGTCGGGCACCTCGCCGGAGCGGGCGGGCACCCTGCGGACGGGCACCTCGCCGGAGCGGACGGGCACCCTGCGGACGGGCACCTCGCCGGAGCGGGCGGGCACCCTGCGGACGGGCACCTCGCCGGAGCGGACGGGCACCTCTCCGGGGCGGGCGCGCACCCTGCGGACGGGCACCCGGCGCCCGGGCGGCACTACGGTGGGCCTCATGGCCCGTTTCGTCCTGACCCGCCGTTCGCCGCTGCCGCCGGCCGTCTGCTGGGAGCGGCTGACGGCCTGGCCCCGGCACGGGGAGCGGGTGCCGTTCACCCGGGTCGGCGTCGCGCGGGGCACCGGCCGGGAGGCGGGCGACGTCGTCCTGGCCCGGACGTCCGTCGGGCCGCTGCGACTCGACGACCCGATGGAGATCGTCGAGCTGGCCGCTCCCGCACCCGGGCGCGACGGGCTCTGCCGGTTGGTCAAGCGCGGCCGCCCGGTGCGTGGCGGGGCCGTGCTGCGAGTCCGGGCCGTGGACGGCGGCAGTGAGGCGGTCTGGGCGGAGGAGCTGCGGATCGCCGGTCTGCCCCGGTTCGCCGATCCGGTCATCGCTGCCCTGGGGCGCGTCGTGTTCGGCCGGGTGCTGGACCGGCTGCTGGAGCCGTAGTCCGCGAACACCCTCCGGCCGACCTCAGGGCGCCGGCCTGCCGCAGGGCCCTGGCCTGCCTCGGGGCCGGACCAGAGCTCAGGGCCCGACCAGAGCTCAGGGCCCGGGCCGGTGCGGGTGCCACTCCGCCAGCAGGATGGTGGCGTCGTCGCGCAGCTGGTGGTCCTGGTGCGTGACCAGGGCGTGGATCAGGTGGCGCAGGGCCTCGGGGGCGGGGTCTCCGCCGGCCATGTGCTGGACGAGGGTGTCGGTCAGGCGGTGTTCCCCGAAGAGTTCGCCGGAGGTCGAGCGGGCCTCGGTGACCCCGTCGGTGTAGACCAGCAGCCGGTCGCCGGGCTGCAGTCTGGCGTGGTGGACGGGCTGCGGACCGTCCTCGTGGAAGCCGAGCCCGAGCGGCAGTTCGGCGGGCCGGCGCAGGGCGTCCGGGACGACACGGCCGTCCCGGATGAGCAGCGGCGGCGGGTGGCCGCAGTTGACCCAGGCCAGTTCGCCGGTGGCCGTGTCGAGGTCGGCGATCACCGCGGTCAGCAGCCGGTCGGGGATCCACTGGGCCAGCGTGCGGTCAATGGCCCGGACGATGTCGGCCAGGCCGCCGCCGGCCCGTCGGGTGCAGCGGCAGGCGGCCAGCGCGACCGAGCTGGCGCCACCGGAGGCCAGGTCGTGGCCCATCGCGTCGAACAGGGACACGTGCAGGCGGCTGCCCGCCATCGAGTGGTCGAAGGCGTCCCCGCCCACGTCGTAGGCCGGTTCCAGGACGGCGCTGGAGGTGACGTGGCGAGTGCCGATGGTGCGTGGTGGCAGGAAGGCCCACAGCAGTTCGGCCTGGAGGCTCATCCGCTCCCTGCGGCCGACCTCCACGATGACGTCGCTGTACGCGCTCTTCGACACCACCAGCAGCGCGACCAGGGCCGCCAGCGCCTCGCAGCCGTCGATCGTGCCCCGGTCCCGCGCCCCGCCTTCGATCCGCAGGACGCCGATCCGCTCGACTCCGTCGACCAGCGGGAACCAGCCGACCGTGGACGGTCCCGAGGAGAGCTGGGTCTGCTGCAGCCGGTAGGCGCGGCCGCCGAGCGTCCCCTCGATGTCGATCTGGTGGCCGTCAGCCCCGTCCTCGGAACCGGGCAGCGGGACGAGGTGCCGCTGCTGGACGTCGGCCAGGAAGACCCACGCCCCGTCCGCGCCCAGCGCGCGGGCCGCCTCCCGGACCAGCCCGGGCAGCTCCGCCGCCCCGCCCTCCCGGGAACGGGCCAGCAGCCGGGCCAGCACGCCGCCCAGCACGGCATCGTCGCAGCTCACCGCTCGCACCTCCTGTCGGCTCCGCGCCTTCCCAGTGACGGCCCGATGCCGCACGTACGGACGGGGCCACGCATGGACGCGGCCGAAGCGGGCACACGCTGTTGCCGAACGGCTCGCTCCCCGTGGAAGGACGATCCCCATGCTCATTCTCGTTCTCGTCCTGTTGCTCGCGCTCATCCTGGGCGGCGCGGGCTTCGCCATACACATCCTGTGGTGGATCGCGCTCGCCGTCCTGGTGCTGTGGGTCCTGGGCTTCGTGTTCACCTCGGGTGACCGCGGCGGCGGCCGACGGTGGTACCGGTGGTAGCCATACCCCTCGCAGGACCGTCGGGGCGGCCATGGCCGGGGCGACGGTCCTGGCCGGGGCGGCCCCGGCCGGCGCGGGCGCGGGTCTGTCACGGCGCCCGGGTGTCGGCTGCGGGCGGCTCGGGCTCGTCGTCGTCCTCCCCCTTGGCCCGGACGTCCGGCGGTGTGGGGGCGGTGATGTTCCGCTGCTCCGAGGACCGCTCGCGCGTCTCGTCGTCGACCTGCGGGGTTTCGTTCGCCTCGGGAACGCTCATGGCAATCGTCCTTCCGTCAACGTGTCGGCCAGGGTGGCCTCCACCAGGGTGGCCTTCAGTGGTGCGGTGACCGCCGGGCTCAGGGCTCAGACCTCCTCCTCCATGCCGATGGCCTTTTCGAGTGCGCTGCGGGCATCGCCCGGGTCCTTCCCGTCGGCCTGCCGCAGCAGGGCGGTGGCAATGGCGTCGAGTTTGCGCTGAACGGCGTGCTCCGCTCGGCGTTCGGCGTTCTTGAGCAGGGTCAGGAGCAGGAGGTTCAGCGCGGTCATGGTGTCCCCGACCAGGATCTGCCACTCCAGGGCCAGGCCGGCGGCGTGCACCGCCACGAAGGCCAGCACCAGGAGCACGCAGGCCGCGTAGAAGGCCGGGGAGCTGGTGAGGTTGGAGGCCGCCTCCGCCAACCGTTCGAACCGGCCCCGGCCCGTACGGCTGCGCTCGGATGGATGCTGGAAGGCCATGACGCCGTTCCCGTCGCCGGACCGGTCAGGACGCCGGGCGCGGCCGGCGACGCGGCGGCACCCTTCGCGCACCGCCCTGGGGGATCCCGTTCACGGCTGCCTCCTCGTCCCGTGCTGTGTTCTGCTGTCCCGTGCTGCGTCCGCTGTCGCTTCGCGCGTGCCCGGCCCACGGCGGAGCAATCCGTGCCGACGACCGGAGATCCGCGGGTGTCGGCCCGCGCGGCGGGGGCAGACGCCGGATGTGAACCCGATCGAACGAGCCCTGCGGGGCGTGGACGGTTTCCAGCAACGCCACCGGGCTTCCGGCGTGGTGGTAGGCGTCGTACGCAAGTACGGGGACGACCGCGGCGGGCTGCTGTCCGCCCTGATCACGTACTACGGCTTCGTCGCCCTGATCCCCCTGCTGCTCCTGCTCAGCACCGTGCTCGGATTCGTCCTGCACGGCCATCCCGGCGCCCAGCGCTCGGTCGTGGACTCCGCGCTCGCCGACTTCCCGATCATCGGCGACCAACTGCGCCAGAACGTCCACTCCCTCCAGGGCAGTGGCCTGGCCCTGCTCATCGGCGCGCTCGGAATGCTGTACGGGGCGCTCGGCATCGCGCAGGTCCTCCAGCACGCCATGGCCGAGGTCTGGAACATCCCCGGGGTGCAGCGGCCCGGCTACTTGCCCCGGCTGGCGCGCAGCCTGCTGCTGTTCGCCGTGCTGGGCACCGGGCTGGTACTGGGCACGGCGGCCGCCTCGCTGCTCGGCACCGCCCTGGGCGGGGTGCCCGCCCGGATCGGGGGCCTGATCGTCTCGGCGCTGCTGAACACCGCCCTGTGCCTGGCCTGCTTCCGGGTGCTCACCCCACGCGAGGTCCCCACCCGGGCACTGTGGCCCGGCTGCGCGCTCGCCGGGCCGCTGTTCACCGCCCTCCAGGCCAGCGGCTCACTCCTGGTCACCCACGAGCTGCGCCACGCGAGCCAGATCTACGGCTTCTTCGCGACCGTGATCGGTCTGCTCTTCTGGCTCTACCTGGCCGCCCAGGTCACCGTGTACGCGGCCGAGACCAACGTCGTGCTCGCCCGCCGGCTCTGGCCGCGCAGCCTGCTGCAGCCGCCGCTCACGGACGCCGACGAGGCGGTCCTGTCCTCCGTCGCCCGGCAGGAGGAACGCCGCCCCGAACAGCACGTCGACGTGTCCTTCCAGGAGGAGGAAGGGCCCGAGGGCGACGGGAAAGAGCCCGGAGACGGGAAGAAGTCGGGGGGCGGGAAGAAGTCGGGCGGCGGCGGCCGGGGCCGGGGGGACGGATGACCGGCCTCCCGGCCCTCAGACCTCGAGAACGGACCCCTCACCGGTGAGGCTCACTGGTGAGGGGTCGATTCCTTCCGCGTTCCCGGGCGGTCAGCCCTCCAGCGCGTCGGCGATGCGGCGCAGCACACCACCGGAGGTCGGTCGGCGCGGTGCGGTCTCGCGCACGGCCTGCATCCGCTCGCCGATCTCCCGCAGCTCATTGCGGCCGAGGGCGGCCCGGACCTTCGGGAACCAGTCGTCCTCTTCCTCTTCGATGTGCCGCTCGACGGCGTCGATCAGGACGGCGGTCTTGGCGTCGTAGCCGTCGTCGTCGGGGGCCATCCGGCTCAGCTCCTCGCAGAGCAGGTCGGCGACGTGGTGTTCCTCCTTGGCACGGTCCATGGTCTCGGCGAGCCCGGGCACCTCCTTGCGGATCCTGGGGTAGACCAGCTCGTCCTCCAGGTAGGTGTGGACGGTCAGCGCCTCGACGATCTGCTCGACCTTCTCGTGCCGCGCCTGCGCGCCGCCGTCGCCGTCGCCCTGGACGAGTCCCCGGTACTCGCGGAACAGGCGGCGGACTTCCTTGTGGTCCTCCCGCAGCAGGACGATGGCATCGTTCGACATCGTGTGTCTCCTTGTCGATGGTCTTCCCCCATCGCCCGGGCGTGTCCCCGGACGGCTCCCGGCCAAACGCGGCCCGGCGACGGGGGCAGCGCCCGCCCCGGACCGTTCCTCCGCGTTGCGGTCAGTGCTCGCCGTGGCCGCCGTAGCGCTTCTGCCACTCCCGGGCGCGGGCGTTGTGCCATTCCACGCCCTGCACCGCCTGGTGTTCGGACAGGCCGCTCAGTCGGGCGACCACGCTGATCGGGACGGGCTCGTCGCTGTCCGCGATGGCTCGGCAGACCTTGCCGGCCCACTGCTCCTCCTGGACGAAGGGGCGGTGGCGGTAGTCCTCGATCAGGGCGGCCAGGTGGTCGACCGAGCAGGCCATGAGGATGCGTTTGCCGTCCAGGTCCGGGTCGGTGGGGTGCAGCGCGGAGGAATCCGGCACCAGGGCGCCGAGCAGGTCGGCGTTGGCGACGGCCAGTCCGCAGTGGTCGCACAGGTCCAACTGGTCCGCGTCGTCGCCGGCGGGATCGCCGGTCGGTGGTCCGATGTCCTCCATGCCGCCGCGCCTACCCCGCGTGGCCGAGGCCAACCGGGCCGGTGTGGGCGGCGGCCCGGGAAGCGGCTCGTCGGTCCCCGGGTGTCGCGCACACCCGTGCGGCTCCGCCCCTGGGGACGGAGCCGCACGGGATGCTGCCGCACGGGACGGAGCCGGGATCAGCCGGGGCTGATCCGCCCCCGCCAGCCGCCTTCCTCCTGGCCGCGGTGCTCGATGAACTCCTTGAACCGCTTCAGGTCCCCCTTGACCCGCCGGTCGACCGCACCCATCGCGGAGCCGGCCTTCTCGACCATGCCCTCGGGCCGGAAGTCGATGGCCATGTTGATCCGGGTGCGCCCCTCGTCGAGCCGCTGGAACGTCACCACGCCCTTCTGCTCGACCTCGCCGTCCGTGGTGCGCCAGGCGATCCGCTCGTCGGGCAGCTGGTCGACGATCTCGGTGTCGAACTCGCGGCTGACGCCGCCGATGCTGGTGCGCCAGTGGTTGTGCCGGTCGTCCAGCTGGGTCACCGCTTGGACGCCCTCCATGAAGCGCGGGAACTCCTCGAACTGGGTCCACTGGTTGTAGGCGGTGTGCAGCGGGACGTCGACGTCGACCGATTCCTTCACGATGCTCATCCGTGGCCTCCTCGCTGGTACGGGCCGGGTCATTTCCCGGCCGACCGCGCGTCTGCCCGGAGGGCCCCGGTGTAACCGTCCCGGCCCCGGTCGGGTCCGGGAGGGCCGAGAGGGCCGAGAGGGCCGGGACGGTGGTCAGCCCGCCAGGATCGCGACCGGGTCCCCCAGGCCGCCGACCCGGCCCGGCCTGCCCCGCGCGGCTACCCTGATCGGCTCATGACACCACCCGGCTGACACCACCCGGCTCCGGGGTTTGGCCGGCCCGTGCCCGGCTAGCCGCTCGGTATGGACACCTCACCCCTGCACACCCACCGCTGGTCCCGTCGGCTGCGCCGCGCCCTGGAGGCGCCGGAGCACTGGGACTTCCTCGACGCCCCGGCCCAGCCGCTCGCCGACGCGGCCGAGGCACTCCCGCTCGGGCCGTACCGCGACGCCCTGCACGGTGTGTGGCTCGGCCATCCGCTCCACCCGGCGCTGGTCCAGCTCCCCCTGGGCTGCTGGACGTCCGCCGCCCTGCTGGACTTCACCCCGGGCGGGCGCCGGTCGGCGGGCACCCTGGTGGCGGCCGGGCTGCTGGCCGCCGGACCCGCCGCGCTCGCCGGCTGGGTGGACTGGGCGCGGCTCGATCCGCCGCGCCGCCGCACCGGCCTGGTGCACGCGCTCTCCAACACCACCGGGGTACTGCTCTACGCCGGGTCGCTGCTGGCACGCTGCCGGGGGCACCGCGTCCGCGGCCGGGCGCTCGGCCTGGCCGGGCTGAGCGCCGTCTCGGCCGGGGCCGCGCTCGGCGCGCACCTGTCCTACCGGCAGGCCGCCGGACCGGACCGGGCCGCCGCCGTCCCCCGGTTGGCGCCGGCCGACTGGGTCGGCCTCGGCCCGCTGGAGGACTTCCCGGCCGACCGGGCCGTCCGCCGGACCGCCGGTGAGCTGGCCGTGGTCGTGGTCCGGGACGGCGAGAGCTGCCACGTGCTGGCCGAGCGCTGCGCCCACCTGTCCGGGCCGCTGTCCGAGGGCACCGTCGCCGACGGCTGCCTGCGCTGCCCGTGGCACGGCAGCGAGTTCCGGCTGCGGGACGGCCAGGTGGTGCACGGTCCGGCCACCGCGCCGCAGCCGGTGCTGGAGACCCGGGTGCTCTCGGGGCACCTGGAGGTGCGGCTGCCGGGGGCAGGGTGACCGGCGCCGGTTGGCTGGGGCAGGTGACTGGCGCCGGTTGGTTGGGGCCGGTTGACCAGGGCTGATTGGCTGGAGCCGGTTGACCGCGTCACCGGGCGGCGTTTCGCGCCCACGACCGGGGGCAGCCGCCCGGGGAGCACGCCTGGAGGAAACGACCGCCGTCGTCCGATGGCCCGACCCGCGCCGCCGCGCCTGCCCGGGCCTGACGGTGCGGACGAAACGACCGGAAAGACACTCGTCATGCTGGTGCTTCGACCACCCGGGGTCTATCCCCCGCAGGGGGACACTCGGCTGCTGGCCCGGTGCGTGCGCCGGGAGCATCTGGACGCCTCCGGGCGGGTGCTCGACCTCTGCACCGGAACGGGGGCGGTCGCGCTGGTGGCCGCGCGGACGGGGGCGCAGGTCACCGCGGTGGACCTGTCCGCCCGCTCCGTCGCGACCGCCTGGCTGAACAGCCGCCTGCACCACCTCCGTATCCGGCTGCGCCGGGGCGATCTGCTGGCCCCGGTGGCCGGTGGGCGGTTCGACCTGATCACCGCCAATCCCCCGTACGTCCCCGTCGATCCCGCCGCGGGCGCGGCCGGCCGGGGCGCCGCGCTGGCCTGGGACGCCGGGCCGGACGGGCGGCTCGTCCTGGACCGGATCTGCCGGACGGCCCCCGGCCTGCTCGCCACCGGCGGTGTGCTGCTGCTCGTGCAGTCCTCGCTCGCGGACGTCCCCGCCACCCTCGCGCTGCTGCGCGCGGCGGGGCTGCGCGTGCACGTGGCGGCCCGGCGGCGGCAGCGGTTCGGGCCGGTGATGACCGCACGGGCCGCGCTGTTCGAGCGGCGCGGGCTGATCCGGCCGGGTGAGCGCGAGGAGGAGCTGGTGGTGGTGCGCGGTGTCCGCGAACGCTGACCGGGACGCGACCAGGGTGGTCGTCGTGCCGGGCGGTCCCCTGCTGGTCGAGGGCCCGGTGGAGGTGGTCCTGCCGGACGGCACGGTCCGGGTCTCCGAGCGCCCCGTGGTGGCGCTGTGCGCCTGCCGCCGGAGCCGGATCTACCCGTTCTGCGACACCAGCCACCGCAGGCGCGGCCGGCCGGGGCGGGGCTCAGGACGGACCGGCGGCCAGGGCGGGGCCGTCGGGCAGGGCGGGGCCGTCGGGCAGGGGTGAGCGGAGGGAGGTCCGCCCGGCCCGCCAGCAGTCGAGCAGGTGGTCCGCGAAGCGGCCGTCCACGACCGCGGCGGCGGCGATGCCGAACGCCACGTCCTTCGCCGACTCCGGCTCCGCGGCGACCAGTTCCTCGATGACCCCGCGCCGCACCAACTGCTCGTGGACGGCGTCCGCCTCGACGTGCTCGCGGTAGAAGAGGGTGCCGTCCGGGCCGCCGCCGAGCCGTTCGAGCGCCGCGGCCAGCCGGGCCGATCCGGGCGAGGAGGTGATCTCGATGGTGGCGAACTGCCCGACCGCCGCGAAGCGCAGGGCCCGGTGCAGGCCGAGGAGCGTCATCAGGTTGACCACCGCCAGGGTCGGCGCGGGAACCAGGTCCAGGTAGTGCCGGTAGCCGGGGTCCAGGCCGAAGGCCGTCATCATCCGGGCGAACAGCAGGGCGTGCGCCCGTTCGGGCCGTCCGGCGCCGTACTCGTCGTACAGGATCGCCATCAGCGCCGCCTGCGCGGGGCCGTGGATCCTCGGCAGCATCCACAGCTGCGGGTCCGCCTCCTTGAGGTGGTACAGCGAGCGGTGCACCAGGTACTCGCGGGCGTGCCGGAGTTCGCCCTCGGCCAGCAGGAAGTGCGAGGAACCGGTGCCGTCTGGGGGATCCGTCAGCGCCCGCTCCAGCGCCTCCCCCAGCGGCGGGACGGGGTCCGCCTCCGCGCGCACCTCGGCGAGGAACGGCCGTTCCAACGAGCGTCGCAGCGAGAGGAGTTCGGGGTCCCACTCCCAGCCGGGGTCGACGCCCGGCAGGCCCCGGTCGTGGAGTTCGTAGCAGAGGTGGAGAGCGAGCTGGTGGTCCTCGCCCCAGGGGTGGGTGAAAGGCCCGGGCGGCGCGAGCAGGCGTCCGGCGCCGGGCGCTCCCGCTCCCGCCAGCGCGAGCACCGCCGCCGACAGGGGCCCGCGCGGGGCGGGCGGGCCGCCCGTCGCCGCCGGGTGGTCGCCGAACCGTACGTCCCGCTGCCGCCCGTCCATGCCCTTCGCCTCCATACGCTTCGCCTCCATACGCTCCGCCTCCATACCCTCCGCCTCGTCGCCGCGCAGTACTCCGGGTCTGCGCAGTGCTCCGGGTCTACGCAGTACTCCCGGTCCGCAGGGTGCTTTCGGTCCGCCGTAGCGGGTGCCCGGGGTGCGCGGCCGCTAACGCGACGGGCGGGCCCCAACCGGACGGCGAGCGACCCGGATGCCCCGGCGAGCACGCACCTGCCCGCGAGCAGGGAGCCCCTGGGCGGCTCCCCCGCCGTACCGAGGGCCGGCGACAGGGCGGCCGTGGCGCCGTCAGCCCACAGGCCGTTGCACGAGCAGGCTGCTGTCGAGGTCGGCAAGCAGCTCGGCGGTGTCGCGGTGGACCTCGGCGGCGCCCGCGCCGAGGAGTTCCTGCGCGGAGAAGCCGCCGCTCTCGACAGCGACGCAGGGCACCCCGGCACGGTCGGCGGCGGCGATGTCCCAGACCGTGTCGCCGACGAACACCGTGTCCCGGGGGGCCGCGCCCGCACGGTCCAGGGCGGCCCGGACGAGGTCGGGCGCGGGTTTGGTGGCGGCCACGTCGTCCGCGGTGGTGGCGGCCGCGATCACGTCGTCGGCGTCCAGTGCGCGGCGCAGCACGGTCAGTTCCCGCTCGGAGGCGGAGCTGGCCAGGACGACCCGCAGGCCCCGGGCGGCGCAGGCGTGGAGGAGGTCGGCGGCGCCGGGCAGTGGCGTGATCGCGGGCCAGTGGGCGGCGTAGAGGGCGTCGTGGGCGGCGGTGATCGCGTCGTCGTCGCCGTGGTCGCGGTCCTCGCCGAGCAGGTGGTCGAGCAGTTGGTCGGCGCCCATGCCGATCGCCCGGTGGACCCGGGCGGTCGGGACCGTCCGGTCGTGCTGTCGCAGGGCTTGCCACCAGGCGAGCGCGTGGAAGTAGGCCGTGTCGAGCAGGGTCCCGTCGACGTCGAAGAGCGCCGCCGCGGTCGTGGTCACCTGGTCCTCCTTCGGTCCGCCGGACGTGGCCGTACGCTCGGGACGCTCTCGCTTAGCGCCCTCGGCGCCGGCCGACGGTCTCAGGCCGGGTCGTGCGGTCCGTCCGGGTCCTGCGGTCCGTCCGGGTCCTGCGGTCCGTCCGGGTCGCGAGGCGAATCGGCTTCCTCGGCCTCGTCGGCTTCCTCGGATTCCTCGACTTCGTCGGTCCAGCCGGGGGCCTCGCGGTCCTCCAGCTGTTCGCGCAGCCGCGTGAGGGTGGCGCTGAGCAGTCGGGAGACGTGCATCTGCGAGACGCCTATGCGTTCGGCGATCTGGGACTGGGTGCAGCCGTCCCAGAAGCGGAGCTTGAGGACGATCTGCTCGCGTCGCGGCAGGTCGGCGAGCAGCGGGCGCACGGCGGTGCGGAAGTCGACGAGTTCGATGCCCGGGTCGTAGCTGCCGAGCCGGTCGAGCAGGGCGCTGCCGCTCTCGTCGGCGTCCTGGTCGCGCAGCGCGTCCAGGGAGTTGGGGCGGTAGACCCGGCCCGCGAGCAGCCCCTCGGTGGCCTGTTCGACGGTGAGGTGCAGGCCCTCGGCGAGCTCCTCGGGCTGCGGCAGCCGGCCGAGTTCCTGTTCGAGGCGGTCCGAGCCGCGGGCGACGGTCAGGTACAGCTCCTGCATGCTGCGCGGCACCCGCACCGGCCAGGAGGTGTCGCGGAAGAACCGCTTGATCTCGCCGGTGATGGTCGGGATGGCGTAGGTGACGAACTCGACGCCGCGCTGTGGGTCGTAGCCGTCGACGGCCTTGATCAGGCCGATCGTGCCGACCTGGAGGATGTCCTCCATGTCCTCGGCGCGGTGCCGGAAGCGGGCGGCGATGAAGCGCACCAGCGGCATGTTGAGTTCGATGATCGTGCCGCGGACGTAGCTGTAGGCGTGGGATTCCCGGGCGAGGCCGGCCAGACGTTCGAACAGGGCGTCGCTGATTTCGCGGGCCTCCGTCTTCCCCATCGACCTCAGTTCGGCCTCGGAGGGTCTCGGCGGGAGGTCGGCAGGCAGATCCGGCAGGTCGGCGGGCAGCACGGGAGGCGTGACGGCATCCTGGCGGGCTGTTTCCAGTGAGGTGGACACTTGACTTCTCCTGGGCATCGGGGTGAACGCCCGGCGACGGGGCGCGAGCTTTCGTTCGCGCGTCGGGGGCTTCTTCCCCCAGGACCTGTGCCCGGCTTCTTCAAGCGCGGTCCCGGTGGCACCCGGCGGGTGCTGGAGCGGCCGGATCCGGTCGTGGCCGCTGCATGAGGTTCTACCCGACATACGACATTGAATTCATGTTTCGATCGTTTTTTTCTGATTTGTACGGGTAGTCGCGATCCCGTCACACCTCGAACCACCTCGGCCACGAAAGGAGGGGCATCATGCCCCGAGGATCCAGCCCCAAGCGGGAGCGCCAGTACGAGCACATCAAGGAGAGCGCGCTCGACCGGGGCGAGAGCGAGAAGCGGGCCAAGGAGATCGCCGCCCGGACGGTCAACAAGGAGCGCGCCCGGCACGGCGAGTCGGAGACCGCGAGCCGCAGCTCGATCAATGACGTGTCCTCCGGCCACCGCGGCGGGAAGCGCTCACACAGCGGTTCCCAGGGTCCGACCTACGACCAGCTGTACAACGAGGCCAAGCACCGCAACATCAAGGGCCGTTCGAAGATGAACAAACGCGAGCTGGCGAACGCGCTCGGCCACTGAGCCGAGCCGACCGACACCCGGCCGGCACCGGCGCCAAACCGGTGCCGGTGCCTAACCGGTGCCGGTGCCGGTGCCGCCTCCGGGGTCACGTCCTCCGGGGTCACGTCCCCCGGGGTCCCGTACGGCCCTCATGACCCGTCAGCTCGTGTTCTCCGCCATGGTCGACAAGAGGGACCGGGGCCGCCACCTCCAGCCAGACCCGCTTCCCGCCGCCCTCCGGCTCCGAGCCCCAGGACCGGGAGAGCCGCTCCACCACCCGCAGCCCGTGCCCGCCCGGCCGACCCGGGTCGGCGTACGGGCGCAGCCTCGGCGGCACCGGGCTCGCGTCCGCGACCTCGACCCGCAGCCGCTCGCCGTCCCAGCGCAACCGCAGCTCACGCGGGCCGCCGGGGGCGTGCATGCAAGCGTTGGTGACCAGCTCGGAGACCATCAGCAGGACATCTTCGACCACCAACTGCCGCTCCTCGTCGGCGGTCGGCAGCCAGTGCCAGGACCGCAGCACCTGCCGGCTGAACACACGGCTGCGCTGCACCGCACCGGCGCCGACCCAACTGCCGCCGCGGCCGGGGAAGACGAGCCTCCTGCTCACCTCCGCGCTCGGTGCCCCGACGGGGCGTGGGAGCGACACATGTCCGAAGAGGTCCATACCGTCCCCCTCACGCCGATCCGGGGTCGCCGGACCCACCCGGATCCCGCGGTGCCGGACCCGGCGGGTCCGTCCCGGAGGTGGCCCGGCAGGCCGCCTGGTCCTCGTCCATGACCAGCGTCTGCCCGGCGCTCCTGCGCCTACACGCGCGCCTGCACGCGCCCGGGCGCGGGGCCGGCAGCAGCCTCGGGCGCAGGCCCGTCGGACGACGTTTCGGCGCCGGCCGCCCGGCAAGACGCCCGCCATGCGGATCCACATCCCTCCGAGCCCCGGCCTCGCGACCGACGCCGGGCCCGGGCCGATCGACGTCAAGGGCGCCGCGTGCGGCGCACCCGCCCCGGGGCGGCGAGCCGCGGTCACCGGGGGAGCAGCCAGGCCGGTTCTGCCCACCTTCGGGGTGGAGGAGGAGTTCCTGCTGGTCGACCGGCACACCCGGCTGCCCGCCGAGCGTGCGCCCCAGGTCATCGCGGACGCCGCGACCGTGCTGGGCGAGCAGGTCCAGGCCGAGTTCTTCGCCGTTCAGGTGGAGGTGTGCACGCAGCCTGCCACCCGGCTCGACGAGTTGCGGGCCGACCTCGTCCGCCTGCGCTCGGTCGTCGCGGCCGCGGCGGCCGACGCCGACTGCCTGCTGGTGGCCTCGGGCACGCCGGTGCTCGGCGACCCGCGGCCGGGCCGGGTCACCGACGACCCGCGCTACCGGGCGATGGCGGCCCGCTACGAGGGGGTGGTCGACGGCTACGCCGGCGCGCTCTGCGGCTGCCACGTCCACCTGGGGACGGTGAGCCGCGGACAGGCGCTGGCACTGGGCAACCACCTGCGTCCCTGGCTTCCGGTCGTCCAGGCCATCGCGGTCAACTCCCCGTTCACGGACGGCCGGGACAGCGGGTACGCAAGCTGGCGCACCGTCCGGTGGGCGCGCTGGCCCACCGTCGGCCCGGCCCCGGTGCTGGACGAGGAGCAGTACGAGGCCCTGGTGGCCGCCCTGGTGAGGTCCGGCGTCCTGCTCGACCGCCGGATGGTCTACTGGTACGCCCGGCCCTCGGAGCACGTCCCGACGCTGGAGGTCCGGGTCGCCGACGTCAACGCAGACCTGCGGACCGTCCTGCTGCTCGCCGCGCTGCTGCGGGGGCTCGCCGTCGTCCTGCTCGACGAGATCGGCGAGGGACGGCCGGCCCCCGTGTGTCCGGCCGCGGTGGTCCGCGCCTCCCACTGGCAGGCCGCCCGCAGCGGTCTGTCCGGGAACGGCGTCGACCCGCTCACCGGACGGCACGTCCCGATGGCCGCACTCGCCGACCGCCTCCTCGAACGGGCCGCCCCCGGCCTGGCCGCCGCCGGTGACCTGGCCACGGTGGAAGCCGCCCTCACCCGGATCCACCGGCACGGCACCGGCGCCGACCGCCAGCGGCGCGCGCTGCGCCGCCGGGGCCGGCTGACCGCCGTGGTCGACGAGCTGGCGGCGCTCACCCTCGCGGCGCCCTGAGGCGGTCACGGCCGTGGACCCGACCGAAGCGCTGCGGCGGATCGCCTTCCTGCTGGAGTGGAACGGAGCCTCGCCCTACCGGGTCCGGGCGTTCCACACGGCCGCCGACGCGGTCCACGGCCTGGCGCCCGGGCCCGTGGACGCCGCCCGGGTCCGTCGGCTGCGGGGCGTCGGACCGGTCACCTCCGAGGTCATCGCGCAGGCCTCCACGGGCGTGACACCGCCGTACCTGGCCCGGCTGGAGGCCGAGGCGGGGCCCGCCGCGGCCGCCGGGTGGCAGCTGCTCGGCGCCGCGCGGGGCGACTGCCACCTGCACTCCGACTGGTCCGACGGCGGCCGCCCGATCGGGGAGATGGCCGAGGCCGCCCGCACTCTCGGGCACCGCTGGGCCGTGCTCACCGACCACTCGCCCCGGCTGACGATCGCCCACGGCCTCGAACCCGAACGGCTGCGGCGCCAACTCGACGCGGTCGCGGCCTGGAACGAGCAGGACGGCCCGTTCCGGCTGCTGACCGGGATCGAGTGCGACATCCTCGAGGACGGCTCCCTCGACCAGGAGCCGGACCTGCTCGGACGGCTCGACCTCGTGGTGGCCTCCGTGCACTCGAAGCTGCGCGCCGACCCGGAGCCGATGACCGCCCGGATGCTGGCGGCGGTCCGCGACCCGCGCACCGACGTCCTCGGGCACTGCACCGGGCGGATCGTCACCGGGCGGGGCCGGCCACCGTCCCGCTTCGACGCCGAGGCCGTCTTCACGGCCTGCGCCGAGGCCGGCACGGCGGTGGAGATCAACTGCCGCCCCGAGCGCCGCGATCCGCCCGACGAGCTGCTGCGCCTGGCCGCCGAGACGGGCTGCCTGTTCGCCGTCGACACCGACGCCCACGCGCCCGAGCAGCTCCACTGGATCACCTCCGGGTACGCCCGCGCCGCCCGCCTCGGCCTCGGCCCCGAACGGCTGGTCACCACCTGGCCACGCGAACGCCTGCTGGCGTGGGCGGGACCGACCCGGGGCTGATCACGCCTCCGTGCCCGGGCAGCTCTGGCAGCTCTGGCGGGTCCGGGCCCAGCCGGGTCAGCAGGGGGTCAGCGGCCCGATCGTCGGCTCCAGTCCAGGTACTGCCGGCGGACGTACCCGCGCGGGTCGCCGTCGGCGGTGACGCCGTCGTGGTCGGCCAGTTGCTCGGCCGCGAACCGCGCGCCCGCCACCTCCTCCAGGTCCGCGTCGCCAGTGCCCGCCGCCAGCCGGTCGCACAGCGCGGCGCGGCGCAGCAGGTACTCGCGCCGCCGCCGGGGCGGCTCGTTGCCGCTGCGCCGGTACGCGTCGAGGTGCCGGTTCTCCTCCGCGACGGCGGGCGCGTCCGCGTACGCCTCCCCGGGCGTGGGCACCGTCCCGACCGGCACGGTCCGTGCGGGTGGGGGCGGGAGCGGCGGCAGGCCGTGGGCGGAGAGCACGGCGTCCGCGAACTCCGGGCGGTCGACGGGCAGGCCGTGCCGGCCGAAGAGGGCGAACAGCTCGGCGAGGGCGCGCGGTTCGACTCCACGCGGCCGGTCGTCGTCGTCGATCGTGAGTTCGCCGAGGAGCGGACCCCAGAACCGGCCGGGCGGGTCGACGAGCCGCAGCCGCAGACGGACCCGATGGGCGCTGTTCTCCTGCTCCTCGTCGAAGTCCATGGCCATCCCCCGGATCTCCGACCAGGTGTAGTGCTTCGCGACGAGCAGGCGCACCACGGTGAGGCCCGACTCCGTCTCCCGCAGCCAGAACGTGCGCGGCGCGCCGACCGTCACGGCGGCGACGATTGCGGCGCCGATCAGCAGGGTCGTCCCGACGCTCGTGGCGCCGGTCGAGCTCAGCACGATCGCCGCGATCAGGGCCGGCAGGCAGCCGACCCCGATGACGTCCGCCCGTCGCCGCATGAACGCCAGCCGTATCAAGGCCAGTTGTCCCGTCGCCATCCCGCCCCTCCCCGGTCGTGCTCCCACCCTCGCGGTCGGCGCGCGGCCCGGACAAGCGCGGGCCGGCAGCTGTGACGGCTCCGTGACGAACCCGCCCGCCACACCGGCCCGCTGCCCGCTGCCCGCTGCCCGCTGCCCGCTGCCCGCTGCCCGCTGCCTCCCTACCTCCCGCGCAGGCGCCGGACGAGGTCGCGGGCAGCGGCCGGCCAGCGCGGGTACTCGAAGGTGAAACCGGCCTCGAGCAGCCGGGTCGGGACGACGCGGCGGCTCTTCAGCAGCAGTTCGGACTCGGAGCGCAGGGTGAAGGCGCCGATTTCGGCCATCCAGCGCGCGGCGGGCAGGGCCAGCGGCATGCCCCAGGCCGTGCGCAGGTCGCGCATGAACTCGCGTTGGGGCAGCGGGTGCGGGGCGGCGAGGTTGACCGGACCGGTCAGCTCCTCGTGGGCGATCAGGAAGTCGACGGCGCGGGCGAAGTCGTGTTCGTGGATCCAGGAGACGTACTGCGCGCCGCCCGCGATCGGGCCGCCGGCACCGAGGCGGGCCAGCCAGGAGAGCGAGTCGAAGGCGCCGCAGCGTTCGGCGCCGAGGACGACGGCGGTGCGCAGCGCGACCTTGCGGGTGGCCGGGGTGTCGGCTTCCGCCTGGGCCGCTTCCCAGGCCCGGGCGATGTCGATGCTGTACCGCCAGGAGGCCGGGGCGTCGGGTTCGGCGCCGCCGATCAGGCCGTCGTGCTCGCCGTTCGGGGCGTCGTGGCGGTGGGCGTAGACGGTGGCGGTGCTCATCTGCAGCCAGACGGCGGGCGGGCGGCGCGCGGCCGCGACGGCCAGGCCGACGGCGCGGGTGGAGAGGACCCGGGAGTCCATCATCTCGCGCCGGTTCTCCTCCGTGTAGCGGCAGTTGACGCTGCGCCCGGCGAGGTTGACCACGACGTCGCTGCCGTCGATCTGCTCCGCCCAGGCTCCGAGCGTGCGCCCGTCCCAGCCGACCTGCCGGGGTCGGTCGGGTCTGCGGCTCAGGGTGACCACCTGGTGTCCGGCGGCGGTCAGGCTGCGGTCGAGCAGCATGCCGAGGGCGCCGGCTCCTCCGGGAATGACGACCTTCATGCGTTCCCCCTCTTCTTCTCGGGCCAGCCTAGCCCAGAGTTCTGAACGCGTTCAATTGCGCGGGTTCCCTGATTCCTGACACCACGCTCGCATCCTGAAACCGCGCTGAAACCGCGCTGAAGGCGGCTCCCGGCAGGCTCTGGGACGTCGGAAGCCCCACCTCACGAAACGAGAAACCCACGTGACCAGCACGCCCGCCACCCCCGTCCGGCTGACCCCCGAGGACATCGAGAACCCCGTCGGCGCCTACGCCGCCTTTCGCGAGCAGGCCGAGCTGCCCCACGTCGTCCTGCCCGGCCTGGAGAGCCCGGTGCGGCTGGTCACCCGCTACGCCGACGTCAAGGCCGCGCTCACCGAGCCGCGCCTGGTCCGGGACCGCAGCGGCATCGCCGCCCCGGCCGGCGCCGAGTCCGACCCGCAGGACGAACTGCTGGCCGCCGCCTTCGAGGGCTTCCCCGCTGACTACGCCAAGTACCTCTCCGGCCACCTCGCACTCTTCGACGGCGAGGACCACGCCCGCCGCCGCGCCCCGCTCACCCGCGCCTTCACCGCCCGCCGGATCGCCGACCTGCGCGGCTTCGTCGAGCGCACCGCCGCCGAGCTGATCGCCGGCCTCGCCGCCCAGGACGAACCCGCCGACCTGCTGGGCGAGTTCGCCTACCCGCTCACCACGTACGTGGTCTGCGAGCTGGTCGGCGTCGAGGCGGCCGACCGGGCCAGGGTCTGCGAATGGATCCGCGACTTCGCGTACGGCGACGGCAGCCGGATGGTCGAGGGCCTGGTCGGCATCGTCGACTACGTCAAGGAGCTGATCGCCCGCCGCCGCGCCGAGCCCACCGAGGACCTCATCTCCGCGCTGGTGCACGACACCCGCGACGGCGAGGAGCCGCTGGCCGAGGACGACCTGGTGACCGTCGTGTTCCTCCTGATCAACACCGGCATCACCCCGCCCGCCCTCTTCCTCGCCCACGGTTTGCTCGCCCTGTTCGACCACCCCGACCAGCTCGCCCGGCTGCGCTCCGAGCCGCAGCTGCTGGAGCGCGCCGTCCCCGAACTGCTGCGGTACATCAGCCTGGTGCGGATCGGCGCCACCCTCTACGCCACCGAGGACTTCGAGTTCGCCGCGACGGCGCTGAAGGCCGGCGACCCGGTGACCGTCGCCCTGCTGGCCGCCGACCACGACCCGCAGGAGTACGGCGAGACGCCCGAACGGCTGGACATCGCCCGGGAGTTCGGGCGCGGCGACGGCCACCTGGCGTTCGGCCACGGCGCGCACTACTGCCTCGGCGCGGCCCTCGGCCGACTGGTCACCTCGGTGGTCCTCGACCAGGTGCTCATCCGGCGGCCGGACGCGGCGCTCGGCGTCGGACGGGACGAGCTGCAGTTCGGCCACTGGCCGGCCGACGGCTTCCACCTGCTGCGGCTGCCGGTGCGGCTCTGAGCAGGGGCGTCCCGCCAGGGCCCCGGGACCGCACCAGCGACGACGCCTCCGCCGCCAGGGCGTCAGGGCATCAGGGAGTCAGGGAGTCAGGGTCGCACCAGCGCCAGCGCCTCCGCTGCCAGGGCGGCCCGGTCCAGCGCCGCGTACCCGGTGACCGCCCGGTGGTACTCCCCCGCGTCGGCCCGCTCGGCGTCGCGCCGGGCCGGGGCCGATCCCATGGTCGGCTGGAAGCTGCGCAGGCAGCGGAAGCGCTCGGCCAGCGCGACCATCCGCACCCCGGCCCCGGTCCGCTCGGCGTCGGACTCGCGGGCACCCCGGTCCAGCGCGGCCAGGCCGAGCGCGAGCAGCAGTGCCCCGGCGAGCGGGCCCGCCACCAACACCGCCTGGCCGTCCTCGCCGTCGCCGGCCAGCAGTGCGGCCAGCCGCTCCGGGAGGGCGGCGGCCAGCGGCGCGACCCGCTCCAGCTCGCCGTGCCGGGCGTGCGCGGCCACGCAGACCGCCGCCAGTTCCAGCGCCCAGGACGGGTCCGTAAGGGGGCCCGCGGGCGGCTCCGCCCCACGGGCCGACAGCCCGGCGGCCCGCCGCCACAGCGCCAGTCCTGCCGCCGACTCGCCCCGGGCGAGCGCCAGTTCCGCCCGGACCCCAAGCTCGGGAGCCACCAGGTCGACCGCCTCCTCCGGCCGGTGCCGTACCGCCAGCTCCAGCCAGTGCTCGGCGCCGTCCGAGTCCCCGGCCTGCAGGCTACCGATCACCATGCCCCAGCGCAGGCCCAACATGTCCTTCCAGTCGCCGAGTTCGTCCAACGCCGCGATCGCCGCGCGCAGCAGCGGCAGCGCCTCCGAACCCCGCTCATCCTGCAGGTACAGCTCGCCCAGGCGGGCCGGCGCCAGCACCCGCAGCCAGGGCACCCGCAGCGACTCGAAGGCCGCCAGCGTCCGCCGCGCCGAGGCGATCGCCCGCTCCACCTGCCGTGCGCCCTCCCACCGGTAGCCGGCCACCGCCTCGGCCACGCCCGCGAGCAGTGGCTCGGACGCGGCGCACAGCTCCGCCAGCCGGGTGCCGTCCGGGCCCAGCACCTCGGGCACGGCCGCCATCACGGCGGCGATCGCCCGCACGGGGGTGTCGGGCACGGCCGGGGGCAGCCGCCGCAGGGTGGCCAGCAGGCGCAGCGCGCCGGTGCCGGCGCCGAGGCCGCCGCCTGCGGTGAGCAGGGTGTTGACGGTGCTCAGGGCGGTGAGGGTGCGCACTGCATCCGCCAATTCCTGGGCGGTGTCGGCCCGTTCGAGCTCGGTCCAGTGCCGGGAGACCGGGCCGCCGGTGTCCTCGGCCAAGGCCAGCAGTCGGACGTAGTTGCCCTCGGTCGTCCACAGCGCGGCGAGGACGGCGGCGATCGCGGCGATCGCCGGACCAACCCCGGTATCCCCGACATCCCCGGTGCCCCCGGCGTCTCCCGCGCCCCCGCCGTTCTCGGCGTTCTCGGCGGCGAGGGCCAGTCGCAGCGCGCGGACCAGATTGTCCTGCTCCGCCCGGATCAGCCGCCACTGCGCCACTGCCGCAGGACCGAACGGTCCGTCGTGGTGAGCGAGGCCGAACTCCCGTGCCCAGTCGAGGAATCGGCTGGTGACGGACTCCTCCTCCCCCTCGTCCGCGCGCTGGGCGGCGCCGAACTCCCGTACCGTCTCCAGCATCCGGAAGCGCCCGCCGGTCGGAGTGTCGACCAGTCGCAGCCACGACTGGTCGACCAGGTCCTCCAGCACGGTCAGCGCGTCGGGGTCGTCCAGCAGGTGCTCGGCGGTCCGGGCGGTGAAGCCGCCGGGGAAGACGGAGAGCGCGCGCAGCGCCGCCCGGCCCGGCGCCTCCAGCAGGTTCCAGCTCCAGTCGACCACCGCCTGCAGGGTACGGTGGCGCTGCGGCGCGTCCCGGGGACCGCCGCGCAGCAGGGCGAAGCGGTCCGCCAGCCGTCCGGCGATCTCGGCCACCGACAACACCCGCACCCGGGCCGCCGCCAGCTCCACCGCCAGCGGCAGCCCGTCCAACCGGGCGCACAGTTCGGCGACCGGCCCGGCGGGCAGTTCCACGTCGGGGCGCGCGGCGCGGGCCCGCTGGGTGAACAGTTCGACGGCGGCGTCCCGGCCCAACTCCGGGAGCAGGTAAACCGATTCGGCGGAGATACCGAGTGGCGCACGGCTGGTGGTCAGCACCCGGACGTCCCGGCGGGCGGCCACCAGGGCGTGCGCCAACTCGGCGGCTCCGCGCACCACCTGCTCACAGTTGTCCAGCACCAGCAGCGCCGGCCCGGGGCCCAGCGCGCCGGAGATCCCGGCCGGATCGCCCACGCCGAGCGCCGCCGCCACCTCCCCGGCCACGTCCTCGTCCGCCACCACCCCTGCCAGCGGCACCAGGTGCACCACCCGCTGCGCCGCCTCCCGCGCCATGGCCGCCGCCAGCCGGGTCTTCCCCAGCCCGCCGGGGCCCACCACCGACACCACCCGGGCGGTCCGCAGCAGCTCGGCCACGGCGGCGAGGTCGGCCTCCCGGCCCACCAGCGCGTTCGGCTCGTGCGGCACCCCGCGCCGCACCGGGGCCGCCTCACCGCGCAGCAACTCCTGGTGCAGCGCCCGAAGTTCGGGCCCCGGGTCGGTGCCGAGCGTGTCCCGCAGCCCACGGCGGTAGCGGTCGTACCGGCCGAGCGCGGACGCCGCCCCGGCGGTCCGGGCCTCGCAGCGCAGCAGCTCCAGCAGCACCTCCTCGTCCCGAGCCCGGCCGGTCGCCTCCACGGCGAGGGCCTCCACCGCCTCCGCGTGCCGTCCGGTCCGCGCCAGTGCGAGCGCCCGCGCCCGCCGCAACGCCCGGTAGGTGCGCGCCCGTTCGGCACGCAGCACGGCGACCGGGTCCGCCCCCGCGGGTTCGTCCGCGATGTCCCCCGGGCCCCAGAGCTCCAGCCCGGCCTCGGCCTCGGCGAGTGCCCCGGCATGGTCCCCGGCCCGCGCCTTCTCCGCGCAGGCGGCGGCGTGCAACAGCACCGCCGAGGCGTCCACCCGCTCCTCCCCGAGCCCCAGCCGGTACCCGGTCGGGGTGCTGACGATCAGCTCCGCCCCGAACCTCGCCCGCGCCCGCGACACCAGCACCTGCAGCGCCTTCCCCGGCCGCTCGGGCCCCTCCTGCGGCCACAGCCCGTCCACCAGCCGCCCGCTGCCGCACCCACCACGCACCTCCCCCGCCAACAGCGCCAACAGCCCCCGCAGCCCGGGCGCGGTGACCTCCTCTCCCCGGCAGGAGACCGTCGACAGAATGCGCAGCTCGATCGTCACCGCGCCAGATTAGCGATCAGGAACGATCATGGCTTTCCCAGTACTTGACCTGACCGAACAACCGCGGTCTCTGCACGGAGCATTGTCCGTGCCTCTCGCCGGAGGACACGCTCGCCGCGCTCGGGCGCAGAGCCCGGACCGCGCGGCCTCGCGGGGGCCCCTGCCCACCCCCGTCGGGCAGGGGCCCTCGCCGCTTCTTTTCGGACAGCCGGTGCCGCACGGCCCGTTGACGCGGCTTGTCTGAACATGTGAAATGTCACCCATCACACGCGATGCACCATCCAGCGATTTGAACGTTCAAACAGTTTCCCGACCACCCAGCACCCCGCCCCCGACCGGAAGAGGATCCGCCATGCCGCCCCGCACCCGCGCCTTACCGTCCGGTCTCCTGCTCCTGGCCGTCCTCGCCGCCCAGGCCCTCGGCAGCGTCCCGGCGTTCGCCGACGACCCGGCGTTCGCCAACAACCGGGCACCGCTCGTGGACGGCGGCAGCTACGTCCTCGGCTCCGCCCTGGACGGCAGCTGCCTCGGCCCGCAGTACGCGCAATCGGCCCCCGGCACCCCCGTCGTCGGCGCGGACTGCCAACGACTGCTCAGCCAGCGCTGGCAGCTGCGCCGCACCGGCGACGACTACCTGCTCGTCAACGCCGCGAGCGGCCGCTGCCTCACCCTCGACGGCCCGGGTCGCCCGCCCGCCACCGCCGACTGCGGCACCGCCCCCGACGCCGAGCGCTTCACCGTCTCCCGTGGCCCCCGGGGCACGTACACCCTCGCCGTACGCGGCACCGGCGCCTGCCTGAGCACCGAGCCCACGCCGACGCCGACTTCGACCGCTACTCCCACGGTCGCTCCCACCCCGGCGCACGGCGGCTGCGACGCCCGTCCGGCCCACCGCTGGACGCTCACCCGCACCGAACCCCTCGTCCTCGCCAACCCCGGCTTCGAGCAGGGCGCCGACGGCTGGACCCTCACCGGGCACACCGGCATCGCCACCAACAACCCGCACGGCGGCGCCCGCCTCGCCTACCTCGACGCCGGGCCCGGCTACGCGATCACCCACCAGGCGACCGCCGCCGGCGCGGGCAGCTACGACCTCTCCGCCTGGATCGCGACCGGCGGCCCCGGGGGCACCCTCTCGGTCAGCGTCAACGGCGCCGTCGTGCGCTCGCTCACCCTCCCCGAGCAGTCCACCTACGCGAAGTACACCCTCCCCCGGATCCGGGTCGCCGCCGGCGACCGGCTCGTCCTCACCGTCGGCTCCTCGCCCACCGGCTGGGTCAACGTGGACGACGCGGCCGTGGCCCCGTCCGCCCCCAACGACCCGGTCGCCACCTCTTCCGACCCCGAGGTCGCCGCCCTGTTCGACTGGGCCAAGACCAAGGCCAACAGCTGGGTGCAGCAGGCCGGCACCACCGGCGTCCTCGACATGGACGAGAACCACCCTGGCGGCACCGGCAGCACCGCCTACGACACCACGTACTGGGCCGGCTACCCGTTCCGATCCGCCTTCTACAGCCGGGACTTCGCCCACCAGCTGGTCGGCGCGCACCTGCTGGGCCTGGACGCCGAGAACAAGACCATGCTGCGCGGCTTCGCCGCCTCCGCCACCGAGGTCAACGGGCTCTACCCGGTCTGGGCGCTCAACTTCGACGCCCGGACGTACGGCGC
The DNA here is from genome assembly GCF_055575795.1 of Kitasatospora sp. NPDC034023. Taxonomy (NCBI): domain Bacteria; kingdom Bacillati; phylum Actinomycetota; class Actinomycetes; order Kitasatosporales; family Streptomycetaceae; genus Kitasatospora; species Kitasatospora sp. NPDC034023. The sequence continues at coordinate 45,876 of NZ_JBVIRY010000032.1, forward strand.
CATCGACTACCGCGGCCCGAACCGCTTCGTCCGCGAGCTGCCCGCGCCCTTCGAGCTCGTCCAGAAGGCCGGTGAGGCCTACCGCTGGACCGGCGACCGCGACTACGCCGACGACCCGGCCCTCGGCACCTACGTCCGCAACACCCTCGGCCCGTTCATCGCCGGCCACCCCGGCCCGGTCGACAACGGCGGCCTGCCGATCCCACAGGCCACCAGCCGCAGCATCTTCGCCGGCACCGCCAGCTACGCCGAGAACGCCGCCGGGACCTACGCCGAGGCCGGTGACGCGCTGGGCGCCCAGTACCAGGCCTACCTCGCCGCCGCCACGCTGGCCGACGCCCGGGGCGACGCCACCTCCGCCGCCGGCTACCGGCAGGCCGCCGAGGCGCTCCGCTCGTACGTCAACTCCACCTGGAGCGTGGACAGTCAGCACCCCGGCGAGGTCGTGCACGGCTACGACACCGCCGGTCGGCCGGTCACCGGCTGGGGTTACGAGGCGAGTGTGCTGATGCCGGTCAAGCGGCTCATCGACCCCGGGCCCCGCCGGGACGCCCTCCTCGCCGCCGTCGACGCCGCCGACTCCGGCCCGGAACGCTCGGTCAACCTGGAGGCCTACACCTACCTGCCGGACGCCTTCTTCGCCAACCAGGACGGCACCACCGCCTGGAAGTGGATGCGGTACGTCTACGAGAGCGTCGGCGCCCAGCACGCCAGCGGGCAGATGCTCAACGGCGACTACCCCGAGGTTCCGTTCACCCTGCTCGCCCAGACCGTCCAGGGCCTGCTCGGCGTCGAGCCGGACGCGGCCACCGGCACGCTCGCCACCGCCTCCCGGCTACCCGCCTCGATGGGCTGGCTGCAGGTCGCGTCCATTCCGGTCGGCGACGGCACGGTGACCGTCCGCCACGACGGCGAACGGGCCAGCACCGTCACCAACACCGGTACGAAGCCGCTCACTTGGGAGGCCCGCTTCCGAGGGCCGCACGCGCGCGTCACCGTCGACGGCCAGGCGCGGGAGGCGCACACCAGGGTCGTCGACGGCGTCACGTACACCTACGCCACCGTCACCCTCGCCCCCGGCCGCTCCGCGACCGCGGCGGTCACCGACTGACCCCCGCCACACCGCTGACCCCCACACCGCACCACCCGCGGCCGGCCGGCCCCACCCGGCCGGCCGCGGCTCCCCCAAGCTCCTGACGGGCTGTCGCATCCCCCACACCCGCAGGAGTGCGCGCATGCACCCCCCGCCGACCCGCTCGGCAACGGCAACGCCCTGACCCCGCCGATGGGATGGCACCCTCAGCTCCTGAGCCACCCCGACCGGGTGCCGGCCGCCTGCGCGACGCGGGCGGCCGGCACCCGCACCAGCACCGCCACACTCAGGCCGAAGATCAGCACCCCCAGCGGGACGTGGACCGACGGAACGTGCGCGATGCCCAGGACCACCTGCGCCGAGGCCAGCACCAGGAAACCGGACGCGTACAGGATCGGCCGGGGCGATCCGCCACCCGGCCGCCACGCCAGGATCGCGGCCAGCACGTACAGCATCGACGCCCCGTACATCACCCGCGCCCCGACGCCGTGCAGCACCTCACCGTAGGAGGTGGACAGCAGCAGGCCGGCCGTGACCGCCTGGAAGAGGACGGCCGCGGTCTGCAGGGCGATCGCGGCCCGCAGGAACGTGACGCTGCGCGGTTCTGCTGCCGTCGTCGGTGTGACCATGACGCGGTCCCCTCTTCTGCCTCGCGGCGGTGATCGATAGTGTCTCGGTCAACCGACGACGCAGGGCCGCCGAGTGTGAGGTCCGGTCCGGCCTCACAGCCCGGTGCGCTTCCTCGTCGACACGGCGAGCGCCGCGACGGGCTGAAACGACGAGCGGACCAGGGAGCGGCCCCGACCATGAGCACCCCCTCCGAGCCCGGCCCCGACCGGTCGCACGACGGACCGCAAGACCGACCGCACGACAGTCCCTTCGAACCGGACCTGAGCGTGATCGTCGGCGAGCGGCGGCAGCTGATCAACCTCGCCTACCGGCTGCTCGGTTCACTGACTGAGGCCGAGGACGCCGTCCAGGAGACGTACGCCCGCTGGTACGCGATGCCGCGGGAGCGGCAGGAGGCCGTCGCCGCGCCCGGCGCCTGGCTGACGACGGTGGCCACCCGCGTCTGCCTGGACCTGCTCGGATCGGCGCGGGTCCGGCGCGAGCGCTACGTCGGCGAGTGGATACCCGAGCCGCTGCCCGACCGTACCGAGTGGATCGGCGGGCCGGGCGGCGGCCGGGAGAGGGCGGCCGACCCGGCCGACTGGGTCACCCTGGACGAGTCGGTGAACATGGCCTTCCTCGTCGTCCTGGAGGCGATGACCCCGGCCGAACGCGTGGCGTTCATCCTGCACGACGTCTTCCGGTACCCCTTCCCCGAGGTCGCCGAGATCGTCGGCCGCACCCCCGCGGCCTGTCGGCAGCTGGCCTCCTCGGCCCGCCGCAGGGTGCGCGGCGCGCAGCCGCCGACCGTCCCCAGGGCCGGGCAGGCCGGTCTGGTGCGGCACTTCAAGGAGGCCTGGGAGGCCGGGGACATCGAGGCCCTGGTCGGCCTGCTCGCCCCCGACGCCACGATGGCCGCCGACGGCGGCGGCCTGGTCGGCGCCGTCCTGCGCCCCGTCCTGGGCGCCGAGCGGATCGCCCAGTACCTGATCCACATCGCCGACAAGGCCCCCGGGCTCACCCTCCTGGAGCGGACGGTCAACGGCCGACCCGGCCTGGTCGCCCAGCACGCCGGTGTCACCGCGACCGTGGCGGCCTTCGGAGTGGACGTCGGCCGCATCACCCGCATCTGGGCGGTCCGCAACCCGGAGAAGCTGCGCCCGTGGACGGAGCACGGGCAGCTCCCCCGCTGAGGCCCCCGCCACGGCTCGTCCACCACCGGCTGCGCGCCTCGCCCCAGCTGCGGCTGCACCACGCCCACACGGCGGCCACGAGCCGCGCCGACCCCTGCCCCTTCGGCCCGGTCATGGCCCGGATGTGATCCGGATGTGGCCCGGATGCGGTCCGGTGATGGCCCCGTTGCGGCCCGGTTGTCCGTCGGGGGTGGCAGGCTGGGGGCATGTGCGGCCGCTTCGTCTCCACCACCACGCCCCAGGACCTCGTCTCGCTCCTCGGAGAACTCCGCTGGGACCCGGCCGAGAGCTTCGCGCCGAGTTGGAACGTCGCCCCCACCGACCCGGTCCCCGCCGTCCTGGAGCGCGTCGACCGGGACACCGGCGAGCTGCTGCGCCAACTGCGCCCGCTGCGCTGGGGACTGGTCCCGTCCTGGTCCAAGGACCCGTCCGGCGCCGCCCGCATGATCAACGCCCGTTCGGAGACGGTCGACACCAAGCCCGCCTTCCGCAAGGCCTTCACCGCCCGGCGCTGCGTCATCCCCGCCGACGGCTACTTCGAGTGGCGCGAGATCCCCGCCACCGCCGACCGCAAGAAGTACAAGCAGCCGTACTTCCTGAGCACCGGCGGCCTGATGCTGATGGCCGGCCTCTACGAGTTCTGGCGCGACCGCACCCGCCCCGACGACGACCCGCTCGCCTGGCTCGCCACCGCCACCGTCATCACCACCGACGCCACCGACAGCGCCGGCCGCATCCACGACCGGATGCCCCTCACCATCACCCCCGACGACCTCCCCGGCTGGCTCTCCCCCGCCCACACCGACCCCGCCGAACTCCACCACCTCCTGCGCCGCCCCGCCGGCGGCGACCTGCGCGTCCGCGCCGTCTCCCCCACCGTCAACAGCGTCCGCAACAACGGCCCCGAGTTGCTGGAGAGCGCCCCCGACCCCCTGGGCCTCGCGGACTGACCCGTCCTGACCACGCCGCCCGGCTCTTCGCGCCTTCGCACCTCCGCCAACGGTGGTGCGGCTCGACGCCGGACGTTCCTCAGCGGTCCGCAGAGCCGCCGAAGGCGCGTAGTGAGGGAATCGCGCCGGTTCGTCCGGGTCAGGTGCGCTCGAAGCCGTGGGTGTGCCCGATGACCTCGAAGCCACGGCGCGCGTACCAGTTTCGCGGCCAGTCGTCGGACTCCGCGATCAGGAAGCGCGTGCCGCAGCCGGCGTCCGTCGCACGGCGCAGGGCGGCGGCCAGGACGGCATCGGCGTGGCCGCGCCGGCGGTGTGCCTCGGCGGTGAGCAGGTCCTCGACCTGGGCGATCCCGAGGACGGGTTCGAGGTAGAGGTCGGTCCAGGCGGCCACCTCGCCGTTGTCCGCCTGTGCGCCGAGGAGCTGGACGCGTTCGGCCCCGCGCCGGGACGTCACCCGCCGGTCGACCAGCGACCGGACCACCTCCTCGCCCGCCGCCGGGAGCGCCGTCCGCCAACTCGCCGAGAGCGGCTCCCGGATCGCCTCCAGGTCGACCTCCTCGACGCAGCGCCCTTCGCCGACGGCGGGGGTCGGGCCGGTGTGCAGCATCACCAGGTAGGTGCTGTGCCGGTACCCGGCCCGCCGGAACGGCTCGACGCACGCCTCCCCGAACTCCCCGTCCAGTACGGACACCAGACGGAACGGCCGCTCGCCCATCACCTCGTCGACGAGGCCGGGCAGGGCGGCCGGCGCCGTGTCGGTGCGGTCGACGAAGACCTGGTTGTTCGACCACGAGCCCGCGAAGCGGTCGTCGAACACCGCGAACCCGCCCGGGAGTTCGACCGTACGCTCGGCCCGCCGACGCGCGAACCCGGCCAGGAAGGCGTTGATCCGCCGCACTTCGTCATCCGACATGCCAGGCACTCTACGGCGTCCCGCCGACCGGGCCGCAGCGGGCGCGGGCCCGCCCATCTCCACCTCCCGATCGTGGTCCTGCCTCCAGGACGTGGGCGGCCGGACGCGAGCACCACCGGTTGGTGCCACGGCTTCACGCCACCGCCGGCCGACCCAGCGGGAGGAGGTACTGGATGGGCTCCTCCCGGTCGTCGAGGCCGAGGAGTTCGTGGGCGAGGTCGTCCCGGAAGCCGCCGAGGGGGGTGGTGCCGAGGCCGTGGGCGGCGGCAGCGCGAGCGCAGGCTGTGCCAGAGCATCGTGGGCAGGCGGTGGGTGGTCATCGCGTCCTTCCCGGACGGCTGGGCGAACAGGGACGGCTGGCGGGACGGGTTCGGGCCAGAGGGACGGGTGCGGCCAGAGAAACGGGTGCGGCCAGGGAAACGGGTGCGGCCAGGGGAACGGGTGCGGCTAGGGGAACGGGTGCGGGTGGAGCGGCAGTTCGTCGTGGCGCAGCGGTCCCGGGGCGCGGCCGAGCCGGTGCGGGACCTCGAGCAGCCGTGGCAGGCCGCGGGTGCGGCGGTTGACGTGGCCGAAGGTCATCGGCAGCGTGCCGGGCACGATCACCTTGGCGCAGTGCAGGCCGAGCCGGTCGCGGGCGCCGGGCTCGTCCTGGGTGACCACGACGACCTCCAGGTCCTCCCCGGCGAGCCGGGCGACGGTGCGTTCCAGCAGGTCGGTCAGGTCGGTGACCGGTGCGGGGGTGCCGGGCAGGTGCTCGGTCCAGGGCACCGGGGGCGGGCCGGTGAAGAGGAAGTCCAGCCGGGGCTGCGCCTCGGGCAGGGCGTTGAGGCCGACGTGGTCGTCCAGGCTGACGACCAGGTCGGGGCCGGTAGTCCGTGCACCGGCGGCGCATCCCCGTCGCTCCTTCAGCCGCGCTTGAGCGATCCGCGACCGACGTGCCACGTTCCACGTGCCACCGCCGAAGGTGCCTGACATCCCTTTCAGCACCGGGAGTTGGGAGCACACCGAAGCGCGGGTGCGGCCGGTCCGCACCCGCGAAGACCCTCCAAAGCCTTCTCAGCGCAGCGGCAGCAGCCCCGGCACCGGGCCGCCGCGCCGGGACAGGCGGCGCAGGAACGTGGCGACGCCGGGGGTGCCGACCGCCCAGGCGCGCGCCTCCGCGTCCGGTTGCCGGCCCGGGAAGACCGGCCGGTTCGGCGGGCCGCCGGCACGGGTGAGGAGGAGACCCGCCAGGTCCTCGGCCGCCGCCCAGTGGCGGGCGTCTGCGGTGGCGTCCGCCAGGTCGATCAGGAGGTCCCCGACACCGGCCAGGCCGCAGCAGCGGAACACCTGGGCGGTCCTCGGAGCGACGGTTCGGCAGGTGGCGGCGGCGTCGGCGGCCAGGGCGAGCAGGTCCTCGTCGCCGTACCGGAGGCCGGCCTGGACCAGCAGCGTGCCGAGTCCGGCCAGTCCCCGGCACCAGGAGAGGTAGCGGCGGGTCGCGCCGGGCCGGCGGGCGGCGTCCGCGATCCGGGGGAGGTCGGCGGCGAGGCCGTCGACGATCCGGCGGGCGGTGTGCTGCGACGCCTCGTCGGGCATCGCGAGCAGGAAGTGGGCGACGCCGGCCCGGCCGTGCGCGAAGCCCTCCGCGAGGGCGGCGGTGCCGGGGTTGGGCGGGTCCTCGGGTTCGTCGAGCGGTCCGGTCGTCAGCCGTGCGGCGCAGCGGGCGGCAGCCGCGCGGTGCCGGTCGGCGCGCTGCCGGTCTCCCGCCGAGCCGACGGCCGCCGATCCGCCGACGGCCGAGCCGACGGCCGCGAGCAGCAGGTGCCCGGTGCCGATCCCGGCCGCACCGGCGATCTGGTCCGTCCCCACGCCCAGGCCAGGCGCGGCGCGCAGACCGGAGGGGAGCGGTTCCGTCCCGAGTGCGGCCGCCGCTTCGGCGAGGAACAGCTCGACGCCCGTACGGCCTTGGTACAGGGAGTCGTCGAGGCGGTCGAGGGCCGGGTGGGCGGCGGTCCAGCGGGCGAGGTCGGCGGCGGCGGAGCGGGCGTCCGGGCGGTCCGCGTGCTGCAGCAGTTCGAGGCCGAGCCCGGCCGCGCCGTCGTAGAGGGAGAGCAGGGTGCGGGGCCGCTCCGCGCCGGGGCCGGCGGCGACCAGCTCGCGGGCCATCCGTACGCACGTGGTGACGGTGTGGTCGAGGGCCTCGTCCAGCAGCGCGCGCCCGGGCCGCGTCGGCCGCCGCCGTACGGGAGCGGCGTCCGCACGCGCGCGGCGCAGTCGCGAGGCCGCTGCGGCGCGCTGCGCCGGGTCGAAACTCAGCAGCCCCGCGACCAGGTCCACCACCGGGTCGGCCTCGGGGAGGGCGGCGCGCAGGCAGGCGAGGGTGCGGTCGCGGTTGGTCGCCGGGTCGGGGTCGATGACGACCGGGTCGAGTCCGGTGAGGGCGTAGTGCAGGGTGGTGCCCAGCGCGTAGTGGTCTTCGGTGGGGTCGTCGCCGGTGCCGCCCGGCAGGCCGTAGCCGGCGGTGGCGCCCGGCGGGCGGTCGCCGGCCAGGGCGCTCACGCCGAAGTCGACCAGTGCGGCACGGCCGTCGGGGTCGAGCACCACGTTGGCGGGTTTGAGGTCGCACACCACCACGCCGCGCGCGTGCACCGCGTCGAGGATCCGCAGCAGCCCGCGCGCCAGTGTCCACCCGTCGCGCCCACCGTCCCGGGGGCCTGCGACCGCAAGGGCGCTGTACGGGCCGGAGGTGAGGACGTCACGGCGCAGGTCCCGTCTCCCGCACGCGCCGCTGACCAGGTATTCGTCGGTGCCGTGCCGGAAGTAGTCGACCAGCGGCGGCACTCCGGGCACCCCGGCCAGTGCGGCGAGCACTCGGCGTTCGTGCCGCAGCCGGCCGCGTGCGTCGGTGCCGGCGCCGTCCTCGGCGACGAAGGCCCTGGCCTGTTTGACCACCACCTCGCGCCCGGTGGCGAGTTCGACCGCGCGGTAGACGTGGCCGCTCGGCGCGCGGGTGATGCCCGCCGTGATGCGGTAGCGCCCGTCGCCGACCCGGGTGGTCGCCGGACGGGCGGGGGCGTCCGGCGGGGTGAACGGGTCGCTCGCCCAGGGTGGTTGGCGGTAACGGGCTTCGGCCAGGCCCGGGAACGGCGAGCCGTCGGGGCCGGTCATGCCGCGTTCCGCTTCGTCGTCCGTGACGCGGAACGGTCCGTAGCGGTAGTACAGCGGGGCGTCCGGCCGGATCCGGCGGTCGCTCACCACCGCGGGGCCGGCCCATCCGGTCAGGGCCCGCGCCAACTCCGTTGCCAGGGCGTGGACTTCGTCCGGCCGGGGGTAGAGCGTCACGGCTTTGCCGACGGCGGCGGCGCCGTGGCGGCCGCTGTTGAGTTCCTGCAGCACCGCGGCGCTCCGGGCGAACTTCGCGTCGCAGGTGTGGCGCAGCAGGATCGGGACCACCACGTCCAGCAGGTCCGCCAGTTCGCCCGGGCGGGTGGACACGTGCAGCTTCCATCCGTGGGCCAGCTCCGGCATCCGCGGGTCCTGGAGGTACCACCACGGCCCGTCCTCGCGCAGTGGCCCGCGCGGGACGGGAGTGGCGGCGGCGAGCGCCTCACCCCTTCTCGGCGGCGCCTCACCCCTCCGCTGCGGCGCCTCGCCGCTTCGCAACAGCTCTTCGACTCTGCGTCGCAGCGATTCGGCGGAGCCGGGGTCGGGTGGTGCGTCCATGGTTCCGTCCCTTCCCCGGTTCCGCTTCGTGCCCGGCTGATCGCTCGGGTCAGGCGTTCATCTCGCAGGGGAAGCGGGTCAGAAGTCGACCTCGCACGGGAAGCGGGTCGGAACGTACGTGACCCACGGGTCGGCGAGACACGCGACCGGCGTGAGGTCCGCGTCGAGCTCGTCCTCGAAGGTGAGGGTGTCCTCGTCGATGTCCAGCAGGCCTGCGTCGCGGATGTCGGTCATCACTGCGCTCATGTGGATCCTCCCGGTGATTCTGGTCATTGGGATCTCTGACTGGGCTGCCTCATGCTAGCCACGCCCACCGGGCCGTCACAGGGGTCGGACAGACCTGGCAACTCGCCTACGACAAAGGACGGTTCCGTTTGTGGACGCCGTCTGCGTCCACCCTCACACCTCGCCGCCTCCGCCCGGGTCCGCCCTCGACGAGGCGGTGAGCCGTCAAGCCCGGACCGGAGCAGTCAGCGCGGGCAGGGTTGCTCCCGGCCGGTACGACACGGCGGGCCGGCCCGGTACCCGAGGGGTGGGTACCGGGCCGGCCCGTGCCGCGTGTCACGCCGGGTCAGCGCGCGGCGGTCTTGCGGGTGCGGCGGGAGACGGAGTCCAGTACGACGGCGGCGAGCAGGACGGCACCGGTGATCATGTACTGAATGGCCTGGTTGACGTGGACCAGGTCGAGTCCGGTGATGATCGACTGGATGACCAGGATGCCGAGGAGCGCGGACCAGGTCTTGCCGCGCCCGCCGAACAGGCTCGTGCCGCCGATGACAGCCGCGGCGATGGAGTTCATCAGGACGTTGCCGCCGCCGAGGATCTTGTCCGCGGAACCCTGCTGGGAGGCGATGAACAGGCCACCGAGGGCCGCCATGCCGGCGGAGATCATGAAGACGGAAATCCGGATCCAGGCGACGTTGATGCCCGCACGGCGGGCGGCCTCCACGCCACCGCCGACGGCGAAGACCTGCCGGCCGTAGCTCGTGCGGCGCAGGACGAAGTCGGTGATGACGACGACGGACAGGAAGACGAGCAGGGGCAGCGGCAGGCCGCGGTCCTGGTTGAGCATGTAGGCGGCGGTCAGCGCGATGACGGCGAGGACTCCGGTGCGCAGCGCGATCTCGCTCATCGGGCGCGCGGCGAGGCCGGCGGTGGCGCGGCGGCGGGCGTCGAGGATCTGGCCGGCGGCGAAGAGCGCGACGCCGAGGACGGCGAGGCCCCAGGTGTAGGCGATGTCGCCGTCGCCGAGGAAGTACGTGTCCAGGTTGGCCACCACGCCGTCGTTGACGACGTTGACGGTGCCCTTGTCGCCCAGCACGTACTGCTGCAGGCCGCTCCAGGCGAGCAGGCCGGCGAGCGTGACGACGAAGGCCGGGACGCCGATCTTGGCGAAGAAGAAGCCGTGCAGGGCGCCGATGGCGACGGCGGCACCGATGGCGATGAGGCAGGCGACCCATTCGTTGTAGCCGGAGCGCACGGACAGGACGGCGGCGATCGAGGCGGAGACGCCGGCGACGGACCCCAGCGAGAGGTCGATCTCGCCGAGGAGGAGCACGAAGACGATGCCGACGGCGATCAGGCCGGGGCCGGCGATCCACTTGGTGATGTTGGTGAGGTTGTCGGCGTTGAGGAAGTCGCCGGTGATGCCCTGGAAGATGGCGCCGATGAGGATCAGGCCGAGGACGACGGGCACGGAGCCGAGATCGCCGTTCTTCATCTTCCGCTTGAACTCGGCGAGGTAGCCGGCGAGGCCGGCCTCGCGGACGAGCAGGCGGGGGTCGACCGCGGGGGCGGCCGGGGCGGGGGTGGTCTGTTCGGTGGTCACTTCGCTTCTTCCGCGATTCGGGCCTGACGACGGGTGACGGCGTTCTCGGTGGCGCCGGTGATGGCGGAGATGATCACCTCGTGCGAGGTGGTCGCCACCTCGAAGACGCCGTTGTTCCGGCCCAGGCGCAGGACGGCGACGGTGTCGGCGACGGCCTTGACGTCGGCCATGTTGTGGCTGATCAGGATGACGCCGAGGCCGCGGTCGCGCAGGCGCTCGACGAGGTCGAGGACCTGGGCGGTCTGCTCGACGCCGAGGGCGGCGGTGGGTTCGTCCAGGATGACGATCTTGGGGTCGCCGACGAGTGCACGGGCAATGGCGACCACCTGGCGCTGGCCGCCGGAGAGGGCGGCGATGGGGATGCGCACGCTCGGGATGCGGATGGAGAGGGTGTCGAGGAGTTCACGGGCGCGCTTCTCCATCGCGACCTCGTCGAGCGTGCCGAAGCGCTTCAGCTCACGGCCGAGGAAGAGGTTTCCGACCACGTCGAGGTTGTCGCACAGCGCGAGGTCCTGGTAGACGGTGGCGACGCCGAGGGCCTGGGCGTCGTGCGGGCGGCCGATGGAGACCGCCTGGCCCTCCCACTCGATCGCTCCCTCGTCGATCGGGTGGACGCCGGCGATGGTCTTCACCAGCGTGGACTTTCCGGCGCCGTTGTCGCCGACCAGGGCCACCACCTCGCCTGCGTGCACCTCCAGGTGCACGTCGGTGAGTGCCTGGACAGCGCCGAAGCGCTTGGAGACCCCGCGCAACGCCAGTACGGGTGCGCCTGTCACGTGAACCATCTCCTTCTTCCCGCGCGCCGTGATGGTGGGTCGGCGGCCGGGGTGGCCCGCGCGCCGTGCGGGCGGGCGGGTGAGCGTCAAAAGGGGTTGTCGGGGCGGGCCGAGGTCCGCCGCGGCTGCGGGCGGGCTCCCCGGGGATGCGGGGAGCCCGGCCCGGGCGGTGCTACTTCAGGCCGGCGGTGGCGCAGGCGGCGGCGTAGTCCGCGGTGCAGATGTCGGCGGCCTTGTAGAGGCCGTCGGCGATGACGGTGTCGTTGATGTTGGCCTTGGTGACGACCTTGGGGTCGAGCAGCTTGGCCGGGATGCCCTTGTCGGTGGCGCTGTCGACGCTGGCGGTCGCGACGGTCTTGACGTCCTTGCCCTGCAGGAGGTCGACGGCCAGTTCGGCAGCGCTGTCGGCGAGCGGCTTGTAGGCCTTGTAGATCGTGTAGGCCTGGTCGCCGTTGACGATGCGCTGGATGGCGTCGAGGCCGGCGTCCTGGCCGCCGACCGGGACCTTGATGCCCGCACCCTGGAGCTGGGTGATGATGGCGCCCGCCATGCCGTCGTTGGCGGAGTAGACGGCCTGGAAGCCGTCCTTGCCGAACTGGGTGATCGCGGCACCGATCTTCTGACCGGCGACGGTGGGCTTCCACTCGCCCGACTGCTCGTAGACGACCTTCTTCACCTTGCCGTCGAGCACCTTGTGCGCGCCGGACTTGAACTGGCCGGCGTTCGGGTCTGCGTCGTCGCCGTTGATCATGACGATGTTGGCGTCGGCGGCCTGCGCGCCGAGCGCGTCGACCAGGGCCTGGCCCTGGAGTTCGCCGACCTTCTCGTTGTCGAAGGAGGCGTAGGCGGCGACCGGGCCGGTGGCCAGGCGGTCGTAGGCGACGACCTTGACGCCCTTGGCGGCGGCCTCCTTGACCCAGGACTGGGTGGAGGTGGCGTCGAACGCGTCGAGGACGATCACCTTCACGCCCTGGGCTATCAGGGTGTCGAACTGCTGCTTCTGCTTGGCGGCGCTGCCCTCGGCGTTGTTGTAGAGCACCTTGCAGTCCGCGCACAGGGCCTTGACCTTGGCCTCGATGAACGGCTTGTCGAAGGACTCGTAGCGGGTCGAGGACGCGTTCTCGGGCAGCAGCAGACCGATCGACTTGGTGTCACCACCCGCGGCGGAGTCCTTCTTGTCGCCGCCGGCCTTGCCGCAGGCGGCCATGGACAGGGCCATCGAGACGGCTGCGGTGGCGATAACGGCGCGACGCATCGTTGCGTTCATGTGGGGGTGCCTCCCTGACGTCGCCGCGACGGTGCGGCGGAGTGGGAGGGAGTCAACCCGCAGATGTCAGATGGAGTCAAGAAGTAAATCCAAGACGAGATCATGTTGGCTTTTTTGTTATCTTCCTGAACGCATGAAGCGCCGGGTTCTGCACCCGTGAACACGCAGAGAAGCATGAACGGGACTATCGGTGACGAAATCGACTGCAGGCCGGGCGGACTGCCGGAGGCGCTCCGCGGGCTGGGTGCCCTGGGTGCGGAGCGGCTTCCTACGGGGCTGGTGCGTTCAAGATGTGTCGACCGGGGTATAGTCCGCGGGTCGGCTACGGACTCAGCCGAGGAAGCCCCGTCGGGCAGGCATCTGCCCTGACCCGCGCTGCCGGCCCGACTCGCCTGCCCGGAAGGCTTTCTGGCGGAACGTCAGCGGCGGCTCGCGTGAATGGCTCGGCCCGTCAGTCGCGGAGCCGCCGGGCCCGGAGGTACTCGCGGCCGAGCAGGCGCAGCGCGGCGGCCTTGGCGGGGCTCGCGGAGCGGCGGAGCAGCGCGCCCAGGTCGGCGCGGGCGGCGGCGCTGATGAGCTCGTCCACCCCGAGGAGGCAGCGGACCATCGGCCGGTGGGCGGGCGGCACCAGCTCGATGACGGCCCTGCCCTCGGCGAGTGTGCGGTCGGCCCGGTCGAGCAGGTCGCCGAGCAGCGTCCGGACGGCCGGCAGGTCGCGGGCCTGTTCCAGGTCGGCCCGGGTGACGCCGTGCTCGCGCAGGGTCTGCTCGGGGACCGTCAGCCGGCCCTCGGCCAGGTCCTCCGCGAGGTCGTTGACGAAGTCGAGCCGCTGGGCGCCGTCGATGTAGGTGCGGCAGGCGGCGCGGAAGACCGCCTGGTCGCCGGCCGGGCCGAGCAGGCCGGCGACGACCATGAAGCCGGGCAGCGAGTACCCGTCCACGTACGCCTGGTACTCCGCCTCGGTGGCGAACCCGGTGAAGTCGAGGTCCGCGTCCGCCGCGGCGAGGAAGTCCAGGACGCGCTCGCGCAGGGCGGGGTGCGCGCCGACGCTGTTCAGCAGGGGGCGCAGCTCGGGGTCGTCGGTGCGGCCGGCGGCAAGGCTCTCGGTGACGTCCCGCTGCCAGCGGGCGGACGCCGCCCGGCGCTGCGCGAGGGGGCCGCTGTCGAGCAGGGTGTCGGTGCGGTGCATGAAGGCGGCCGCCGCGATCACGTGCGGGACCGTGCGGTCCGGCAGCAGCAGGCCGGCCGCCAGGGTGACCTCCCGCTTGTACCGGGTGACCTGTTCCCGCTGCCGGCCGTAGTCGGCCCGCAGTCCGGGGTCCTGCACGCCGGCGGCGTCCAGCGCCCGCTCCCACCTGCCCACTCGGTCCACCCAATCACTTGTTCGATCGGGGCCGAGCGTAGTCGGTGGGAGCCGGGCGTCCTATTCGAGACGCCACCCGAGACGGTCGCCACCCGAGGCGCCGAACGCCCAGGGGCCGAACGCCCGGGGACCGGACGGTCAGCGCTGGCGGATCGTGGAGAAGCCGCAGGCGGGGGTGCAGAGGGTGACGATGCCGCTGTAGCGGTAGGTGGTGCGGCCCTTGGTGACGCTGTGGACGGTGACCTTCTCCCGCAGGTTCAGTTCCCGGCAGCGCGGGCAGGCCGCGCTGACCGGCTTGCCCCAGGGGCGGTTCGGGTCCAGCTTGCTGTAGGAGACCACCATCAGGACGACGGCGAGGCCGGCGCCGCCGAAGCCGATGTACCGCCACACGCTGCTCGAGGACTCCCGGCGGTCGATCATCTCGTCGTAGGAGTAGGTGCCCCCGCCGCCGTGGTTGGACCAGATCCGGCACTCGCTGTCCCGGGTCATGGTCTTGCCGTCGCAGGTCGGCGCGGAGTTCGGGTCCGACTTCCCGACCACCAGCGCCAGGAAGAGGCCGACTGCGGCCAGCAGGCCCAGCACGACCACGGCGGTGGTCCGGCTACGGCCGGTGTGCAGCCGTTTGCGCTCGTTGTACGCCGTATCGATCACTGCCTGGGCCATGTTGCCCCCGTCGACCGCCACCACGTGTCTCCTGTTGTCCGGATGTCCGTACGGCTCGCGTCCCGAACCGCATACCCGCTCGGCGAGGGGGCGACACGAACCCACCATGATCAACGCGTGTTCGCACCCGATTCGGAAAGGTTGTGACCTTTCAGTTATCGGCCGTGACCGAGGCCAGGTAGGCGGCGGCCTTCGCCGGGTCGAGGAACCACCGCTCCACGTCCGCCGGATCGTTGAAGTTGTTGGCGAACCGGTCGGCCACGGCCGGGTGTTCGCCCGCCGCGACGAGCAGGTCGAGGACGTGCGGGGGCGGCGGGGCGAGCATCGCGTTGGTCCAGGTGGTGACCGGGCCCGCGGTCTCCCAGAAGCCGTCGAAGGCGGCCTGCTGGAAGTCGCGGTCGAAGGGCTTGTCGCCGTGGGCGAGGATCGCCGCCAGGTAGCCCGCCGCGCACTTGGCGGCGTTGTTGGCGCCCTGCCCGGTGATCGGGTCGTTGGTGACGACCACGTCCGCCACGCCCAGTACCGTGCTGCCGCCGGGCAGTTCGCCGACCGGGTGGCGGACCACCGGGGTGAAGCGCCCGGCCAGGGTGGCGCCGGCGTCGGTGAGTTCGACGCCGGACCGCGCCCGGTCGTACTCCCAAGGGGTGAAGGTCTTCATCAACTCCAGGGTCACCCGCAGGTGTTCCGCCGGGTCGCGGATCCCGTCGAAGGCGTCCGCCGGTCCGCCCGGCACGGCCTCCCAGAGCAGGATGTCGCAGGGCCCCGAC
Source organism: Kitasatospora sp. NPDC034023 (assembly GCF_055575795.1). NCBI lineage: Bacteria > Bacillati > Actinomycetota > Actinomycetes > Kitasatosporales > Streptomycetaceae > Kitasatospora > Kitasatospora sp. NPDC034023. Next base: position 61,003 of record NZ_JBVIRY010000032.1, read on the forward strand.
ACGGTCAGGGCCGGCATCACGAACAGCTCGGCGATACCGGGCACCACGTTGCAGCGCACCGCCGGGAAGTCGTGCTCGGGGCGCGGCGCGAGCCCGTGCACGTAGGCGGCGGCCAGCGCGCGCTGCGGCCGCTCGTGCGGCGAGCGCGCGTGGTCGCGCTCGAACAGCGAGCCCAGCGGGCCCTTGCCGGAGGCGATCAGCACCAGGTCGTACGAGCCGGCCAGGTGCTGCAGGTCGGCGGCGGTCACCTTGCGCAGCTCCACCCGGCCGCCGCGTTCGGCGAAGGTCTCCAGCCAGGCGGACATCTTCAGCCGCTGGTCGACGGAGTGCGCGGAGGCGTCCAGCCGTCCGACCCAGTCGATCACCCGTGCCGACTCCGGCCCAGTCACGGACACCCCGACGCCCTCGATCCGGGGCGCCTCGTCGGCCCACAGGTCCAGGCCGAGGGCGCGTTCGGTGCGCAGCGCGGAGTCGAACATGCACTGGGAGGAGAGCACCCGCCCGGCCCGCACCTCCTCCGCGCTGCGGTCCGTCAGCACCGTCACGTCGTAGCCGTGGGACTGCAGCCCCAGGGCCAGTTGGAGTCCGGCCTGCCCGGCGCCGACGATCAGAACTCTGCGCATCGCCCCTGCTCTCCTGCTGGCACGTCCCGGTGGTGGTACGTCCCGGCATCGCGTACGTCCCGGCTCGGCGGCCGGCTCCGCCCGGTTACCCAGTGGCCTGGATACCAGTCATCGGCGCGCGCGTCCACGGGCCGAGCAGGGACCGTACGCAACGCCGGGGGGGTCCGCCGGGGTCCGCCGGGATCCGGCTCCAAGCCGCCTGACACAATCCGATCATGCGAACAGCGGAGGTGGACTGGGACGACGTCCGGCGGCGGGCGCTCGCCCTGCGGGCGATGCGGGAAGCCGAACAGGGCGGTCCGCGTCCTCCCCTTCCGCCGCCGCTGACCGAGGGCCACATCCGGGAGGCCGAGGAACAGTTCGGCCTCGCCCTCCCCGCCGACTACCGCCGGTACCTGCTGCACGTCAGCGCGGGCAGCGAGCACAACCGCATCCGCGAGCTGCACCGCTCCGACCACGGCTGGCGCTGGCGGGGTGACCACGACACCCTCCTCGCCCGGCTCGGCACCCCGTTCCCCGACCACGACACCGCCCTCGCCGCCGAGGAGGAGGTCTGGGACCGCGCTCCGAAGGAGGAGGACCACGCCGACCCCGCCGCCTTCGCCGCCGCGCACGCCGCCTGGAGCGAGGAGGCGGAGGCCGCCGCCGAGGCCCGCGTCAGCGGGGCGGTCTTCCTGGTCGCGGGCGGCTGCAGCTTCTCCACCCTGCTCGTGGTCAGCGGCCCGCAGCGCGGCACGATGTGGTTCGACGGCCGGGGCACCTGCGACCGCCTCAACCCGCTGCTCACCGACGACGACCGCCCGGCGACCTTCACCGAGTGGTACCTCGACGACCTCGCGCACGCGGAGCGCCCCGACTCGCCGGAGAAGCGGGCCCACACCCCGATCTCCGGCCGCTGGTTCGACGACTGGCGGCAGTACCGCTCGTAGACGCCCCTCCTGAAACGCCGCCACGAACCCGCCGCCACGAACCCGCCTTTACGAAACCGCCGCGCGCCCGGCCACCAACTGGTCGCCCAACGCGCTGCGCCGGTACAGGACGTGCCGCCCGTCGCGGGCCCGGGCGACCAGGCCCGCCGCGTACAGGACCCGCAGGTGCTGGGAGACGGCGCTCGGCGTGACCCGCAGCCGGCGGGCGACCTCCACGGTGGCCGACGGCTCCGCCAGCAGAACCAGCAGCCGGGCGCGCGGCGCGCCGAGCAGCGCGGCCAGGGCTGACGGGCCGGTCGGGGAGGCCAGGCCGGTCAGGCCGCGCAGCCCGATCAGGCCCTCGGCCGGCGGGGAGTCCCACAGGGTGGCCACGCCCCGGCTCGGGTAGACCAGGCTCGGCGGCTCCTCCGGGCTGAGCGGCGGCGCGGGCTTGTGCGCGAACACGGACGGTATGAGCAGCAGCCCCCGGCCCGCCGCCGCGACACGGTGCCGGCTGATCATCCGGTCGATGTGCAGCACGCCGCCTCGCCAGCGCAGGTCCGGGTGCATGTCGGCGAACAGCAGGCGGGCGCCGCCGAGGGCGAGCCGCCGAGCCCGGTACGTCATGTCCGCCTCCAGCACCAGGCGCATCGTCGGCCACTCCGGCGCGATCGCCGACTCCCAGTACCGGCGCAGGAGTTCGCACAGGGCGTCGCGCAGCCCGGCGACCGCGTCGTCATCGCCCTCCGCCGCGACCCGCAGGGCCTCCGGCACCGGGTCCGGTGCGTGCGTCAGCAGCAGGTCGCGGCGGACCAGGGCCGGGGAGGTCCGGCGCACGACCGACAGCTCGTCCTCGAAGCCCGGCGCGAAACTCCCGGGAATCGGCGTCAGGAAGTCGGGGACGGTGCGCCGGCGGGCGACCAGGGACATCAGCAGCCCGGCGTCGAGCGCCCCCAGCCGGCCGAGGACCGACCTGCGCCACGGCAGGTGCAGCGCCGACAACCCGGGGTCCTGCAGCACCCGCAGGCTCAGCACGGCCTCGTGCAGCGGCGACAGCGCGAACCGGGTGTCCGCGAGGTCCTCGACGTCGAGTACGAAGCTGATCATCAAGCACCACGCTACATCGATTGGCGGCGCCACGACGATGCCGTGCACTGGCGCCATGACACCGACGACTCGGCTCACAACTCCCGTACGGCGCACCGTCGCCGGAGCCCCCGCGCGGGGTGACGGATGACCCGCCGACTGGTCCTGCTGCTGTCCGTCACCTGCGCCGTCGCGGTCGGCAACCTCTACTTCCCGCAGGCCGTCGGCCCGCTGATCGCCGCCGGACTGCACGTCCCCCCGGACGCGGCGGCCCTCGTCGTCACCGCCACCCAGCTCGGCTACACCGCCGGAATCGTCCTGCTCGTCCCGCTCGGTGACCGGCTCCCCCACCGCCCGCTCCTCGTCACCCTGCTCACCCTCACCGGACTGGCCCTGCTCGCCGCGGGCTGCGCGCCGACCCTGCCCGTCCTGGTCGCGGCGAGTGCCGCCGTCGGCCTCACCACGGTCGCCGCCCAGATCGTCGGGACGCTCGCGGCCGGCCTGGCGGGCCCCGACCGCCAGGGAAGGGTGACCGGCGCCCTGCTCAGCGGGTCCACCGGCGGCATGCTGCTGGCCCGCACGTTCAGCGGCACCCTCGGCGAGTGGCTGGGCTGGCGGGCCCCCTACCTGGCCGCCGCCGCCCTCACCCTGCTCCTCGCCGCTGTCCTGGCCCGCACCGTCCCGGCCACCGCCCCCACCTCCCACGCGCCGTACCCGGCCCTGCTCGCCGCACCGCTGCGCCTGCTGCGCGACGAGTCCGAGCTGCGCCGCTCCTGCGTCTACCAGGCGAGCGTCTTCGCCGGGTTCTCCGCCGTCTGGACCTGCCTGTCCCTCCTGCTCACCGGCCCCACGTACGGGCTGGACGCCCGGGCGGTCGGCGGGCTCGCCCTGGTCGGCGCGGCCACCGTGCTCTGCACCCCGTACGCCGGCCGGCTGGTGGACCGCCACGGCCCCGACCCCGTGAACCTGGTCTGCCTGCTCGGTGTCCTCGCCTCCGCCGCCGTCCTCACCGCGGGCGGCCGGGGCGGCCCGCTCGGCCTGGCCGCCCTGACCGTCGGCACCCTGCTGCTCGACGTGGCGATGCAGTGCGGCATGGTCGCCGGCCAGACCCGGGTCAACGCCCTGCGGCCGAAGGCCCGAGGCCGCCTCAGAACCGCCTACATGACCTGCGCCTACCTGGGCGGCAGCGCAGGCTCCTGGCTCGGCGTCCGGGTGTGGAACCGGACCGGCTGGTGGGGCGTGTGCACACTCCTCGCCGGACTCGCCACCCTCGCCCTGGCCCGCCACCTCGCGGCGGTACGCGGCGCGGGCCGCACCCGGTCACCTGCCGACGGTGAGCAGCGGTGCCTGACCCGATGACGGACGGACGCGCCCCGACCCCGCGGCAGCGCCGACACCCCGTCCCACCCCGGCCACCCCTTCGCCCGGCGACCCGCCGCCTCAGCCCGAGACCAGCCGGCGCCCGGTGATCTCCTGCGGGCGGATCCGGACCCAGCACGGCCGGTCGCCGCCCGCCCACGGTGCCGCGCCGGGCAGGCCGGCCAGGCGTTCCAACTCGTCCGGGTCGTCCACGTAGTGCGCCGGGCCGAGGGCGAGCACGCTCCAGCCGCGGCCGAGGTACTCGTCGATGTGGTCGACCTCGAAGGAGACCACGGCGCCCTCGTCCGGGGCGGTGCCCGCGTGCGCGCCGGTGCGGTAGGCGAAGGAGGCCCGGTCGACGACGTAGTTGACGGGCAGGACCTGCGGTCCCGGCTCGACTGGCAGGCCGATCCGGCCGATACCGTGGGTGCCGACGAGCTCCCAGCATTCGGCTTCGGTGAGGTTCTGCAGCCGGGGGCGCGGGCCGGGGCCGCCCTGTCCGGGCGGAGAGTCGGTGCGGCCCTCCAGGATTTCGGCCCGGCTGCTGCCGAGGGCGGCAGCGATCCGCAGGAACCCTCCGGGGTCGAACACGGGCCCGGCTTCGAGCAGGTGCCGCAGGTAGCGGGGGGCCATCGCGGCCCGGCGCGCCAGGTCCTCCTCGCTCAGGCCGAGTTGCTCGCGCCGTTCGGTGATCCGGCGGGCCACGGCGGCGGCATCGGGGGTGTCGTTCACGGTGGTGACTCCTCGGCTGGCCGGGGCCGTCGGGTTGGCCAGGGCGCACCCATCCAAGCGTCCGGCCTGCGGCAAGTCGAGCAACAGCGCGGCCCCGTGCGTGTCGGTGAGCACCGTCGACGGCCCCGGGTTCCGACCTCGATCCCGGTCGCGGTCCCGGGTTCCGACCTCGATCCCGCGGGCCCGCACCGGGCCGGCAGCAGACCGCCACCCCGACCGGCCACCGTCCGCTAAAGATCTGTCAAAACCGCTGTGCACACGCCTGTCACCCCTCCCTCCCCCGGCGCATACTGTCCTGCGCGGCTCGCAGCGCGCGACAGGGCCCATCCGGTCCCGGCCCGGCTGCGCCGCGACGGGGGAGGTCGAAATCGTGGCAGTGGTCGTGATCGTGGTCGTGGTGCTCCTGCTCTGGCTGATGACCGGCGTGCGGGTGGTGCAGCAGTACGAGCGCGGTGTGGTCTTCCGGCTCGGGCGGGTGCGCGAGCAGGTCCGCGAGCCGGGCGTCACCCTGCTGATGCCGGTGCTGGAGCGGATGCGCAAGGTCAACGTGCAGGTCATCACCATGCCGGTGCCCGCGCAGGAGGGCATCACCAAGGACAACGTCTCGGTCAGCGTCGACGCGGTGCTGTACTTCCGCGTGATCGACCCGATCAGGGCCACCGTGGACGTGCAGAACTACGCCTTCGCCATGCTGCAGGTCGCCCAGACCTCGCTGCGTTCCATCATCGGCAAGAGCGAGCTGGACGACCTGCTCTCCGGCCGGGAGAACCTGCACCAGGGGCTGGAGGTCATGCTGGAGAGCCCGGCCACCGGCTGGGGCGTGCACATCGACCGGGTGGAGATCAAGGACGTCAGCCTGCCCGACTCGATGAAGCGCTCGATGGCCCGCCAGGCGGAGGCCGACCGCGAGCGCCGGGCCCGGATCATCACCGCCGACGGCGAGTTCCAGGCCGCGGCCAAGCTCTCCGAGGCGGCCGCCAAGATGGCCGAGACCCCGGCGGCGATGCAGCTGCGGCTGCTGCAGACGGTGGTCGAGGTGGCGGCGGAGAAGAACTCGACGCTGGTGCTGCCGTTCCCGGTGGAGCTGCTGCGCTTCTTCGAGGCCTCCGCCGCCCGGATCGCCGACGGCTCGGCCGGCACGGACGGCACAGGCGGCTCGGACGCCTCGGCCGTCAGGGCCCCGGCCCAGCCGCCCGCCGTTCCGGCGCAGCCCTCGGCCGACGGGAGCTGACCGCGCGCTGCCCGACCGGTGACCGGGCGGGCGGCCCGCGCCGCCAGCCCGGTCACCGGTCGTCGCCGTCATAGCTTGTCTCTATGACCTCATAGACCGGAACCGACTACACCCCCGTCCCACCACCGGGTTGGCTGCAAGGGTCCAGACCACCTCCCGCTGCGCCCGACCGGAGGGACCGCCCGTCATGCCCCGCCCGATCAGAGTCGCGATCGTCGGTGCCGGCCCCGCCGGCATCTACGCCGCCGACGCCCTGCTGAAGTCCGACGCCGCCCAGACGCCCGGCGTCTCGATCGACCTGTTCGAGCGGATGCCCGCCCCGTTCGGCCTGATCCGCTACGGCGTCGCGCCCGACCACCCGCGCATCAAGGGCATCGTGTCGGCCCTGCACCAGGTGCTCGACAAGCCGCAGGTCCGCCTGTTCGGCAACGTCGACTACCCGTCCGACCTCGCCCTGGACGACCTGCACCGGTTCTACGACGCCGTCGTCTTCGCCACCGGCGCGACGGCCGACCGCCCGCTGGACCTGCCCGGCATCGAGCTGGACGGCTCCTACGGCGCGGCCGACTTCGTCTCCTGGTACGACGGCCACCCGGACGTGCCGCGCAACTGGCCGCTGGAGGCCGAGAAGGTCGCGGTGCTCGGCGTCGGCAACGTCGCACTGGACGTCGCCCGGATCCTCGCCAAGACCGCCGACGAGCTGCTGCCCACCGAGATCCCCGGGAACGTCCACGAGGGCCTGCGGCACAACCGCGCCCGCGAGGTGCACGTCTTCGGCCGCCGCGGCCCGGCCCAGGCCAAGTTCAGCCCGATGGAGCTGCGCGAGCTGGACCACTCCCCGACCATCGAGGTGATCGTCAACCCCGAGGACATCGAGTACGACGCCGGCTCGATCGCCGAGCGCCGCGCGGTCAAGCACGTCGACCTGGTCGCGGCGACGCTGGAGAACTGGGCGATCCGCGACGTCGGGGACCGCCCGCACCGGATCTTCCTGCACTTCTTCGAGTCCCCCGTGGAGGTCGTCGGCGAGGACGGCCGGGTGGTCGGGCTGCGCACCGAGCGCACCGAGCTGGACGGCACCGGCAACGTGCGCGGCACCGGCCGCTTCACCGACTGGGACGTGCAGGCGGTCTACCGGGCCGTCGGCTACTACTCCGACGAGCTGCCCAAGCTGCCCTTCGACCCGGTCTCGGGCACCGTCCCGCACACGGCCGGCCGGGTCGAGGACGGCGACGGCTCGCACCGCTCCGCCACGTACGTCACCGGCTGGATCAAGCGCGGCCCGGTCGGCCTGATCGGCCACACCAAGGGCGACGCCAACGAGACGGTCGCCTGCCTGCTGGACGACCACGCGGCCGGCCGTCTGCCCGGCGCCGTCGAGCCGGACCCGGCGGCAGTCGAGGAGCACCTGCGCGGCCAGGGCGTCCGGTACACCACCTGGGCGGGCTGGCAGCTGCTCGACGCCCACGAGCGCGCGCTCGGCGAGGCCGAGGGCCGCGAGCGGGTGAAGGTCGTCGAGCGCGAGGAGATGCTCCGCCACAGCGGGGCGTGAACGCGGCCCGCGCCTTCACCGAAAATCCCGGGAATTACCCCGGAACGAGCACCAGGCCGATAACCGGATGGGCACCGGCCCGATTCCGGCCGATTCCGGGGCCGGAATTCCGGGGGCTGCTGCCGATCGTCCTACCCGCGCCCGTCACGGACGGACGATCGGCAGCAGCACCTCGTCGACGATCTCCTCCGGATCGAGCTGCACCGCGTCCCCGCCGCACATCTTGATCCGGTACAGCATCAGTGCCGGCACCAGGTCGGTGACCAGCGGGGTGACCGCCCCGGGGCGGACCTCGCCGCGTGCGGCGCCGTGGTCCAGCACCTCGGCCATCAGCGCGGTCGTCGGCTCGACCACCCGCTCGAACACGATCTCCACGAAGGCGTGCGCCCGCTGGTGGTCGAGCTCGCTCATGATCGCCCGGACGGCGGCGCCCAGCTCGCTGAACATCGCGGCGCGCAGCCTGGCCACCACCTCCAGCAGGTCCCCGCGCAGGCTGCCGGTGTCGGGGGCCGACGCGCCGGGCGGCAGGCTGTTCCGCAGCGCGTCCATGACCAGTTCCTCCTTGGAGGACCAGCGGCGGTAGAGCGCGGCCTTCCCGGTCTGCGCAGCGGCGGCCACCCCCTCCATGGTCAGCCGGGCGTAGCCGTCGGTGGTGAGCTGCTGGAGGACCGCCTCGTAGATGGCGCTCTCCAACGCCTCGCCGCGTCGCCGCAGCGGGGCGCCCGTCACCGGTCCTCGCACGGCATCCGTATCAGCGGTCATGGCTGCGCACCTTCTTCAGTCGCCCTTCCTCGATCCCACCGGTACACACATTCTCCCGCGCCGTCGTTCTCCGATCCGCCAGTATCCGCGAATGGTGAAAGGCGCTCGGCCGCCCAAGCAATGGCGAATGCGTTTTCTCCCTCACGGGCCCACTGTCACGGGCCTACTGTCACGGGCCTACTGTCACGGGCCTACTGTCGATGTTAGTGAACGAACCCGTTCCCTCCCACCCCCTCCGCCTTTGCACCCTTGCACCGAGTTCCCAAGTAGCCGAGTTGCAAAGGATGTTCGCCCCGCTACGCTTCCAGAAGAGGCTCCCGCGGTTGCCCGGGCCCGGCCGTCCGCCGAGTCGCCCCCAGCGCACCGCACCCGCGCCGCACCCGCGCCGAACCCACCCCCCGACCGGAACGCGGGGGTGTCCCGTGCAACGCAGCGGCACCCGGCCGCGGAGGTGCCGGACACCAGACCAGCCACCGCCCGCACCGGCATCATGCACGGTGACCGTCCTCGCGCTCAGCGGGACCGGGACAGGACCCTCGCCCCATGCGGATGGGGCAGGACCGGCGGTGGCATGGAGGAGCAGGTCGGAGCGGCCGGCCTGCGGAACCCACCGTGGAGGTCACCATGACCGACAGAACGGTCGGCACGGCGCTGATGGCGGCCGGTGCGGCCGCGCTCTTCGCCGCCGTGAGCCTCGCCGCAGCCGCCCGGGCGTGCAGGTGCCCGGTCAGGAGCGTCGAGAGCGTCAAGGGCAGCCGCAGGCCGAAGCCGCGGCCCCACCTCGGGCACGGTCACGGCGGCGGCCCGGCCAAGCCCCATTGCCCCAATCCGCCGAACTGCAATTGATTCCGTTGTCAACCCTTGTGCTCCTTAGATCCCCCGCAGGTCCCGCCCCCGGCCGACCGCCCGTCGCGCCGGGGGCGGTGGCGTACCACCGAAGGGGCGTCCGCGCTCAGCCGCCCGCGGGCCGGCGCGGGAGGACCGCGTGCACCCGGGTGCCGCGGCCCAGGGCGTCGACGGTGCAGCTGCCGCCGATCTCCGCGGCCCGCTCGGACATCGACCGCAGTCCCACCCCCGGGTGCGCCGGGCCACTGCGGCCCGGGCCCTGCCCGTCGTCCTCGACGACGAGTTCCAGCGCCCCGGCGTCCACCCGGACGGACACCGTGGCGCTGCTCGCCCGGGCGTGCCGCAGCACGTTGTTGAGCGCCTCCGCGGTGATCCGGTAGACGGCGACCTCCACGGCGGCGGGCAGCTCCGGCAGCGGATCCGGCTCCAGCCGGGCGGTGACGGCGAGGTCGGCGCCGCTGAAGGTCTCCGCGAGCCGGTCCAGCGCCCGGGACAGTCCGTAGTCGCCCAGCGCGGTGGGCCCGAGCCGGTCGGTGACCCGCCGGACCTCCCGGACCGCCGAGGCGAGGTCGTCCGCGACCCGCTCCAGCGCGCCGGAGAACAGCGCCGGGTCGTCCACCGCGGCCGCCCCCTGCAGCCGCAGCCGCAGGCCGGCCAGCAGCGGGCCGAGTCCGTCGTGGATGTCGCGGCGCAGCTGGCGGCGCTCCTCCTCGCGGGCCGCGACGATCTGCTCGCGGCTCGCCCGGAGGTCCTCCATCAGCTGGAGGGAGGCGACGGCGGGCGCGGCCTGGTCGGCGAGCGAGCGCAGGATGTCGCGGTCGCTGTCGTCGAGGGTCTGCTGGCCGGGGCGCGGGGCGACGGTGAGCCGTCCGATCTCGGCGCCCCGGTGGACCAGGGCGAAGCCCTCGCCGCGGCCGGAGCGGTCCCCGACAGCGGCCAGCGGGCGTTCGCCGCCACGGGTGGAGACGGTCAACGCCACACCGGACAGCCGGAGTTCGTCACTGACCGTGGCGCACAGCACGGCCGGCACGTCCTGCGGGTCGACGGTCTGGCTGACCCGTCCGGCGAGGCTGCGCAGCACCTGGTACGGCTGGGCGCGCGCGCCGTAGTACCAGCGGTCGACGACGCCGGAGGCCCAGCCCACGCCCCGCGGCAGGCCGGCCGCGAGCAGGAAGACGAGGGCGACCAGCAGCAGCGCCCCGGCACCGCGCCGCCCGGGCATCAGCATGGTGGAGAGCACACAGGCCACCAGCACGAACACCACGACCAGTCCGGCGGCGATCAGCAGGCCGACCAGGACCCGCCGGGCCGCCCGGTCGAGCCGCCAGGAGCCGTCCCGGACGACGACGGCGGCCAGGGTGAGCGTCCACAGCGCGGAGGCCACCGCGAAGGCGACGTACGAGGGCGTGCTCTGGTCGTCGAAGTAGTAGCCGAGTTCGGCGCCGCCCCACAGCAGGTAGACGCCGAGGGCGAGCAGGACGTTCTGCCGGCGCCGCTTGGGCACCCCCCGGGTGCGGGCGAGCGGGACCAGGATCACCAGGACGGTCAGCACCACGAACACGACGAGCTGGGTGAGGTGCATCCGGTCGTTGAACGTCCGCAGCCACTCGGCGACGGTGCTGCCGGCGAGCGGGTTGGGCCGGCCGAACACCGTGGGCTGGTAGACGTAGTAGCCGGCCTGGGGCAGCATCCACAGGGCCAGGGCGCCGATCGCGTACCACCACCGGCGGCTCGGCAGGGTCCCGTACGGCAGCCACAGTGGCAGCGCGTGCCAGATGGTGCCGCTGACGGTGTATCCGGCCGACACCAGGACCACCACGGCTCCGACGACCCGCGAGTCGCCCACCTCGCCCCAGACCGGGGCCTGGGCGGCGAGCGGCACGATCAGCGCCGTCCCGTACGCGAGCAGCACCCAGCCGAGCTGGTTGCCCGGGCGGTGCGCGTGCAGCAGCACCCCGCCCGCGACGGCGGCGAGGCCGTAGCCCAGGACCGCCAGGTGGTGGGCGGGTTGGGAGATCCCGGGGACGCCCTGGTGGCTCAGGACGTAGCCGATCCACAGACCCCCGGCCACCAGGCAGACGACGGCGCACAGACCCGCCATGGCCAGTTGCCGCTCCGCCGGGCCGGACCGGGGCCGCCCCCAGGCTCTCCGCGCACTCTCCGCAGCCATGAGCACCCTTTCCTCTCCGCGACCCACCGGATGCCAGCAGTCTCCTGCACCCGGTGTCCCGGGCACATGAGGCAGTGGCCCCGGCGGGGCGCGGCACCCCGGACGGGGGCCGAGGGGGTGGTCTCCGCCGGCGCCTACAGGCTCAGGTCGACGGCGAGACAGTTGTAGAACGTCCAGGAGCCTTCGGGGTTGTACGGGTCGCCTGCCTGGCCGCCCGGCCCGGTGTCCACCCCTTCGGTCATGTCCTCGAAGCGGATGCGCTCGGGCAGGCTGCCGTAGCGCGCGTGCCGCGCTTCGGCGGCGGGGTCGCGGGCGAGGTCATCGTTCATCCGCTCAGCGTGCGCCTTGATACATCACCTGTCAAGGTGGTGACGCTTCCGGGGTGCCCGCTCGCCGAGCCGGCCGGACACACGTGTTTGACCGATTCCCCACTCTCCGAGGCCCTGCCTGAGGCATCGTTACCCGGGGCGGGCCACGGCGGACTCGTTCACGACACACTCGTCCACCCACACGAAGAGCAGTGCGAAGGAGAACGTTCATGGTCAACCCGGACACGGCCGGCCAGGGCCTCGCGCAGGAGACGGTGTCGGCGGCGCTCGACCGCGCCGCCGCGACCGCCCACCTCAACGCGTTCATCACACTCGACGCCGAGGGGGCACTCGCCGAGGCGGCCCGTCACGACACCCGGCGCGATGCTCGGGGTGACCAGGAGGGGCAGGCCCACTGGTGCCTCGTCGTCAAGGACAACATCCATGTCGCGGGACTGCCCAACACCGCGGGCACCCCCGCGCTCAAGGGCTTCGTCCCCGACGCCGACGCGCCGGTGGTCCGATCCCTGCGCGCGGCGGGGGCGATCGTCCTCGGCAAGACGAACATGCACGAGCTGGCCCTGGGTGCCACCTCCTGCAACCACACCTTCGGCGCCGTCGGCAACGCCACCGACCCGGCCCTGTTCGCGGGCGGCAGCAGCGGCGGTACGGCCGCGGCGGTGGCGGCGGGCGTCGCGGAGGCCGGGCTCGGCACCGACACCGGCGGTTCCATGACCATCCCGGCCGCCCTCAACGGGATCTACGGCCTGCGCCCCAGCGCCGGGCGCTACCCCTCGGCGGGTCTCACGCCACTGTGCCCCACGCGGGACACGCCCGGTCCGATGGCGAACACCCTCGACCGCCTCCTGACGCTGGACACCCTCCTCACCGGGGAGACCGGGAGTCCGCAGGACCCGGAACGCCCGCTCCGGCTGGGCCTGCCGAGGCACGTGTTCACCGAGGACCTGGAGGGCCCCGTCCGGGACGCCTGGGAGGCGGCCGTCGACCGTCTCGCCGCGGCGGGGCACACCTGGGTCCCCGTGGACACGGCACACCTGGTCGCGCACGACTCCCGGATCGGATTCCCGCTCGTCTTCGGCGAGTTCGCCGCCGCTCTCGGCCGCTACCTCGAGGAACACCGCGCCGGGCTCACGCCGGCCGACGTCCTCGACACGGCGGGCGACCCGGTCATGGCGGAGACGCTCCGGGCGACCGCCCTGCCCAGCGGCCCGGGGCACCCGGGGCCCGCCGCGCTGCAGGGGGCGCTCGCGCAGCGGCAAGCGATGCAGGCGGCCTACGCGGACCTGTTCGCGGCCGACGGTCTGGACGCGATCCTCAGCCCCACCGTCCCGGTATGCGCCCGGCCGCTGCGCCGCTTCGAGGACTCCCTCCCCCTCAACGGGCAGGACGCGCCCACGTTCTTCACCCTGATCCGCAACACCTCCCCCGCGGCCACGGCCGGTCTGCCCTCGGTGACGGTTCCGCTTCCCGTCACCGCGTCCCCGCCGGTCGGACTGCAGCTGATCGGGCGTCGGATGGCCGACCGGGACCTGCTGTCGGTGGCCGTGCGGGTCGACGCCCGCCTGCGGCACGGGTAGCCGGCCCGACCCGTCACCACCTTGACAGGTGACTCGACGCCACGACAAACTCATCACCAGTCAGAGCGGTGACGGGTCGGCGCGTCCGGCCCGTCCACTGCCGAAATGTCCGAAAGGGGTTTGTCGTGGTGAGCATCAAGGGTGGACGCAAGCGAGTAGTGACGGGTGCGGTCTCGGCGCTCACGGCGGGTCTCGCGCTCTGCGCGCTCACCCTCCCGAGCTCCGCCAGCGGCGCGACCGGCGCCGCCGAGGCCGACGGCTTCGGCGGCCGCGCCAAGCCGACCATCGTCCTGGAGCACGGCGCCTTCGCCGACGGCTCCAGCTGGAACGCCGTCGTCGCCGAACTGCGCGCCGACGGCTACCCCGTGGTCGCCGCCGCCAACCCGCTGCGCGGTCCGGCCTCCGACGCCGCCGCCCTGCGTACCGTCCTCGACCACATCAAGGGCCCGAAGATCCTCGCCGGACACTCCTACGGCGGCAACGTCATCAGCGAGGCCGCCACCGACGACCCCGACGTCAGGGCCCTCGTCTACGTGGCCGCCTTCCTGCCCGCCCCCGGCGAGACCGCCCTGGAGCTCACCGGCAAGTACCCGGGCTCCACCCTCCCCGACGCCCTCGACCCCGTCACCTACCGGCAGGGTGACGGCAGCACCGGCACCGACCTGTACATCCGGCAGGACAAGTTCCGCCACCAGTTCGCCGCCGACGTCCCCGCCGGCCAGGCCGCGCTGATGGCCGCCGAACAGCGCCCGATCGCCCAGGCCGCGCTGGAGGAGAAGGCCACCAGCGCCGCCTGGCAGACCAAGCCCAGCTGGTCCATCGTCACCACGCGCGACCTCAACATCCCCGCCGCGGTGCAGCGTTACATGGCCGAGCGGGCCCACGCCCACACCACCGAGGTGGCCGCCTCGCACTCCGTCGCCGTCTCCCACCCCCGCCTCGTCGCGGACGTCATCGAGCAGGCCGCCCGCGCCACCTCCCGCTGACCCGCCCCACGCCCGGTCCCGCCGCCCAGTACCGCCGGAAACGGCCGTACTGGGCGCAGCCGTACGGCGGGCCGCAGCGGGTCGCGACGGGTCGCACCGGGCCGCGGCGGCTTCGGGCAGCACACATGTGTCTCGCCCCGGGCGCGGCCGGAGGCTGCGCCACCCGAATATGTTGGCCTGTACCAGGTGACGGAACACCTGCGGGACATCTAGTCTCTTGCGTCAGGGTGGCGGACATGTGTCGGACGACCACCGGCTCGGAAGACCACGCAGCGTGTGGACGAAGACGCGTCGGCGGGTGTCAGTCGCCGCGGCGCGAAGGATGTGGGGAACGTTGGAATCGATCGACCGGACCATGGTCGGCCGCGCACACGAGCAGGAGGTGCTGTCCGACTTCGTGACGGCCTCCGGGGGCCGGGCCCTCGTCCTGCGGGGTGACACGGGAGTGGGAAAGAGCACCCTGCTGGACCACGTCGCCGACCTCGCGTCGGGCCGACGGCTCAGCGAGGAGCACGCCAAGGAGCACGGCGAGGATCCCGGCCAGCGGCACCGGGTGATCAGGGCGGTCGGGGTCGAGGCCGAGTGGGAGCTGCCGTTCGCCGGCCTGCACCAGTTCCTCTACCCGCTGCTCCCCGACATGGACCGGCTGGACGACGGCCACCGGGCGGTCCTGGACGTCGTGTTCGGCCGGAGCGAGGGGCCGCCGCCCTCGGTCATGACCCTCGGCATCGCCGTCCTCGACCTGCTCTCCCTCGCGGCCTCGCGGCGGCCCCTCCTGCTGGTGCTCGACGACGGCCAGTGGCTGGACACCCCGAGCACCGAGGTGTGCGGGTTCGTGGGGCGACGGCTCACCGGCAGTTCGGTGAAGCTCGTCGTCGGCCTGCGTTCCGACGTGCCCTCCGGCTTCGACACGGCCGCGCTGCCCCGACTGCCGGTGACCACGCTGTCGGAGCGCGCCTCGGAGGAGCTCCTGGACCTGCACCACCCCGGCCTGGACCCCCTGGTCCGCCGCCTGGTCCTGGACGAGGCCCAGGGGAACCCGCTGGCGCTGCTGGAACTGCCGCCCCACGTGCTGCGCAGCGGCCGACCGGCCGGCGACCGCGCAGAGCCGTTCGGGTACGCCGGCATCCCTTTGCCCCGGCGCCTGCAGCAGGTGTACGGCGCCCGCATCGAGGCGCTGGGTGGGGCCGTGCGCGCGGAGCTGCTGCGCGGTGCCCTGGACGGCGCCGGTGCGGGCACGGCGGGTGCGGCCGGCAACTCCCGCCGTACCCGCTATCGGATGACGGACGCCGCCGAGGCCGCGGACGGCGGGCTGCTGGACGTCGACCCGTTCAGCGGCGACCTGGTCTTCCGGCACCCGCTGGTGCGGTCGACGGTCGTCCAGCTGGCGACCCCCAACGAGCGGCGCGCGGCGCACGCGGTCCTCGCGCGGGTGCACCGCGAGGACGTGGAACGGCACGCCCTGCACCTGGCGGCCTCGATGGTCGACCCGGACGAGCGGGTCGCGGCCGCGCTGGAGGCCGCCGCCGACTCCGCGACCCGGCGCGGCAGCGCGGTGGCCGCCGTGGCCTGGCTGACCCGGGCGGCGGAGCTGAGCGAGGGTCACCGGGAGCGATCCCGGCGGCTGGGCGACGCGTCGTTCATCGCCGGTCACGCCGGTCTGCTGGACCGGGCCCAGCAGCTCGTCCGCTCGGACGGCGCGGCCGGGACGGGCGAGTCGCCGGCATCGGTGGTCGCGTCGGCCTACGTCGCGCTGTACGAGGACGGGGACGTGCGCTCCTCGCGGCGCCAGGTCCTGGCGGCGATCGAGGGCGTCCGCGACGGCGGGGTGCGGGAGCCGAGCGAGGCGCTCGCCCGGCTGGTCAACCTGCTCCTGGCCATCAACCAGTACGCGGGCGACGAGACGGCGTGGGAGCGGACCCACGAACTCCTCGGCTCGCTGGGCGACCTGGTGTCCGCCAACTCCCGGATCTACCAGGACGCGTGGGGCGACGTGGTCCGGCGCGGGGCCGGGGTGCGGGCGCGGGTGGAGCGGGAGTTCGCCGACCTCGGCAGGCTCGAGCCGTGGGACATCAGCCGGCTGTCCGTCGCCGCGTACCACGTGGACACCCTCAGCCAGTACCGGCCGCACCTGCAGCGCACCGTCGACCGCGAGGTGGAGACCGGCGCCATGGTGTCCGGCATGACCATGCTGCACCTGATCATGCTCGACCAGATCGCCGTCGGTGAGTGGGACGAGGCCGAGCGGACCGGAGAGCGCGGACTGCGGCTGACGACGGCGCACGGGCACGCCCTCTTCGCTCATCACACCCGCGCGTACCTCGGCCTGCTGGCCGCGCTGCAGGGCCGGGCGGAGCGCGCGCGGGAGCTCCAGGCCGCCGTCGACGCCTGGGCCCGCCCGCGCGGCGTCGGCTTCCTCACCCAGATAGCCGACGCGATCGGCACCACCGCCGCCCTCGGCGAGGGCGACTACGAGGCCGCCTACCTCCACGCCATCGGCATCACGCCCCCCGGCTCCTTCGCGCCCTACGCCCACCAGGCCTCTCGCACGCTCCTCGACCTCGTCGAGGCGGCGCTGCACACCGGCCGCTCCAAGCAGGCCCGTCGGCACGCGCTCGCCGCCCGCGAGGCCGACCTGCCCGACATCTCGCCCCGCCTCGCCGTCATCACCCACGGCGCGCTCGCCATGACCGCCACCGACCCGGCCGAGGCCGCCGAGATGTACCGTCGCGCCGAAAGCCACCCGGCCGCGCCCGGCTTCCCGTTCGAACTCGCCCGCATCCGCCTCGCCCACGGCGTCCGCCTGCGCCACTCCCAGGGGCGGAAGGCGGCCCGACCGGCGCTGACCCTCGCCGCCGAGGCGTTCGAACGGCTCGGTGCGGCCGCCTGGGCCGAGCGCGCCCGGGTCGAACTGCGCGCCGCCGGCGCCTCCCCGCTCGCCTCCTCGACCCATCTCGCGGCCCTGACCTGGCAGGAACGCCGGATCGCGGACCTCGCCGCCGGCGGTCTCACCAACAAGGAGATCGGCGCCCGGATGCACCTGTCGCCGCGCACGGTCAGCTCCCACCTCTACCGCGTGTTCCCCAAACTGGGCATCACCTCCCGGGCCGCCCTGCGCGACGCCCTGGGCACGCTGCCCGACGAGCGGAACGCGTGAACTCCAGCATCGCCCGGACGGGGGCCGCGGACGACAGTCGAATGACTGAAGATCGACGGTCGACTTACCTATGTACGGCGACGCCGGGACGGCGAGAGTGGGGCGGACCGACGTCCGTCACAGGGAAGGACCCACCCGTCATGAGCGGCCACCGGCCAGGTGCCCGGGCGAACCGAACGACACCCGGCGTACCCGACCTCACCCTGGACATCGAGCGCGTCCTGGGCCTCTCCGCCCGGCAGGCGGTCCGGGCCGGGTTCTGGTACGACCCGGAGCACCCCTTGGTGGTGTCCGTGGAGTTGCGCGTCGACGGCGGCCCCTGCGTGCGGTGGCGCATCGGTCGGGACCTGCTCCGGCGCGGGCTGTCCGCGCGCAGCGGGCTCGGCGACGTCCAGGTCCGGCCGTCGGAGCGCATGGACGATACGGAAGGGGCGGACGGTACGGAAGGGGCGGAGGGTACGGACCGGGCGACCGCGTGGCTCCGGCTGGTCTCCGCCGACACCGCGGCCCTGTTCGAACTGCCCGTCGCACCGCTGGCGGAGTGGCTGGCGCACACCTACGAGGCGGTCCCCGCGGGACGCGAACTCGCCGCCGTCGACTGGGGCACCATCACCACCGGCCTGCTCGACGCCCGGTGACCCCGGGCCCCTCTCCCCGAGCGGCATCATGACACCTCAGCATCGTCACCTCCTTGACTGGTGACGCCTTGCCATGGAACTCTTTCGTCACCGGCCAGAACGGTCACTCTTCGGTGAGGAAACCCCACATGACAGTCGTACGGTTCCATCTCGTCTCCACGCTCGGCCCGGAGGAGGTCCTGGCGGTACTGACCGACTTCGGCCCCTCCCGCGCCGAGACCTGGCCCACGATCGACGCGAAGCACTTCGAGGTCCACGACCTCGGCGACACCTGGGCCGAGGTCACCGAGGGCACCGCCGCCGCCTGGGAACGCGCCCGGTACGAGTGGAAGCCGGGCGGCGACACCGTCACCATCACCACCCTCGACTCCAAGCTCTTCGGAGCCGGCGGCGGCTGGGTCTTCCGGATGACCTCCGAGGACAACGGCACCCGGGTCGACGTCGAGCTCACCCGGCAACCCACCACCGTCAAGGGCAAGGTGCTCGCCGCCCTCCTCCCGGTGGCCGCTCCCCCGTCCCTGCGCAAGTCCTTCGCGGGGCCCCTGCGGGCCAAGTGACCTGTCCCGCAGCCCTGTTCGGCGGGGCCACGGCGGAAAACGGAAGACCGAGAGGGGCCGACAGCGCGAGCTGCCGGCCCCTTCGCCATGCCCATTCCGAGCCCCGAGGTCGACGCGGCGGGCGGTGGAACCGTCAAATGACGGTGCGTCCGACAGGCCGCGCGCGGCACGCCGAGCCGTCCCGGCCGCGTGAACTCCCCCGCATCGCACCGGGCCTTCACCGTCAAGTGACCGATGTGCGGGGGCCGCCCCGGGCGAAGAGTGGGGGCCGCACAGTTCGCACCTCGGAGGGGAACGCCTGCCATGTACCGCGACCAACCGCCCCTGTGGGCACGTTCGACGCCCGCGCACCTGCCCTCGCTGCTCCTGGACATCGACCGGATGCTCGACGAGTTCACCCGGCTTCCCGTGCAGGCGGAGTTCCGGTTCGATCCGGCGACGCCCGCGGTGATCACCGTCGAATTCCTCGCGGAACGCGGCCCGATCCTCATCTGGCGGTTCGGCCGCGAGCTCCTGCACCGCGGCCTGACGACGATGAGCGGCTGCGGCGACGTCCGGATGTGGCCGGCGCAGCCCGACGAGCGGGCCTCCTCCTGGCTGCTCCTCGAAACCCCGGAGCTGGAAGCCCTGTTCGAGCTGCCGACCGGGCGGCTGGCGGCCTGGCTGGACGCCACCTACCGGATCACCCCGGCCGAGGCGGAGCTGGACGGGATCGACTGGGACGGATTCCTCCACGGGCTGCTCGACCGCCCGGGAGCGCCGTCCGAATGAGCCCGGCCGGCCGCTTGCCCTGAGGATGACTTGCCGCCCCGTGCGTCACCTGTCAGAGTGGTGACGAATGCGGTGTCGTCGATCCACGGGCGAGCATGTTCACACGTGTGGCGCCCCGGTGGCCCATGACGACGCCGCACCGCAGGCCGCACACGCGGCGACCAGGAGGAATGACATGAAGAGCACCAACCCGGTCTTCTCCCGTTGGGGCGCCGCCCGCGCCGCCACCCTCACCGACGCCTCGGTGCGTCAACCGGTCGGCGCCATGGCCGGAGGCCCGTCGGCGGGCGGCTTCCGGACCGCCGACACCCTCACACCTGACGCTCCGACCGCTCCCACCGCTTCCACCGCTTCCACCGCTTCCACCGCTTCCACCGCGATGACCCTGGACGACGTCGTCATACGCACCGCGACGACGCTCGGCACCGTGACGCTGGCGGCGGTGCTTTCCTGGCTCCTCCTGCCGGTCGACGAGGCGCACCTCGGCCTCTCGTACGGGATAGCCGTGGGTGCCGCCGTCGTCGCCTTCGCGCTGTCGATGCTCCAGGCCGTCAGGCGGCTGCCGTCCCCGGCCCTGATCCTCGGATACGCGGCGTTCGAGGGCGTCTTCCTCGGCGTGGTCTCCAGCGCGACCTCGACCTACCTCGCCCCGGGCGTGGTCGTTCAGGCGGTCCTCGGCACCTTCACCGTGTCGGCGGCCGTGCTCGTCGCCTACCGGATGCGCTGGATCCGGGTCACCCGCCGGTTCGCCGGGTTCCTCACCGCCGCCGCGGCCGGCTTCCTCCTGCTGCTCCTCGCCGACCTCCTCTTCTCCGCCTTCGGCGCGGGCCACGGCCTCGGCTTCCACAGCGGCGGCCTCGGCCTCCTCTTCGGCGCGATCGGGGTCCTGCTCGGGGCGGGCTTCCTCGCCCTGGACTTCCGGCAGGTGGAGGACGCCCTCGCCGAGGGCGCGCCCCGCGAGGACGCGTGGCTGGCCGCCTTCGGTCTCACCACGACGCTGGTGTGGATCTACCTCGAGGTGCTGCAGGTCCTGACCATCTTCAACAACAACGACAACTGAGCTTCCCCGCTGGGGTTTTCCCCGACCGGGTTCCCCCGACGCCGGAGGGGCATGCGCGCCGCGCATGCCCCTCCGGCGTGTCCGCCCACGGGTCGATCGACGCGCTGCCGCCGTCGGGCGAGCTCGACCCCGCCGAGGCCTCCGAGGCCTTCGACGCCCCTCTGCCCCGCTGCCCCTGCCCGCCTGCCCGCCTGCCCGCCTGCCCGCCACGGTCATCGCCGATGCCACGCACCCGGGCCACGGAACGATGCCACGCACGCGGGCCACGGAGCAACGCGACCGACCCGGGCCGCGGGAACGCAAAAGGTCCCGGCCCGCGCCACGGGGGGCGCGGGCCGGGACGGTACCGGAGGGGATTCAGTGCCGGGAGGGAAGGACGCAGCGGAAGCTGGTGGCGGCGGCCGGGTCGCCGTGGCCGGTGTAGCGGGACACCTTGGGGTAGGCGCACACGTCGCGGCTGACGTTCTGCCCGGCGGCGTCGACCAGGGTGGCGGGCAGCGTCCTGGGGGCCTTGCCCTGCTCGACCCAGGCGGTCAGCGCGGCGAGGTCGTCGATGGTGCCGGCGCCCTTGTTGAGGCCGCAGTGGCCCGCGCCCGGGACGAGGAAGAGCCGGTAGAAGTCGTCGACCCGCTTGGTGCCGCCCATCGTCCGCTCGACCTGCCGGCGGTAGTCGACGGTTCCCTGGGTGGGGATGTACTGGTCGGCTTGGCCGTGCCAGGTCAGGAGCTTGCCGCCGGAGTCGCGGAAGGCGGAGAGGTCGGGGTCGTCGGTGCCGATGATCCGGTCGTACTCGACCCGGGACTGCTCGAACAGCTGGGTGAACTGGTCGTAGGTGATGGTCGAGACGTCGAACGACGGCTGCTTCTTCAGCCAGGTCGTGACCCAGAGCTTGGGCACCGGGAACGGTGCGCCCTTGGCCACGCCGTTCGGGTCGGGGGCGGTGCCGGCCAGTGCCGACAGGTCGGCCCCGACCGGGACACCGGACCACAGCTTCCGGCCCGAGGCGGTGCGCGGGCCCTCCCATATCTTGCGCACCACGGCCGCGTCGGCCGCCGTGATGGTCAGCTCCTTGCCGTTGCACACCACCTTGGTGCCGATCAGCCGGCGGGGGTCGAAGTCGCACCGCGCCGCGTCGTTGACGAGGTGGTCCTTGACGCCGTCGAGCGGGTCGCAGGCCTCGACGGCGGCGTCGGTGAAGGCCTTGAACTCGCAGGCGGACGGGTAGGTCTTCTCGTTGTTCATGACGACCTGCGGCCACAGGGTGGCGACTTCGAACTCGTCCCAGTTGACGGCGGGCGCGTTGGCGAGGATGCCGTCGAAGTCGTCGGGGTAGCGCTGGGCTTCCATGTAGCCCTGGCGTCCGCCGGTGGAGCACCCGTTGAAGTAGGAGTAGGCGGCGCCCCGGCCGTACGCGGCGGCGACGACCTCCTTGCCGACGATCGCCGCCTCGTGCTGGGACCGGGAGGCGAGGTTCTCGAGCAGCGCGGTGTTGACCTGCCCCTTGCCGTTCAGCGCCCAGCTGACGTCGACGGCGTCGCCGAGCCCGGCATCGGTGGTGGTCCCGGCGTACCCGTTCTTGACCGCGGCGCCCAGTCCGACGTTGTTGTCCCCGGCCGCGTAGGCGCTGCCGCCGACGGCCTGGAAGCGGCCGTTCCAGCCGGTCAGGGGGAGCCAGGTCCGCACCTTGGCATGGTCGTTGTCGCCGGGGTGGGTGATCGTGACGGTCACCTCGCAGTAGGCGGGGACGCCGGTCACCATGCCGCCCACGACCCCGGTCCCGTCGATGGTGCCGCCCTCCTGGCGGAGCGCCGTCACGGACTCCACCGTGGTGCCGGCGGGGGCCCGCACCGACACCGGCGAGCAGGAGAACGTGGCGGGTACGGAGCCGCTCCGGGCCTCCGCCGCCGCCATCGGCAGGTTCGCCGCGGCCAGGGCGGCGCCGGTCGCGAGCACGATCAGGAATCTCTTCATGGGTATCCCGTCCAGGTAGGTAGGTAGGTGTGTGCCCGGCCGCGAAGAAAGCGTGTGCGCGGCACATGAGCAGGGGGCTGGTCGAAAACATATCACCGGTCAAACAGGTGACGGTAGAGGTGTGGTGACGACAGGTCCGGTGGCGACGAGGGTCCGGTGACGCTCAGGCGTCCGACCGGTCCCGGGGCAGCCACCGGGAGTGGTGCCGCTCGGCCCAGGACCGGCGGACGTACCCGGTACGCATGCCGCGCCTCGACTCCGGGTCCTGGAACGCCTTGCGCAGATGCCCGATCAGCACGATGGCGATCGCCCAGGCCAGGACGTCGTGGACGAAGATCGCGCTGGTGCGGGAGATGGACGGCAGCAGCCCCGTGAACCACATCAGCAGTCCGGTGAACGCCATCACCAGCACGGCGCCGGCGATCCAGCCCGCGTAGAGCTTCTGCCCCGCGTTGAACTTGCCCGCCGGGCGCGCCCCGGGTTCCGTCCGGCGCCTGCGGGCGGCGCGCAGCCACTCCCGGTCGTACGGCGCGAAGCGGTTGAGCCTGCGCAGGTCCGCGCGGAACTCGGCGGAGAGCAGCCCGAGCAGGAAGGGCAGCGGCAGCAGGATGCCCGACCACTCGTGGACCGTGACCATCAGGTAGCGCCGGCCGACGAGTTGGGCCAGCGGCCCGAAGTACAGGCAGGCGGCGGAGGCCAGGCAGGCGAGCATCAGCCAGCCGGTGGCCCGGTGGACCATCCGCTCGGCGGTGCTGAAGCGGCGGACCCGGTCGACGCGGTGAGGCCGCCTCGCCGGGCCGGTCCGCCGCGTCGCGTCAGGCCGCCTCGCCGTGCCGGTCCGCGTCGTCGAGCCAGCCGTCGACCGCATAGCCGCGCTCCTCCCAGTAGCCGGGGACGACCTTGTCGGTGACCGAGATGCCGGACAGCCACTTGGCCGACTTGTAGAAGTACATGGGCGCCACGTAGAGGCGGACCGGTCCGCCGTGGGCGTGGGTGATGGGCGCGTCCTGCATGGTCAGCGCCACCAGGACGTCCGCGCGGCGGGCCTGCTCCAGGGTGAGGCTCTCGGTGTAGGCGCCGTCGAAGCAGGTGAACCGGACCGCCGCACCCGGGGAGCGCACTCCGGCGGCGTCGAGGAGGTCGGCCAGCTTCACCCCCTCGAAGGGCGTCCGGTCCACGCGCCAGCCGTCCGTGCAGAGCACGTCGTGGACGACCCGGGTCTGCGGCAGGGCGCGCAGGTCGCCGAGCGTGTAGGTCATCGGCCGGTCCACCAGTCCGTCGATCCGCAGTTCGTAGGTGGTCTCGTCCTTCTGCGGCACCGAACCGACGACGCTGTAGTAGCGGAAGCCGCCCGGGTTGGGCAGCAGTCCGGTCAGGCCCGTCGCGTCGTGCTCCGAGGCGGCGGCCAGGAACCGCTCCCAGCCGCGTTGGAGGTACGGCGCCGCGGCGAGCCCCGCGGCGCCCGCGCCGAGCATGCCGAGCACGGCACGCCGCCCGACCGGCGCGCCCTCGGCTCTCCGCTTCGGTTTTCCCGTCATGGTCAGTGCGCTCCTTCGAGGTGGCGGCCGCGCCGACGAGGCCGGAAACCCAGGCCGTCCGTGGTCGCGGGAACATACACACGTGTGAACATCGTCGAACCGTCCCAGCATCATCACCGGCTCAACTGGTGACGATGCTGACATGGCCCTCCATGGCTGTCAACGAGCCGACACCGCTGGGCCGGTGAGAAATGACGGCTGCCTACGAGCGACACCTGCTACGCTGCATGTGACCTGAGGTTCGTGTGATCGAGGAGTGGCAGACATGGCGGGTGACGACGACATCTCCGGGTGAGACCCGGATCTGACGGCCACCGGCCGGCGCTTCAGGGGCGCCGCAGCCGAAGTGGTCCGTTTCGTCGCACCCCCTTCCCCGCGTCTGCCCAGGGCAGAGCTCTCACTCCTGCCCTCAGTCTCCTTCGAGGTCACCTCCATGTCCGACGCCGCCATCGTCTGCTCCAACCTCTCCTTCGCCTGGCCGGACGACACCCCGGTCTTCCACGACCTGTCCTTCACCGTGCCCGCCGGCCGGACCGGCCTGGTCGCCCCCAACGGCTCCGGCAAGAGCACCCTGCTCAAGCTGATCGCCGGCGAACTCACGCCCACCACCGGCTCGGTGACGGTCGGCGGCACCCTGGGCTACCTCCGGCAGAGCCTCCCCCTGACCGGAGAACTCACGGTCGCCGAGGTACTCGACATCGCCGAGGTCGTCCGGGCCATCGACGCCGTGGAGTCCGGCGACGTCGACGAACGGCACTTCACCACCATCGGCGACGACTGGGACATCGAGGAGCGCACCCGCGCCCAGCTCGACCGGCTCGGCCTGGGCCACCTCGCCCTCGACCGCAGCCTGAGCACGCTCAGCGGCGGCCAGATCATCTCCCTCGGCCTCGCCGCCCAACTGCTCAAGCGCCCCGACGTCCTGCTGCTCGACGAGCCGACCAACAACCTCGACGCCGACGCCCGGCACAAGCTCTACGACGTGCTGACGGACTTCAGCGGCTGCCTGCTGCTGGTCAGCCACGACCGCGCGCTGCTCGACCGCATGCAGGGCATCGCCGAACTCGACGGCGGCGAACTACGGTTCTACGGAGGCGACTTCACCGAGTACGAGGAGGCCGTGCGGGCCGAGCAGGAGGTCGCCGAGAAGAACGTCCGCAACGCCGAGCAGGAGCTGAAGCGGGAGAAGCGCGAGATGCAGCAGGCCCGCGAACGCGCCGAGCGCCGCGCGAGCAACGCCGCCCGCAACCTCAAGAACGCCGGTCTGCCCCGCATCTTCGCGGGCACCATGAAGCGCGGCGCCCAGGAGGCGGCGGGCCGGTCCGGCCAACTGCACGCGGCCCGGGTCAGCGACGCCAAGTCCCGGCTCGACGAAGCCGGGCGCGCGCTGCGCGAGGAGCAGCGACTCTCCCTGGAGCTGCCCGACACCCAGGTGCCCGCCGGGCGCAACCTCTTCCTCGGCGAGGGCCTGCAAGTCCGGCACGCCGGCCGGGCCGTGTTCGCCGACGGCGGCGTCGACCTGAACATCCGCGGCCCCGAGCGCATCGCGCTCACCGGGCCCAACGGCGCGGGGAAGTCCACCCTGCTGCGGCTGATCACCGGCGACCTCACGCCGGACGACGGGCGGATCACCCGCAGCGACGGCCGGATCGCCTACCTCTCGCAACGGCTGGACCTGCTGGACCCGGACCTCACCGTGGCGGAGAACCTCGCCGCGTTCGCGCCCGAGCGGCCCGAGACGGAGCGGATGAACCTGCTCGCCCGCTTCCTGTTCCGCGGCGCCCGGGCGCACCTGCCCGTCCGGGTGCTCTCCGGCGGCGAGCGGCTGCGCGCCACCCTGGCCTGTGTGCTGTGCGCCGAACCGGCCCCCCACCTGCTGCTGCTCGACGAACCGACCAACAACCTCGACCTGGTCAGCGCCGGCCAGTTGGAGAGCGCGCTCCAGGCCTATCAGGGCGCCTTCCTGGTGGTCAGCCACGACGAGCGGTTCCTCACCGAGATCGGGGTGAACCGCCGGCTGCGGCTGGCCGACGGGGCGCTGCGGGAGACCGGGGGCCCCGGGGTGTGACCCGCCGGTGTGTGGCGTGGCCCGCGTCCGAGGCTTCGTGCTCGGCGGGCCCGCCACCGCTCACAGTCCGTAGACGGCCCCCACCCGCCTGCCCGGTTCTTGCGCCCCTCACAGTCACCTGTCAGGATGGTGATGTGAACCTTGACCATGTCTTCGTGTGCGGGCACCCGGCCCTCGACTTCGCGGCGACCCTCCGCGCGCGGCGCTCGACCCGGTTCGAGATGTTCGTGACGCCCGAGCGGCTGAACGCCTGGTACCTGGACTGCGGACTCGTGGACACCATCACGCCCGGCGGCGAGCAGGACGTCCGGGACGCGAAGACCGTGCGCGAGGCCGTCTACCGCCTCGTCACCAACCGCCTCTCCGAGGAGGAGTTCGACCGCGAGGCCCTCGCCGTGCTCAACGGCGCCGCGCGCAAGGCCCCCGTGACGCCGCAACTCACCATGACCGGGCGGCACAACGAGGCGACGCCCGAGCAGGCCCTGGCCACCGTCGCGCGACACGCCGTCGAACTCCTCAGCGGCCCGGACGTCCCCTTGATGAAGGAGTGCGGCAACCCGGAGTGCACGCGGATCTACATCGACCGCTCCCGGGGCATGCGCCGCCAGTGGTGCGGCATGGATTCCTGCGGCAACAAGATCAAGGCCGCCGCCTACCGCGCCCGGAAGAAGACCGCGCCGGCCCTGGGTGTGCGCTGACCCCACCCACCGACATGTTCCGCCCCGACCGCGCCGGCACCCTCGGCATGGGTACCATGCAACACCACCCATCTCGAGGAAGTGAACGGTTGTGACCCGCCAACCAGCCTCCACACTCCGGTCCCGGTACGTGGAACAGGTCGCATCGGACCTGGAGAAGAACCACCGGCGACAGCAGGAGCTGGAGGAAGCGATCAGGGTGTTGAAGCAGGAGGAAGCCCTCCTGGTCGACATCCTGTCCCTCGCCGAGCGGTACGAGGGCTTCTCTGACCCGTCACGTCTGCCCGAACAGACCCAGGACGAGCCCGTCGCCGCGCAGGCGCGACCGGCGGCGCACGCGACGAAGGCCGACGCGAAGGAGAACTCGCGCCGGCCTCTGCTCGGTGACCTCCTGGCGGACCTGCTGGGTCACCACGACGAGCCCTGCCCCGCGAAGGAGTTGCGCGAGGAGCTCATGGCGACGTACCCGAAGCGCAACCCGACGCCTCAGGTGGTACGGAACACCCTGGAATCCCTCGTGGCCAAGGGGCGCGTCCGGCGCCACAAGCAGGAGCGCACCGTCCTGTACACCCTCGTGACGCCGGGCGTTACCGACTGACCCACCGGCCCGCCGGCGCCACCACCCTCACCTGCGGCAGGTCACACGCGCCGCGTCACACGAAGTACCACGCTCCGGGACCGTACCCCGACGACACCACGGTTTCCGCCCAGTTCCACACCTGCGCGCCGTCCGGCCAAGGCCGCTCCCCTGAACGCTCCGGGCCCCGGCTCCGGCTGCGCCGCTCCGCAGGGCCCGTGGAACACCGGTCAGGGGCGTGACGACGGTGCGCGGCCGCCCGTTGATACGTGTGTGTCGTGGCGGCCATCTCCGGCCCTCGCTCTCCGGTCGGCGGTTCGGTGTGACGGCGGTGCTGCGTGACGGTGTGACGGTGGGAGCGGGTCCCGTGCGGCGGGGGTTCCGCACGGGACCCGCCGTCTTGGGGGGATCAGGCGGCGGCGGCGTTGATGGTGACGGGGATGTTGTCGCGCGTGGCCTTGGAGTACGGGCAGATCTGGTGGGCGGCGCGGGCGAGCTCCTCGGCGGTGGCCTGGTCCACGCCGCCGAGCACCGGGGTGAGGACCGCAGAGAGCGAGAACTCGTCGTCGTCGCCGTGGGTGAGCGTGATCTCGGCGGTGATGGTGGTGCTGGTCAGCCGGATCCTGCGGAGGGAGGCGGCGCGGCGCAGGGCGCCGAGGAAGCACGCGGCCCAGCCGGCGGCCAGGAGCTGCTCCGGGTTGGTCGCGGTGCCGGCGCCGCCCAGCTCCTTCGGGAGGGCGAGGCCGGTCTCCAGCAGGCCGTCGGAGGACCGGACGCGACCGCCGTTGCGGCCCTCTCCGTCGACGTTGACGACGGCGGTGTAGCTGACTGCCATGGTGCGCTCCCCATCTGGGTCGAAAGGTATCCGTCCGCCGTCTGACCGGGGCCAGGCCGGGGCCGGGGCCGGGGTCGAGACACGTTTCTCGTCACCGGTTGAGGCGGTGATGAAATGATGGCAGCCACCCACATCACCAGTCAAGACAGTGACGCACACCTGCCTCACACTCCGACCCGAACACCAACCCGAACACCGACCCGCACCGGCGACCCGATCTTGACGCCCGCTCAGACCTTCCATCACCCTTTCACTAATCGAATAGTGAAAGGGTTCTTTGTCGATGCCCCTGGCCCTCTCCCCGCACAGCCCGCCCCGCCCCCTCCCGCCCGCGGCCCCGCTCCGACGGGCCGCCCGGCTCGCCCGCCGCCCTGCCGCACTGGCCTGGGGCCTGGCGGCGGGCTTCGCCGCGCTCTACGCCTGCGTCGCCGTCAACCGGCACCGGCGCGGCCTCACCAAGGCCTACGACCTGGGCATCTTCGAACAGGCCGTCCGGGCGTACGCGCACCTCCGGCCGCCGATCGTGCCGCTCAAGGGGCCCGGCTTCCACCTGCTCGGGGACCACTTCCACCCGCTGATCGCCGTCCTCGCCCCCGCGTACCGGGCCTTCCCGACCCCGCTCACCCTCGTGGTCGCCCAGGCGCTACTCATGGCGCTGGCCGTCGTTCCGCTCACCCGCTGGGCCCACGAGGTGGCCGGGCCGCGGGTGGCACTGCTCGTCGGCTGCGCCACCGGGGCCTCCTGGGGGATCGTCAGGGCGGCGGCCGACGACTTCCACGAGATCGCGTTCGCCGTCCCGCTGCTCGCCTTCGCCGCCACCGCGCTCGGCCGGCGCCGCCCGCTCGCCGCCGCGCTCTGGTCGCTGCCGCTGCTGCTGGTCAAGGAGGACCTGGGGCTGACGGTGGCCGCCGTCGGCCTGCTGATCGCCTGGCAGGCCCGGCAGGCCCGGCGCTCTCCGCTGCCGGGGCTCGCCCTGGCCGCCGTCGGCGTCGCCACGACCGCGCTGACCGTGCTCGTGGTGCTGCCCGCGTTCAACCCGAGCGGGGGCTTCGACTACTGGCAGCAGTTGGGCGGCGGCGGACAGCCCTCGGTCTGGGCCCTGCCGTTGCGGCTCGGGTGGCCGCCGGTCAAATGGCTGCTGTTGTTCCTGCTCGCCGCCACGGCCGGCTTCCTCGGCCTGCGCTCGCCGCTCTTCCTGCTCTGCGTGCCCACCCTGGCCTGGCGGCTCTTCTCGGCCAACCCGCACTACTGGGGCGTCAGTTACCACTACAGCGCGGTGCTGATGCCGATCGCGCTCGCCGCCCTGGTCGACGCCGTGCGCCGCTGCGGCGGCCCGCGCCCGGCCGACCCACCGACCCTGACCACCCTGACCGACCCACCGGCCCGGACCGCCCGACCCGGACCGCTCCCCCGCCGCGCCCGGCGCGCACTCACCGTCAGCGCCCTGGTGACGGCCGTGACGCTGCCGCTCTACCCGCTGCACGAGGTGGTGATGCCGGAGGCCTGGCGCACTTCGCCCCGGCTCACCGAGACCCGGGCGATGCTCCGGCTGATACCGGACGACGCCACGGTGGCCGCCTCCAACCGGCTGGCGGCCCAGCTCACCAGCCGGGCGGAGGTCACCCTGGTGTGCCGGGAGCCGGTGTGGCCGGGGCCGGAGTGGGTGGCCGTCGACCTGCGCGACCCGAGTGTCCAGGCCCCGTGCGCCATCGCCGACACCACCCGCATGCTGACGGTGTACCAGGGTTTCGGCTACCGGCGGCTGGTCGAGCAGGACGGGCTGCTCCTGCTCAAACGCCCCTGACCGGGCCGCTCCTCCCGCCCCCGCCCTCGGTCCGTCTTGACCATCGCGCCGCAGTGGGCCACCATTCCACTATTGAACTAGTGAAAGGCCGGAACGCCGGTGATCGAGTACCGCATCGAGCGGCGCAGCGGCGTCTCCACGTACCAGCAGATCGTGCAGCAGACCAAGCAGGCTCTGCGGCTCGGACTGCTGCAGCCCGGAGACAAGCTGCCGACCGCCCGTGAGGTGGTGGAGCTGACCGCGATCAACCCCAACACCGTGCTGAAGGCCTACCGCGAACTCGAGCGCGAGGGGCTGGTCGAGCCCCGCCCGGGGCTCGGCACCTTCGTCCGGCGCTCGCTCGCCCGGCCGGAGGCGGCGGCCGACGGTCCGCTGCGCGCGGACCTGGTCGGCTGGGTGGACCGGGCCCGGGAGGCCGGGCTGGAGCGCGAGGACATCTCCGCGCTGATGGCCTCCGTCCTGGAGCAGCGTTTCGACACCGGGGTCTCCCCGGAAACACCGAACTGAGAACAGTGGGGGGACCGGGTGGAAGACCCGACAATCATGACGCCCGCGCTGGAGGCCGCCGGCCTCGGCAGGCGATTCCGGGGCGACTGGGCCCTGCGCGACTGCGACTTCACCGTCCCGGCCGGGCGGATCTGCGGCGTGGTGGGCCCCAACGGCGCGGGCAAGAGCACCCTGCTCTCCCTCGCCGCCCGCCAACTCTCCGCCAATGAAGGTGAGTTGCGCGTGTTCGGCAAACCGTCCGGCACCCCGGACGAGCGCGCCCGGGTCGCGTACGTGGCGCAGGACAAGCCGCTCTACCCGGGCCTGACCGTCGCCGAGACGCTACGGATGGGCCGCGAGCTCAACCCGGCATGGGACCACGAGACTGCCCAACGCATCGTCGACCAGGGCGAGTTGCGACCCAAGGCGCGGATCGGCTCGCTCTCCGGCGGCCAGCGCACCCGGGTCTCCCTGGCGCTCGCCCTCGGCAGGGTCCCCGACCTGCTGCTGCTCGACGAGCCGATGGCCGACCTCGACCCGCTCGCCCGGCACCAGCTCATGGGCACCCTGATGTCGGCCGCCGCCGAACGCGGCACCACCATCGTGGTCTCCTCGCACATCCTCCCCGAGCTGGACGGCGTCATCGACCACCTGCTGCTCGTCCAGCGCGGAGGGATCCGGCTGGCCGGCGACCTGGACGATGTCCTGGACGGCCACCAGCTGCTCACCGGGCCCGCCGAGGCCGCCGACCTCCCGGCCGATCTGGTGGTCGAGCAACGCGTCGGCGGCCGCCGGGCCACCGCGCTGGTACGCACCGGGGAACCGCTCGACGGCCCGTGGGAGAGCGAGCGGCCGAGCCTGGAGGACCTGCTGCTCGGCTATCTGCGCGCACCGGCCGATCCGCGACCGGACACCACCCCGGCGAACGACCAGCACCGGAACGAGAAGGCCGCCGCATGAGTACGAACGTCCTGCCCGACCGCGCCACCGCGCCCGTGGGCCGCCGCCCCGCCACCCCTCGACTGCGCGGACTTCTCTGGCTGTCGATCCGTCAGAACCGCGCCCTGCTGTGGGCATTGGCCGCCCTGCTGGTCCTGGTGGGGGCCGACCTCCTCTGGATCCACCTCGTCAGCAGCCACATCGTGGGCGTACTGCGGCGGACCGGCTGCTACAGCCCCGAGAGCTGGTCCGGCGCCCGGTGCTGGAACTTGCTCTCGCCGATCGACCGGCCGACCTTCTGGTACACCCAGGTCCTCCAGCCCGCGGTGACCGCCGTCCCGCTGCTCATCGGCGTCTTCGTCGGCGCGCCACTGCTGGCCCAGGAGTACGAGCGCGGCACGATCCGGCTGGTCCGCGCGCAGTCCGTCAGCCCGATGCGCTGGCTGGCCGCCCGCCTCGCGGTGCCCGGTCTCGCCGTGCTGGCCTTCAGCGGCACGCTCGCCGTCCTGATGACCTGGGTGTGGTGGACGGACATCGTGCACGGGCCGGCCGCCTTCGATCCGCCGTTCCAGTTCTTCACCTATCCGGCGCTCGGGGTCGCGCCGGTCGCCTGGTCACTGTTCGCGCTGGCACTGGGCGTCCTCGTCGGCCGGCTGGTGCGCCGGACACTGCCCGCGATGTTCCTCACCGGCGCACTGGTCGCGGCCGCCCACGGCCTGATCCGCTGGGCCCGCCCGTACTTCCATCCGATCGTGGACGAAGTGGTCCCGCTGAGCCCCGCGCACCCGTACATCGCGCAGCCCACCAACGCGTGGCTGATCGACCGCGGCGCCGTCCTGGCCGACGGCAGCCGCGTCGGCGACGACGCGTGCCGGTACACCACGTGCGACGGAGCCACCGGCTCCTGGCTGCGGTACCACCCGGTCGGCCACCTCGTACCGATCCAGCTCGTCGAGGCCGGCATCCTGCTGGCGCTCACCGCCGTCATCCTGGTGGTCGCCTTCCGCCGGATCCGCACCTGACGAGCCCGGCACGGCCGAGCGGGACAGGGCGGGTCGGGACAGGGCAGGTCGAACAGGCGGGGCAGGTCAAGGCGGGGCGGGTCAGGCCTTCTTGACCACGCTGGACTTGAGCTGCATCGCCCCGAAACCCTCGACCCGGCAGTCGATGTCGTGGCCGTCGACGCCGTCGACCAGGCGGATGTTGCGAACCTTGGTGCCGGCCTTGATGCCGGAGGCGCTGCCCTTGACCTTCAGGGCCTTGATGACGGTCACGGTGTCGCCGTCGCTCAGCACATTGCCGACCGCGTCCTTGACCACCCGCTCGCCGGCCCCGACGGAGCCGGCCCCGGCGGAGGCGGCCTCGCCGGCGTCGGCGGGCGCCCACTCGTGGCCGCACTCCGGGCAGACCATGAGGGCGTTCATCTCATACGTGTACTCGCCGGCGCACTGCGGGCAAGGGGGAAGGTTGTCGCTCATGTGATCAGGATATCCAGTCACCCGAGGGGCGTTTCCCGTGGTCAGCGGGCACGAGGCGCTCGGCGCCGCCTCCCCGGGAGGCGCCGGGCGCGCCCACTGCCGATACTGGGGCCGCACCCGAGGCGGCCGGGCACCGCCCCGATCGAGCATGGGAACCGAGGAGGACGCCATGACCGGATCCGTGGTCGCCGGCTTCGACGACTCGCCCGAGAGCCTGGCCGCCACCGAATGGGCCGCCCGGGAGGCGCGGCGCCGCGGCCTCCGGCTCGAACTCCTCCACGCCTGGCCCTGGCCGAAGCGGGACGTGGTCGGCAGCGACCAGAGCTACCGGCACACCCTGTTGCGACTCGCCGCCCGCGAGGCCGCCCTGCGCGCCCTCGCCCCCGGGCTGACGGTCTCCTCCTCGTCCGTGTCCGCCGAGCCCGCCGAGGCACTGGAGGCCGCCGCGCAGAGCGCCGCCGTGCTCGTCCTGGGCTCACGCGGGCTGGGCACCGTCCGCGGTTTCCTGGTCGGCTCGGTCAGCCAGGAGGTGCTGCGCCGGGCCGCCTGCCCGGTGGTGCTCGTCCGGGCGGGCGAGGAGGAGGCGGACGGCGCGGTGACGGTCGGCCTCGACCTGGCGCATCCGGCGGACCCGGTGCTGGCGTTCGCCTTCGAGGCCGCCGCGCTCCGCTCGGCGCCGCTGCGCGTGGTCCACGTCTGGGCCCCGCCGGCCGGCAGCGAGCACATGTCCTACGGCGCCATCGGCGGGCTGGAGGGCGAGGTGTCCGCCGACGAGCGGGCCGATCTCGCGGAGGCCCTGGAGTCCTGGCGGGCCCGGCACCCCGAGGTGGCCGTGAGGGCCGACCTGGTCCGGGGCAAGCCCACCGTCGAACTCGTGGACGCCGCGGCGACGGCCCGGCTGCTCGTCGTCGGCCGCAGAAGCCACAGGATGCCGCGCCTCCACCACCACCTCGGCCCGGTCGCGCACGCCGCGATCCACCATGTCCACTGCCCGGTCGCCGTCGTCCCGTACGGCTGACCCGGCCGCCGCCGGAAGCGCCCCGTCAGGAGTCGCGGGCGCCACCCTCATGCGCGAAACACGGGTAGCCCGGCAGCGGCTCCACCTGCCAGCCGTCGGCGACCTCCCGCAGCAGTCGCCGCATCGTCTCCGTGAACGCGGGGAACCCTTCGAGCCGCGCCGCCGTCTCCCAGCGGTGCCTGAGCACCTGGCGCCTGGTCGCCACCGGCCGCCGGGTGCGGTGCATCGGGCCGTCCTCGGCGGTGCGCGGCAGCAGGCGCAGGGTCGCGTTCGCCGTCCACACGGCCACCGCTCGCGCCATCCCTGCCTCCCACACCGCGTCCTCCGCCAGCGCCGGATACACCGGGACGACCTCGGCCCGGTACGCCGCCTCGATCCGCCGGGCGATCCCGGCCGGCAGGGCGAAGACGCACCAGCAGGTGGCGAACGGCATCCGGCAGTACGCCGCGGTCAGGAACACCGACTGGTAGCAGGCGACCTCGAAGTCGAGCAGCCGCAGACCGTCCGGGGTGAGCAGGTTGTTGTCCGGGCAGGTGTCGCCCGGGGAGAACGCCGGGTACTCCTGGCCGACCGCCGTCCCGATCCGCGCGAGCTCCTCGACCAGGCCGCCCGGCACGGCGACACCGGCCGCTTCGAGCACGCCGGGGAGGTCGGCGGCGTTGCGGGCGATCCACGGCTCGTCCGCCCAGGTCGGCAGGCCGATGTCGTACCGCGCCCACAGCCGGGTGAGGTCGGCGCGCCGGTCCACCGACCGTGCCGCCAGTCGGCCGAGCCCGACCGCCCAGGCCAGCAGCCCGTCCTCGGCGGCCTTCGGGTCGTCCCCGAGCAGCACGTCCGCGAGCGTCGGCGCGTCGCCGAGGTCGGCCAGGACCAGCAGCGGCACCTCCGGGTCCACCCCGAGCACCGGCGGGCCGGCCAGGCCGAGCGAGAGCCCGGCGGCCTCCGCCGTGAAACCGCGCAGGGCGTCCGGTCCGCCGGTGTAGGCCTTGACGACGACGCTCCGTCCGTCGGCCGTCCGACAGCGCAGCACACTGGTGCGGCTGCTCCCGCCCAGGTCGGCGGGATCGGACAGCCGGGTGGCGAGCAGGCGCTCGGCGGCACGCATGATCTCGTTCACCCGGGCATCCTGTCACCCACACGCCCGGCGTCGGAGCCCTTTCGTCCGGAGACTGACGTCGTACGTTCGACCCCACCACCCGGCCCACCCTGAGGAGTACGCCATGGCCGACCGCGACCACCTGCTCGCCGCCCTCGAACTCGCCCACAGCGCGCGAGCGCACGGCAATCACCCCTTCGGCGCGCTGCTGACCGACTCCGACGGGAACGTCCTGCTCAGCGCCGAGAACTCGGTGCTGTCGGACCGCGACGTCACCGCCCACGCGGAGACCAACCTGGTGCGGCAGGCGTCCCGCACCCTGGCCCCGACACAGCTGACCCGGGCCACCCTGTACAGCAGCACCGAGCCGTGCGCGATGTGTGCCGGCGCGATCTACTGGAGCGGCATCCGGCGGGTCGTCTACGCGCTCTCCGCCACCGAGCTGAACGCCATCGCGGGGGTCGACCCGGAGGAGCCGGTGCTCGACCTGCCGTGCCGACAGGTCTTCGCGGCCGGCGGCAACACCGTGGAGGTCTCGGGGCCGCACCTGCCCGAGGAGGCCGCCGCGGTGCACACGGGGTACTGGGGGTAGCCGGGCGGGGTGAGGGACCGCGCTACAGTCCGTCCCATGAGCGAGTCCGCATCCCCGCCCTTCGGAAACTTCCCAACGGCCTTCGCCGCCCTGGAGGTTCGCGACGACCTGGCCGCCCCCGTGGCCGACGCCCTGAAGAACTGGGACGCCAGGGACGCGGCCGCGGCCGTGCTCTACGTGGACACCGACCCCGAGAAGGCGGACACCGCGGTGTTCTGCGCGGCCTACGACACGCCGCCGGAGCTCTCCGCGAACTGCGTGGTGGTCGCCGCCAAGCGCGCCGGCGAGGTCACGCACGCCGCGTGCCTCGCCCTGGCCACGACCCGGGTGGACGTGAACCGGGCGGTCCGTACCCACCTGGGGGCGCGGAAGGCGTCCTTCGCCCCGGTGGACACCGCGGTCGAGCTGACCGGCATGGAGTACGGCGGCATCACCCCCGTCGGCCTGCCCGGCGCCTGGCCACTGCTCATCGACGAGGCCGTGGCCGCCGCGCCGTACGTCCTGGTCGGCAGCGGTCGGCGCCGGGGCAAGCTGATCCTCCCCGGGTGGGCGCTGGCCCGGCTGCCGGGCGCCGAGGTGCTGCCGGGCCTGGCCGGCTGAGCGGTCGGCCGACGACCGGGGTGCCGCCGCCGTCACCCGGGTGCCGGACCGTACTGGCGGCGGCATCGGGTGGCCCGCACCGTGGTGGAAGGGGCGACGACCGACAGGACGGTAGACATGGACGCGAACGACTCCGCTCCCCGCGTCGTGGTCGGCGTCGACGGCTCGCCGTCGTCGCACGCCGCGCTGCGCTGGGCGGTCCGGCACGCCACGCTGATCGGCGGGGTCGTGGAGGCGGTGGGCGCGTGGGAGCCGCCGAGCCACGTCGGCTGGTCGGCGCCGGTGGTCGACATGTCCTTCGACCGGGACCTCGCCGGGCGGCGGTTCGCCGAGGAACTCCGCACGGTGCTCGGCACGGACCGCCCGGTGGAGGTTCGGCCGACGATGGTGCTGGGCGACCCCTCGGACGTCCTGCTGGACGCGTCGAAGGGCGCCGAGGTCCTGGTGGTCGGAAGCCACGGCCGCGGCGGCTTCACCCGGGCCCTGCTCGGCTCGGTCAGCACGCGCTGCGCGCAGCACGCCGCCTGCCCGGTGGTCATCGTCCGCGCGCAGTGACGACCCGCGGCCCTCGCCCGGGCGTCCAGGCCCGGCGGGGGCGCGCGGGTGCTCGCGGGGAGCACCCGCGGTTTCCGGCTACGCGGCGCCGCTGACGCCCGGGGCGACGAAGCGCCGATGCAGCGGGCTGAACACCGTCTCGGGCTCACCGGGGATGCCGGCCTTCTCGATCGCGGGTGCCAACCGTTCGGCGAAGAACGTCTCGAACGCCTGCTGGGACTCCCACACATCGGTCACGTGCAGGCCCTGCGCGTCGAACCAGGCGACGTGCAGCTGCCCACCGGCCGGCTCGACCTCCTCCCAGCGGACTTCGTCACGCACCGTGTCGTACTGCTCGGGCGTGGCCTCGGCCCACCGCATCGACATCACCACAGCCATGTCACCGCTCCCTTGCTCTCGTCCCTGCTCTCGTCGCGGTTCCCAACCCCCGGTGCTTCCAGCCAACTCCCGCTCCCGCCCGCGCGCACCTCGACCGGCCCGCGCAGCCGATAGGGTGTGGGGATGAACCGGCCCACCCCGGCGGAGCGGTCGACGGGTATGCGACCGTGGCGGTTCGTCGTGTGGTTCGGGATCGTGAGCCTGCTCGCCGACTTCGTCTACGAGGGCGCCCGGTCCGTCACCGGGCCGCTGCTCGCCTCCCTCGGCGCTTCCGCGCTGGTGGTCGGCGTGGTCACCGGAGCCGGGGAGGCCGCGGCGTTCGGCCTGCGGCTGGTGTCCGGGCCGCTGGCGGACCGCACCGGCCGGTTCTGGGCGCTGACCATCGCCGGGTACGCGCTGACCGTCGCCGCGGTGCCGCTGCTGGGCGTGGCCGGGACGCTCACGGCCGCGTGCGTGCTGGTGGTGGCGGAGCGGGTCGGCAAGGCCGTCCGGTCCCCGGCCAAGGACACCCTGCTCTCGCACGCCACCGCCGCCACCGGCCGGGGCCGGGGGTTCGCGGTGCACGAGGCGCTCGACCAGTTCGGCGCGGTGATCGGCCCGCTCACCGTGGCCGGGGTCCTGGCCGTGACCGGTAGCTACGCGCCCGCGCTGGGCGTCCTCGCCGTGCCGGGCGTCGCGGCGCTCGCCCTGCTGGTGTGGCTGCGCGCCCGCGTGCCCGAACCCGCCCGCTACGAGCCCGCCTCCACGCCCGCCCACCCCTCCGGCGGCAACAGCGACGGCGGCGAAGAGGCCGAACCGCCGCGGCTGCCACGTGCGTTCTGGGTGTACGCGGCCTTCACCGCGGCGACGACCGCCGGCTTCGCCACCTTCGGCGTGGTCTCCTTCCACCTGGTCCAGCGCCACCTGGTGTCCGTGTCGTTGGTGCCGGTGCTGTACGCGGCGGCGATGCTCGCCGACGCCGTCGTCGCGCTGGCCACCGGCTGGCTGTACGACCGGGTCGGGCCGCGCGTCCTCGCGGTGCTGCCGGTGCTGGTCGCCGCGATGACCGCGCTCGCCTTCAGCGGCACGCGGGCCGCCGTGGTCGCGGGCGTCCTGCTGTGGGGAGCGGTGATGGGAGTTCAGGAGTCGACGCTGCGCGCCACTGTCGCCGACCTCGTGCCCGCCGCCCGCCGGGCCACCGCCTACGGCGTCTTCGCCGCCGTCGTCGGCGCCGCGACCCTGGCGGCGGGCGCCCTGACCGGCGCGTTGTACGAGGTGTCCGTGCCGGCCCTGATCGCGGCGGTGACGGTCGTCCAGGCGGGCGCCCTCGTCCTGCTCGTGGCCGTCCGACCCGACCGCGAGTCACAGGTTGATGACGGTAGAACAACCAAGGGCCCGGAATGAGGGAAGGCTATCCTTAGAAAGGTTAGCCTTCCCTCATGAACAGTCTGCTGTCGGCCGCGAACACGGCCGGATACGCCACGCCCCAGCTCTGGCGGGTCCTCACCAAGACCGGCTACTTCATCGGCCTCAGCGGAGCCATCGGCACCACCGTCACGTACGCCACCACCGTCCGCCCCGCCCTCAGGACGGCTGAGCGCAGCGGGAACAGCGACGACGCCGCGGTCCTGAGGTCCGGATCGGCGGCCTGCCTCGCCGGGGCGGGCGTGGTGCTGCTGCTCGCCGGCTACTTCCAGCTCGCCGCCCGCGTCGCCCGCTCCGGCAAGGGCACGCCCTTCGGCGACGCCCTGGCCCCCGGCCGGATCCGGGACTTCCTCCAGGCCCCCGCCGCCAAGGACGCCTGGGTCGCCCAGGGCACCGTCTACCTGGTCCAGAACCTCGTCCTCCTGGCCACGGCCGCCGCGCTGATCGCCCTGTTCGTCCCGGCCGCCCGCCGGCACACCGACCGCATCGCCTTCGCCGTCCTGCCGGCCGCGCTCGCCGTCACCCTGGTCGCCGCCGTCCCGACCACCTCGCCCGCCGACCTCGACCGCTGGCTCGACCTGGCCCTCGACCAGGTCCACATCGTCTCCGGCACCGTCTGGCTCGGCGGCCTCGCCCTGCTCGTCGCCCTCGCCGGCACCCGCGGCCGCCTCGGCGACGGCGCCGGCCTGCTGTGGGCCGACCTGTGGCGCCGCTTCGGCCTCGTCGCCATGGTCTGCGTCGGCGCCGTCCTCGTCTCCGGCCTGTGGCTCAGCTGGAAGCACGTCGGCTCGGTCTCCCAGCTGTGGACCACCGGCTACGGCCTCGCCCTGCTCGTCAAGGTTGTCCTCGTCCTCGGCCTGGTCGCCGCCGGTGCCGTCAACCAGTTCTGGCTGATGCCGCGCATCGCCCGGGCCCGCCGCGCCGACGACACCGCCTCCCTGCGCCACCTCACGCTGCGCCACTTCCCCCTGGTCGTCTGGGGCGAGGCCGCCCTCGGGGTCGCGGTCCTGGTGGTCGTGCCGTTCCTCGCCGGGTCCGCCCGCACCGAGGCCGGCAGCGCCAAGGCCGTCTCCTCCGGCAGTGTCTTCGCCGCCGGCGCCGCCCTGGTCGTCGCCCTGGCCATCTCCTTGTACGCCACGGCCAAGGCCTCCGAGGCGATGGCCCGTCGCCCGTCTGCCACCCCGGCGGCGACCCTCTGACACCACCGGCCCTCACCACCCCCGCGCGCGTCGCCGACCCGGGTGTCCTCCGGACCGGCAGCGCGCGCTGGGGCGTCCGCCTCCGGATGCGCCCGGCCGTCCGGGGTGGTCGACTCGACACGACGGGAAGTCTCGGGGGGCGTCACCGAGAGGAGCCGTAGCAATGCCGAAGGTTTCCAAGCAATCCGCGCCACAGGTCCAGGAGTTCGGACCGGTGACCGACCGCCGGGCGGAGATGGACGGCTACACCGTCGAATTCGTCTCCTTCGCCGCCGACGCCGACCTCGACGGGCCGCTGCAGGCGCTGCCCGACGGGTCGTGCCAGTGCCCGCACTGGGGCTACGTCATCGCCGGCCGCATGCGCTACGTCTTCGGCGACCAGGAGGAGGTGTACGAGGCCGGCGACACCTTCTACCAGCCGCCGGGCCACCGGCCGTACGTCGACGCCGGCACCGAACTGCTGCAGTTCAGCCCGACCGACAAGCTCGCCCGGACCGAAGAGGCCATCGAGGACTGGATGAGCCGCCAACAGGGCGGCACGCCGTAGCCCCTGCCCCCGCCCCCGCGCTAGTCCGGCAGGCGTTCCGGGTGGGTCAGGTTGGCCCCGCTTCGGGGGTCGAAGACGTGGATCCGCGCGGTGTCGACCCACAGTTCCAGCGGGCTGCCCTCGGTGGCGCGGGTGGCGGTGTTCAGCCGTGCGACGACGCGGTGCTCCTGCATGCCGGTGTCGGCCCGGCCCGAGTCCGCGGCGAGTTCGGCGAGTTCGTCCGTCGGCGCCGGCCCGCCCTCCTCGGCGAAGTGGACGTAGACGTCCGAGCCCACGGACTCCCTGACCTCGACGGCGACGGTGCAGGTGACCCCGCCGGTGTGCCCGACCCCGGCGTACCCGACCCCGGTGTGCTCGGTCAGGGAGGCGTCCTCGAAGTCCTCGGGGCGGATGCCGACGATCAGTTCGCGCGGGGCGTCCGCGTGCTCGAGGGCGCGCCGGGTGCGGTCGTCCAGCGGCAGCGCGCCGAGTGAGGTGCGCAGCGCGTTCTCCTCCAGCGCGGCGCCGAGGAAGTTCATGCCGGGCGAGCCGATGAACCCGGCGACGAAGAGGTTGACCGGCTCGTCGTACAGGTGTTGCGGCGAGCCGACCTGCTGGACGACGCCGGCGCGCATGACGACGACCCGGTCGCCGAGCGTCATGGCCTCCACCTGGTCGTGGGTGACGTAGACGGTGGTGGTGCCCAGGCGGCGCTGGAGCGCGGCGATCTGGGTGCGCATCTGGACCCGGAGTTTGGCGTCGAGGTTGGACAGCGGCTCGTCCATCAGGAAGACCTTGGGGTCGCGGACGATCGCCCGTCCCATGGCGACCCGCTGGCGCTGTCCGCCGGAGAGGTTGGCGGGCTTGCGGTCGAGGTGCTGGGTGAGGTCGAGGATGCGGGCGGCCTCTTCGACCTTGGCGCCGATGGTCGCCTTGTCGACCTTGGCGAGGCGCAGCGCGAAGCCCATGTTGTCGCGCACGCTCATGTGCGGGTAGAGCGCGTAGCTCTGGAAGACCATCGCGATGTCGCGGTCCTTGGGCGCGCGGTCGTTGACGACCTGTCCGGCGATGCGCAGGGTGCCTTCGGTGATGTCCTCCAGGCCGGCGATCATGTTGAGCGTGGTGGATTTGCCGCAGCCGGACGGGCCCACCAGGATGACGAATTCGCCGTCGGCGATGGTGAGGTTGACGTCGTGGACGGCGAGGGCGCCGTCGGGGTAGCGCTTGGTGATGCCGTCGAGGACGATCTCGGCCACGGTTCGCCTTCCTGTTCCTGGTCCGCCGGGTGGGGCGGTCTCAACCTTTGACTGCGCCGGCGGTGAGCCCGGCGACGATGCGGCGTTGGAACAGCAGCACGAAGACCACGATCGGGATCGTGATGATCACGGCGGCGGCCGCGATCGAGCCGGTCGGCTGCTCGAACTGGGAGCTCCCGGTGAAGAAGGCGATGGCGGCCGGTACGGTCCGGGCCGAGGTGGTGGAGGTCAGCGAGATGGCGAACAGGAAGTCGTTCCAGCAGAAGATGAAGACGAGGATGCCGGTGGTGAACACGCCGGGTGCCGCCAGCGGGGCGATGACCAGCCGGAACGCCTGCCAGGGTGTGGCGCCGTCGACCTTGGCGGCTTTCTCCAGGTCCCAGGGGATCTCCCGGAAGAACGCCGACAGTGTGTAGATCGCCAGCGGCAGCGAGAAGGTCATGTAGGGGATGATCAGTCCGGCCCAGGTGTCGAAGAGGCCGAGCGCCCGTTCGATGTTGAACAGCGGTGAGACCAGCGAGATCGGCGGGAACATCGCGATCAGCAGGGACACCCCGATCAGCAGCCGCTTGCCGGGGAAGCGCAGCCGGGCCACCGCGTAGGCCGCCATGGTGCCGAGGACGACGGCGATGGTGGTGGCGATCACCGCGATCCCGATCGAGTTCACCAGGGCCCGGGTGAACTCCGAGGTCTGGAAGATGCCGCGGTAGTTGGTCCAGGTCCAGGTGCGCGGCACGAAGTCGCCGTCGGAGAGGGTGCTGGGGTCCTTGAAGGAGAGGGCGACGATCCACCAGACCGGGAAGAGCGCGTAGAGGACGACGACCAGGTTGGCGATGCCCCAGCCGGTCAGCGCGCGGGTGTGGCGGGTGCTCATCGGTGCTCCGGTTCGGCGCCCGGCGTGGCCGCGCCGAACAGTTTGACGAAGACCAGGGCGATGAGCGCGACGCAGCCGAAGATGAGGACGGAGATCGCCGAGCCGATGCCGAGGTTGAGCGCGGTGAAGAGGTTGTCGTAGCCGAGGATCGAGACCGATCCGGTGCCGTTGGAGCCGCCGGTGAGGACGTAGATGTTGTCGAAGATCCGGAAGGCGTCCAGGGTGCGGAAGAGCAGGGCGACCAGGATGGCCGGTTTCATCAGCGGCAGGATGACCAGGCGCAGCCGTTGTCCGAAGGTCGCGCCGTCCACCATGGCCGCCCGGACGGTCTCGTCGGGCACCAGGGCGAGCCCCGCGAGCAGGAGCAGGGCCATGAACGGGGTGGTCTTCCACACCTCGGCGAGGATGATCAGGCCGATGGCGGGCCACTGTTCGGTCAGCGGGGCGCTGCCCTCGGGCAGCAGGGCGGCCAGGTAGCCGGTGCCGGGTGTCCAGGCGTACTGCCAGGAGTAGGCGGCGACGACGGTGACGATCCCGTACGGCACCAGGACCGCGGTGCGGACGGTGCCGCGTCCGAAGACGGCGCGGTGCATCACCAGGGCGAGTGCCAGTCCGAGGACCAGTTCGACGGCGACCGACACCGCGGTGATCAGCACGGTGACGCCGAGCGCCTGCCACCAGAAGTTCGAGGTCAGCACGGCGCCGTAGTTGGCGAGCCCGACCCAGTGCGCCTGTTCGGGGAAGCGCAGGTCGTAGCGCTGGAGCGAGAGGTAGAGGGCGTAGCCGATGGGGTAGGCGGTGACAGCGAGCATCACGATGACCGCGGGCGCGCAGAGCAGCAGGCCGAGCCTGCGTTCCTGGCGGGCGCCGCGGGAGCGCCCGGCCGGGGTGTGGACGGCCGGGGCGGGGGCGGCCGCGTCGCGGGCTCCGGTGGGTGGTGTCACGGAATCAGCCCCTTCG
This sequence comes from Kitasatospora sp. NPDC034023, assembly GCF_055575795.1. Taxonomy (NCBI): domain Bacteria; kingdom Bacillati; phylum Actinomycetota; class Actinomycetes; order Kitasatosporales; family Streptomycetaceae; genus Kitasatospora; species Kitasatospora sp. NPDC034023. The sequence goes on from NZ_JBVIRY010000032.1 coordinate 104,199, forward strand.
AGCCGAGGGCGTCCTGGATCTGCCCGCGGAGGTCGGCCACGTCCTTGTCCGGGTGGATGTCGGCGGGCGGGGAGAGGGTGTGCGAGATGGCGATGGAGACGTTCTGGTAGGCCGGGGTCTGCGGCCGGACGCTCGCGGAGTCGAGGGCGGTGAGCACGTCGGCGGCGAAGGGGTAGCTCTGGGTGAGTTCCGCCGCCTGGTAGAGGCTGCGCAGGGACGGCGGGAGGCCGCCCTTCAGGGCGTTGGTGAGCTGGTTGTCCCGGTCGCGCAGGCACAGGGTGGCCTCGAAGGCGAGGTCGGCGTGCCGGCTGTAGGCGCCCACCGCGAGGTCGATCCCGCCGATGGTGACGCTGGCGGGGCGGTCGGGGGTGACGGCGGGGTACGGGGCCCAGCGGAAGTGCGGGAAAAGCTTGGGCTGGTTGGCCTTCATGGAGGGGTAGACGAAGGGGTAGTTGATTTCGAAGGCGGCCGTGCCGGACTCCATGGCGAGCCGGTTCTGGTCCTCCATCTGGTTGGGCAGCGAGGGGTCGGCGGCCGCGGAGGTCGCCAGGTCGTGCATCACCGTGGCGGCGGTGACGGCGGGGGCCCCGAGCGCGGGTGCCTGCGCGTCGGGGGTGAGGATCGAGCCGCCCGCGCTGGTGACGAGGGTGTTGAACCAGACCGTCAGTCCCTCGTACTGGGCGCCCTGGATCTCCACGTAGTGCGGTTTGCCCGCGCGGGCCAGCTCTTCGGCCTTGGCGAGCATCTCCGCCCATGTCCTGGGCGGGGTGTCCACCAAGTCGTCGCGATACCAGAGCAGTTGGGTGTTGGAGTTGTACGGCACGGCGTACAGCCGGCCTCGCCAGGTCGCGGTGCGCACCGCCGCGTCGAGCGTGTCGGCGGTGGCCCGCTCGCGCATCGCCCCGGTCCACTCGCGGATCCAGCCGGCTTCGGCGAACTCGGCGGGCCAGGTGACGTCGAGGCCCAGGATGTCCACGTCGGCGTCGTGCGCCGCCATCCGGCGCACCAGCTGCTGGCGTTGGCCGTCCGCGCCGCGGGGCAGTTTGTTGTAGTGGATCGTGTAGCGCCCGCCGGACTGCTGCCCGCAGCGGTCGGCGGCCTGCTGGAGGGCACCCGAGTCGTCCGGGAAGTTGTACCAGTTCAGCGCGACCGGGCCGCCCTGCCCGCCGCTCCCGCAGCCCGTCAGGGCGGACGCGACGACGGCCAGTCCGGCGGCGGCACGCGCCCACCGTGAGCGGAGACTGGGGACCCTCGGCATCGTTCTCCCGTGGTGGGGCGGACCGGCCCCGCCGACCCTAGCCCGCCGCTGCCCCCGGTCCCCGGCGTGCCGCGCCGCCGACCACCCGGGCGGGTCAACCCGTCAGGGCCCGGCGCCGAAGTGTCGGCTCGGACGGTGGCCTCGACCGGCCCCGGCGACCCCGTCCGACACGCCACGGGCGGCGGATCATCGCCGCCGCCCCGAGGGGCGGCGCCTACTGTCACCTTCGCCCGCACATGGACATCTACAGACAGAAGCGGAGAAATCCCCCATGAATCGTTGCATCACCCGGACGCTGATCCTCCTCGCCGCCGCCGGTCTCGCCGCCGTGCCGACCGCCGCGAGCGCCGAGGTCGTCTCCGGCGGCAACCACGGGACGGTCATCGTCGGCGACGACAACCAGGTCGCCGGCTACGACATCATCAATGCCGGCCACGACGCCACCGTCGGCTCCCACAACGGCGCGAGCGGCGCGGCCGGGGTGGCCGGAGCCGCCATGGACGCCGCCCAGGCCGCCGGGGGCAACTACGGGACCGTGATCGTCGGCGACCGCAACCAGGTCGCCGGGGACGACATCGTCAACGCCCTCGACGACGCCACCGTCGGCTCCTACAACGGCACCTCCGTGATGGCGGCGACGATGACCGCCGCACTGAAGCCGATCACGGGCTGACGCCCCCGTGCCGTCGCCCCGGAAGCCGCCTTCCGGGGCGACGGCACGCCGTCCACCCCCTGATGGCGTTCCACGCCGGCCGCCCACGGACCCGCTGCCTGGCGTTGACGACACGTCATCCCGCCGCCGGTTCCGGGCGGTCGATCGGCGGGCGCTCGGCGCGCAACGACGGCTCCCCCGGCCTACTCCGGCTCCGCGTCCGCGGCCTGCCAGTGCGGGTGCTCGCGCTCGGCCCAGCCCCGCTCCACCAGCCCGGTCCGCATCCCGCGCCGGGCCTCAGGATCCCGCCAGGCCATCCGGACGTGCCCGGCGACCACGATCGCGATGGCAGCGGCCAGCCAGTCGTGGACGAAGGTCGCGCCGGTCCGCCAGGACGGCGGGGCGAGGTGGGTGAGCCACATCAGCAACCCGGTGCCGACGATCACCAGCATCGACCCGAGCGTCCACTGCGCGTACAGCTTCTGCCCGGCGTTGAACTTGCCCGCCGGCCGGTCCCAGGAGCGCCGCCGGACGGCCCGCAGCCACGCCCAGTCCGCCGGCACGAACCGGCTGAGCCGGGCGACGTCCGCCCGCAGCGCACGGGACGCCAGCCCGAGCAGCAGCGGCACCGGCAGGGCCAGGCCGCACCACACGTGCACGGTGACGACCAGCGGCCGGTTGCCGACCAGCGTGGCGAGCGGCGCCAGGTAGAGGAAGGCGGCCGTGGCCAGGCAGACGCCCATCAGCGCGGCGGTCGTACGGTGCACCCAGCGCTCGGTCGGGGTGAAGCGGAGGATCGGCTCAACTCGTCGGCGCATCGTCCCGCCCGTTCGACCGGCCGACCCAGGCGTCGACGTCATAACCGTTCTGCTCCCAGTAACCCGGCTCCACCGAGCCGGTGACGGTGATCCCCGACAGCCACTTCGCGGACTTGTAGAAGTACATCGGCGCGACGTACAGCCGCACGGGCCCGCCGTGGTCGTGCGAGATCGGATTGTCCTGCATGCGCAGCGCCACCAGCACGTCGTCCCGGCGCGCCTGCTCCAGGGTCAGGCTCTCGGTGTACTCGCCGTCGAAGCAGTTGAAGCGCACGGCCTTCGCCCCGTCCTTCACCCCCGCGGCGTCCAGGAGGTGGGCCAGCGGCACGCCCTCGAACGGGGTGTTCGGCACCCGCCAGCCGGTGACGCACTGGACGTCCTTGACCAGCCGCCGCTGCGGCATCGCCTGCAGATCGGCCAGCCGGTGGGTGGTGGGGCGCTCCACCAGTCCGTCCACCGTGAGCGCGTAGTTCGCGGCGTCCCGCCCGGGGACGAAGGTCACCACCGAGTAGTAGCGGAAGCCGTTGTTGCCCGGCAACAGCCCGCTGAGCCCACTCGGATCCCGCTCGGCCAACGCCGACTCGGCACGCTGCAGGTACGGGCCGACCGCCACGCCGGCCGCGCCGAGCCCGAGCAGGCCCAGCACGACCCGCCGGCCCACCGGACTGCCCTTGGGATGTTCCACTTCTCTCGTCACGCCCCGATTCGACCAGCTCAGGGCGGGCCACGGCCAGCGACCGGGGCGTTCCGTCAGAATTTCGTCATCTCCGGCACCGCACCGCGCGCCGGCCGCGACCAGCGCCGGCACCACCGCGCCGTGGCCGAGGGCGGCGCTCGGCGCGGGCTCGGCTGTCTGCGCTTCCGAGCCGACCGGCCGGATCGTGAGATCGCTCGCCACCGCGCTTTCCGGTTTCGCCTCCCGCAGGTCCGCACCGCCGCAGCGACGCAGCGCCGGTACGAGGCAGACGGCGGGGGCCAGTATCAGATTCCCCGGTATCCATCGGATCACAGGGCAAGGCCGCCTCGGCGCACCTCCTCGGCGACGGCTCCGGAGTCCGTCGTCACCCCGCCCACGGGCCGTGCGGGTACGGGCAAGCGGGCCCACAATGGAAGGAGGAGACAGGACCGAGCGTGACGCAGAGTCAACACGGACAGTGCGGTTTCTCGTCCCGGGCCCGTCTCCTCGCAAGCTCCGGCATGCGGCAGGACCACTGACAGGCCGACGGTCTGACGCGGCCGCGGCCTCCCGCCGGTGACGCCGCCGTCCGGCTGGCCCGGACCGTACACCACGGGAACCCGCACCCTGTGCAACCGGCGCCGCCGTGGAAGCGCGGAACCTCATCAGTAGCACCCGAGGTTGACATGGCCGACAAGAACTCCGAACCCGGTGGGCCCAGCGGCATCGGCGACCGCCCACAGGACGACTTCGTGGCAAGGAACCTCTCCGACCCATCCGAGCGGCCGGCCAAGACGCTGACCCTCAGCGGCCTGCTGGGCGACAGCGACCGCACCGGATTCCGGCGCCTGTACTTCAACAAACAGCTCGACTACTACGCCGAGTTCGCCTCCGCGGACGTGCTCTCGGTGGAGACCGTCGCGAGCGACCAGCCGCCGTTCGTCGGACTCGACGCGACGAAGGTCACCCTGCGTCGCGACGCGACCGTGCACTTCACCCGCGTGGAATCGGCCGCTCCCGTGGACGAGTTCGACCTCGACCTCCGCCTGGGGCAGCCACGCCCGACGGGCATGCAGCCCCTCGGGCCGGAGACCGGGGCCCCCTGTCACACCGACTTCGCCTGCGGCACCGACTTCGACTGCCCGACGGAATTCAACACCGGCTGCAAGCCGCACACGTGCCAGTGCACCGACGACACGGTATGCGCCACCCTCCGCAGGACCTGCCAGACCTGCCAGACCTGCGCCACCTGTGGTGAGAACACCTGCGCCACGTGCGGTGAGGACAACACCTGCGTCACCTGCGGCGGAGCCACCTGCGTCACCTGCGGCGAAGCCACCTGCGTGACCTGCGGCGGGTTCACTTGCATCACCTGCGGCAGAGGGACCTGCGCCACCTGTGGCCAGGCCACGTGCCACCTGTGCGAAACCCGCGACACCTGCAACCCGCACGTGTTCACCTGCGGACCGAACCCGCAATGCCGGATGTGACGGCATTCGGCACGGCCTCGCCCACACCGCCCGCGCCGGCGGCGCAGGGCCGCGACGGCTGGACACCCCGGCTGGGGCCGGCGGCCGGGGCACGTGCGCTCGAAGCCGCCCGGCTGATCGCCGACCGGGCCACCGACCCCCCGCGCGTGCGGGCGGCGATCGAACTCGCCGCCCGGCAGACGTCGTTCCCCGGATCGGTGCACTGGGACCCCGTGTCGCTGGCGCAGGGCGACACCGGCCAGGCCCTGCTCTGCGCCCAGCTGCACCGCTGCTTCCCCGCCGAGGGCTGGGACCGCACCGGGCACGCGCACCTCGCGCGCTCGGTGGCCGCGCTGGAGCGGCGCGGCAGCGCCCCGCCGAGCGTGTTCGGGGGGCTGAGCGGTGTCGCGTTCTGCGCGGCGGTACTGGGCGGCGGTCGCGGCTACCGGCGCCTGCGCCAGGTCCTCGACGGCCGGATCGCGGCGGTGAGCCTGTCCGCGGCGGCGGCCATGCGCGGGAGCAGCGGCGTGCCGGTGTCGGCCTTCGACCTCATCTCGGGCCTCAGCGGCATCGCCACCCACCTGCTGCCCGCCGGTGCGGACCGGCCCGCGCATCCGGCGCTCCCGCAGGTGCTGCGCGCTCTCGTGGGCCTCGCCCGCTCCGATGGGCACCCGCCCGCCTGGTACACCCCGGTGGCGCTGCTCCATGACGAGGAGCAGGCCCGCTCCTATCCGTTCGGCAACCTCAACTGCGGTCTGGCGCACGGCATCCCGGGCCCGCTGGCGGTGCTGGCCCTGGCCGTCCGCAGCGGGGCCGTGGTCGAGGGCCTCGAACCGGCCGTCCGCGAGCCGGCCCGGTGGCTGTCGGCCCACCGGGTGGACGACGCGGCCGGGCCGAACTGGCCCGCCGTCGTCCCGCTGGTCGACGGCGGGCCCGGCCTGCGCGAGGGCCGCGCGCACCACGCCACCCGCAGTGCGTGGTGCTACGGCAGCCCGGGGATCGCCAGGGCGCTGTGGCTGGCGGGCAGCGCGCTCGGCGACGACGGCCTGTGCGGCGCGGCGGTGCAGGCGATGGAGGCCGTCTACCGTCGGCCCGTCCCCGAGCGCGGCATCGACTCCCCGACCTTCTGCCACGGCGTCGCCGGGCTCCTCCAGGTGACGCTCCGCTTCGCCGACGACACCGGGCTGCCCGTGTTCACCGAGGCCGCCGTCGCTCTGACCGAACAGATCCTGGCGCACGTCGACCCGGCACGGCCGATGGGGATCGCGACGGTGGAGCCGGCGGGCAATCTCGTCGACCAGCCCGGCTTCCTCGACGGGGCGGCCGGGGTCGCCCTCGTCCTGCTCGCGGCCGCGACGGACCAGGAGCCGGTGTGGGACCGCGCCGTGGCGCTGTCATGACGCCGGCCCCGAGCCCCGACCCGGCCCCGGCACCGCCCGTGAACACCGGCGCCGCCGCCGACGCGGCCCCGCCGCACCCCCGCAGCCGCGCCCCCCTCTACGAACCGGCCCCCTGGCTGATCGTCCGCACCCCCCTGCTGCCTGCCCGCGGACCGGGCGCCGCCACCACCGCGAACCCCCGCGACGCCCTCGCCGACCCGCGCATCCGCCGGGCCCTGGCCATCGCCAGCCCCGACCTGCTCGAAGCACTGCAGCGCCCCGGGGCGAGCCCGCGCGACGCCGCCCGAGCCGAGCTGAAGCTGGCCCGCTACCTGATCCGGATGAGCACCCGGCCCACCCCGTACGGCGCGTTCGCCGCCGTGTCCCTCGCGGGCTGGGGCGAGCGCACCACACTGTCCGTGCGCAACGACGCCGACCGCATCCGCACCCGCCCGGACATGGGCTGGCTGACCGACCTGTGCCTCACCCTGGACGACGACCCCGCCGCCCGCGCCGACAGCCGGTGGGCGGTCGGCGCCCACGCCGTCGAGCGCCACGGCCGGCTCGCCCTGGCCGACGGCGGACCCGCGCAGAGCACCGGCTCGGTCCGCCTCACCACCGCCGTACGCGAGGCACTGCGCGCCGCCCGCCGCCCCGTCCCGTACGCGGCGCTGCGCCGCCACCTGTTGGACCACACGGGCGGCAGTCCCGAGCAGGTCGACCGGCTGCTCACCGACCTGTGGCGCCAGCGCCTCCTGGTCACCGACCTGCGCGCCGCCCTCACCACCGCCGAACCGGCCGACGAGCTGCGCGGCCGCCTTGCCGACCGCCCCGCCTGCGCCCGCACAGCCGGCCGACTCGCCGACCTGCTCGCCGAGATGGCCGATCTCGACAGGGCCCCGGCGGACGAGGCACCGAAGCGGGCCCGCGGCATCGCCCAGCGTGCGAAGGCCGTCCACCCGGCCGGCGGACCGGCGTTCCAGACCGACATGGCCCGGCCCGTGGCCGGCGACCGGCTCACCGCCCACGTCGGCGAGGCCTGCGCCCAGGCGGCCGAGCTGCTCCTGCGCCTGTCGCCGCAGCCGCTGGGCTGCGCCGAACTGTCGGCCCACCGGGGCGCGTTCACCCAGCGCTACGGCCACGACCGGGAGGTGCCCCTGCTGGAGCTGCTGGACGAGCACACCGGGATCGGCCCGCTCGCACACGCGCACGGCGCCCGGCAGGCGCTGCCGCCCGAGGTGGCCGCCCGGCGCGCGAACGCACTCACCGACCTCGCCCTCGGCGCCCTGCGGGACGGGCAGCGCGTCGTCGAACTGACCGACGCCCTGCTGGCCGACCTCCAGACCCGGGACCCGTCGACCGAACCCGTACCCGCGCCGCTCTCCCTGGAGCTGTCCGCCTTCGTCGCCGCCGCCTCCCCCGAGGCCGTGGACCGCGGGGACTTCCTCCTGGTCGTCGGACCCAACCTGGGCGCCAGCAGCGCCGGCCGCTCGCTCGGACGGTTCGCCGACCTCCTCGCGCCGCAGGGCCCGGCGGCACTGCGCGCCCTGGGCGAAGCCGAGAGCCGGGCCCGCGCCGACGCCGCCCTGCCCGCCGAGGTCGTCTACCTCCCCGCGAACCACCGGATGGCGAACGTCGTCGTGCGCCCCGCCGTCCACGAGCACGAGATCGTCCTCGACGTCCCCGCCGGGGTGCCCGCCGAGCGGGTCGTGCCGCTCGACGACATCCTGGTCGGCATCCGCCACGACCGCTACCGGCTCCGGTCTCGGCGGCTCGACGCCGTGCTGCGCCCGACCGCGCGCCACATGCTCAACACCCATCAGGCGCCCGCTGTCTGCCGCTTCCTCGACGAGGTCGCCCGGGACGGCTCACCCGAGTTCGCGGCCTTCGACTGGGGCCCGGCGGCCGGCTTCCCGTTCCTGCCCAGAGTGCAGTACGGCCGGATCGTGCTGGCCCCCGCCCGCTGGCTGCTGCGCCCGGCCCCCGACGGCGGCGAGGGCCGGCCGGCCGGCGCCGAGGCCTTCGCCGCCCACGTGGCCGCCTGGCGCACGCAGTGGTCGGTCCCGGCGCGCCTCTACCTGACCGTGGCCGACAACCGGCTGCTGCTCGACCTCGACGACCCCGCCCAGGTCGAACAGCTGCGCGCCGAGGCCCGCAGCAGCCGGGCCGGGCTGCTCGTGCTCCAGGAGGCACTGCCCGACACCGCCGACGCGTGGGTGCCCGGTGCGGACGGCGTCTTCATGAGCGAGCTCGTGGCACCACTCGTCCTTCGCCCACAGGCGGCAGCACGGGCGGACGGGCAGGCGGACAGGCGGGTGGCCCCGGGGACGGCGACGCGGACGACACCCGGACCACAGGCGGTACCTCAGGCCGTACCGCAGACCGCGCCCGCGCCCGCGCCCGCGCCCGCGCCGACGGTCGCGCGCGGCGACGACCGCCCCGTCCCGATCCGGGACCGGCTCCGCCTGCCGGGAAGCGACTGGCTGTTCGCCAAGCTCTACTGCGACCACGACCAGGAGAACGGCCTCCTGGCCGGCCCCCTCAGGCACCTGTGCGAGATGGCCGAGGTCTCCGGGCTCGCGCAGCAGTGGTTCTTCATCCGGTACGCGGACCCGGACCCGCACCTGCGCCTGCGCTGGAAGGGCGACCAGGAGGCCCTGACCCGGCACCTGCTCCCGGAGATCGCCCGGCTCGCCGCCCGGCTCACCGATGAGGGCCTGGTCTCCCGGCTGGTCATCGACACCTACGACCGTGAACTCGAGCGGTACGGCGGTTCGGAGGGGACCGACGTCAGCGAGGAGATCTTCTGCGCCGACAGCCGGGCCGTGATGAGGCTGCTCGCCGAGACCGGGCCGGCACACACCCCGCCCCTCGCGGACGGCCCGTCCGCCGTGGACAGCCCGGACGGCTCGGACTCCCCGGACGCCCCGGACGGCGGCGACCTCACCGAGCTCGCCGCCGTCAGCACCGACGACCTGCTAGCCGGGCTCGGCCTCGACGCCGAGGAGCGCCTGCACTGGTACACCGACCAGGCCCGGCAGTTCTACGACTCCGCCCGCCGCCAGGCCGGCGAGGACTACCGCGTGCGCCAGCGGCGCCTGCGCACCCTGCTCGGCACACCGCAGGGCCCGGCCCTGCTGGGCGGTGCGGTGCAGACGATCCTGGCACAGCGCCGCAGCGCGCTCGCCGAGGCCGTCGACCGGCTGTCCGGACTGGAGGCTGCCGGGCGGCTCGCCACGGACCGCGACCGGCTGCTCGGCAGCTACGTCCACCTCCACTGCAACCGGCTGCTGGCCGAGCGACGCCCGTCGGAGGGGCTGCTGGTCCAGATGCTCCAGCGCACGCGCAAGGGCCTGAGCGTGGAGAGCGAAGCTGCCCACCGCGACCAGCCGGCCTGACCGACTCGCCGAGGGCGAACAGTCTCGTGTTGCGAGCTCCGGGCCGGCAAGAGGTCTTGCCCGATGACCCGCCATGGCCGGGACGGGGTTCACACCCCCGATCGACGGTTGTCCGGAAATCACCGCTTGTCCGTAATGAACGGTTGTGTTCCCTATCTCCTGGGGATACTGTCGAGGTTGGTGAACGAATCCGTCCCCCTCCCACTCGTTCGCTCCCGAGCCATTGGGGAACCTGCCATGGCCACCTCGCGTGCCCTGGCCACGGCTCCGCCCGCGACCGCACGTCGGGGCCAGCATCCAGGGATAGCCCTCACCGTCATCGCGGCCACCCAGCTGATGGTCGTCCTGGACATCACGATCGTGAACATCGCGCTGCCGCACATCCAGCAGGCGCTGAAGTTCAACACCACCGACCTGTCCTGGGTCATCAACGCCTACACCCTGACCTTCGGCGGGCTGCTGCTGCTCGGCGGCCGGGCGGGCGACATCCTCGGCCGGCGGCGGGTGTTCGTCGTCGGCGTGCTGGTGTTCAGCCTGGCCTCGCTGCTCGGCGGGGTCGCGCAGTCCTCCGCCTGGCTGCTGGCCGCGCGGGCCCTGCAGGGGCTGGGCGGCGCGATCGCCTCGCCGACCGCGCTGGCACTGATCGCCACCAACTTCAAGGAGGGCCCGGACCGCAACCGGGCCTTCGGCGTGTTCTCCGCCGTCGCGGGCGCGGGCGGCGCGATCGGGCTGCTGCTCGGCGGCATGCTGACGTCCTGGCTGTCCTGGCGGTGGGTGTTCTTCGTCAACGTGCCGATCGGCATCGCGATCGCGCTCCTGGCGCCGCTCTACATCAACGAGTCCGAACGCCACCCCGGACGGTTCGACCTCACCGGCGCTTTCACCTCCACCGCGGGCATGGTCTCGCTGGTGTACGGCTTCATCCGCGCCGCCGAGCACGGCTGGACGGACACCGTGACGCTGACCGCGTTCAGCCTCGCCGTCGCCCTGCTGGCGGCCTTCGTGCTCAACGAGCGGCGCGTGACACAGCCGATCACCCCGCTGCACCTGTTCCGTGACCGCAACCGCTCCGGCGCGTACGGGCTGATGCTCTGCGTGGCCGCGGCGATGTTCAGCATCTTCTTCTTCATCACCCTGTTCGTGCAGGAGATCCTCGGTTTCAGCCCGCTGCGGGCCGGCTTCGCGTTCCTGCCGATCAGCGTGGCCATCATCGCCGCCGCCCAGTTCGCCGCCCGCAACCAACTGCGGTGGGGCCCGAAGCCGTTCCTGGTCACCGGCTCGGTTCTGGTGCTGGCCGGAGTCACCTGGGCCACCCGGATCGACATCAACACCAGCTACGTCGGCGGCATCCTCGGGCCGACCCTGCTGTTCGGCTTCGGCATGGGCTCGATCTTCGTCCCGGTGATGCTCACCGCCGTCTCCCGGGTCGCCCCGCACGAGACCGGTGCCGCCACCGGCATGCTCAACACCACCCAGCAGGTGGGCGGTTCGCTGGGCCTGTCGATCCTGGTCACGGTGTACGGCACCGCCAGCCGCAACGAGGCCCGTCAGCAGGTCGGGAAGTTCCTCCAGCAGGCCACCCCGCAGGAGGCCCTCCGCTTCAAGGCGACCGGACAGCTGCCCGAGCCGTACTCCTCACAGGTGCTGGTGCACGGCATCGCGAGCGCCTTCCAGCTGGGCCTCGTCTTCGCGGCGCTCGCCGTAGTGATCGCCTCGCTCGTCATCAAGGTCCGCCGGCTGCCGGAGGCGGATGTCAGCCCTTCGGGGGGCGGCACTTGACAGGGCGTCGGGGATACCGAAATCTTAACCGCAATGGTTTTCATCTTCGATAACCATCGCGGGCAGGTGTTTGCCCACCGATGCCCACGTACCCCCGGCACCCCCGGCACCCCCCGAAAGAGGACACCCATGTCGCTCGACGTCTCCCCCGCCCTCCTCGACCAGGCCCGGGAGGGCCGCGTCGACGAGGCCGACTTCCTGGCCACCGTCCGGGCCTCGCTCCCCTACGCCTACCAGGTCGTCGCCGGGCTCAGCACCGAACTCGCGGACGGTGACGAGGAGTTCACCACCGACAACACCACGCCCAGCGACGAGCAGCGGGCCCAGCTGCTGCGCGCGCTCGCCAGCAACGCCATCCGGGGCAGCCTGGAGGACCACTTCGGAGTGAAGCTCGCCTTCGTCAACTGCCACCGCGTCGGCGCCTTCCGGCCCGGCTCCGAGGACAGCGAGGCGTACCGCGAGTTCACCTCGCTGCACAACCAGATCCGCAACCAGAGCCCGGAGCTGCGCAGCTGCTGACGACCGCCGTACGGAGGGCCCCGCCCGGGCGGGGCCCTCCGCGCGTGACGTCGCGTGACGCCGCATGGCGCCCGGCTGCGTCCCGCTGCGCCCGGTTGCGCCTCGTTTCAGCCGGGTGTCCGGATCGCATTGCCGATCTTGTCGGGCCGAGGGGCGGGCGCTACGTTCGGAGGACACGGACCGTCCGGCCCTCCCCCGGGCCGCCTCACACCCAGCGGAGCCGCCCACCATGCCGGACCCCCGCCCGCTGCGCAGACTCGGCTTCCTGACCATCGGGCTCTTCGACGAGGCGGACCCGCGCCGGGGCCACGAGTCCACCCTGGACCTCATCACCCTCGCCGAGCAGCTCGGCTTCGACAGCGCCTGGCTGCGCCACCGCCACCTCCAGTACGGGATCTCCTCCCCCGTCGCCGTCCTCGCCGCCGCCACCCAGCGCACCAGCCGCATCCAGCTCGGCACCGCCGTCACCCCGCTCGGCTGGGAGAACCCGCTCCGGCTCGCCGAGGACCTCGCCACCGTGGACATCCTGTCCGGTGGCCGGCTCAACCCCGGCTTCAGCGTCGGCCCGCCCACCCACTACAAGCACGTACGCGACGCGCTCTACCCCGACACCGGCGAGCACGAGGACTTCAGCCCCCGCCGTGCCGAACGCCTCCTCGCCCTGATCCGCGGCGAGGACGCCTCCGATTTCGCCGGCACCGAAGGCGTCGAGGTGTACTCCCGCCGGGTCCAGCCGCACTCCCCCGGCCTCGTTTCCCGCCTCTGGTACGGCGCCGGCAGCCTGCGCTCCGCCCGCTGGGCCGGCGGACAAGGGCTCAACCTGCTCACCAGCAGCGTGATGAAGACCGAGCCGGACGACCGGCCGCTCGACTTCGCCGCGATCCAGGCCGAGCAGATCCACGCCTTCCGCGAACGCCACCCCGACGGCGAGCGGGCCCGGGTCTCCCAGAGTCTGGTGGTCATCCCCACCGACAGCGCCACGCCCGAACAGCGCGCCAAGTACGAGGCGTACGCCCTCGCCCGCACCCCGCGCACGCACGCCCCACAGGGGCCGGCCCGGCTCCTGTTCGCCCCCGACCTGGTCGGCACGACCGCGGAGCTCGTCGAGCGGCTGCACGCCCACGCCGGGTACCGGGAGGTCGACGAGGTCGCCTTCGCGCTGCCGTTCACCTTCGAGCACCGGGACTACGTGCAGATCCTCACCGACCTCGCGACCCGGCTCGGACCGGCCCTCGGCTGGCGCCCCGCCCCGGCGCCCGGGGAAGGCTGACCGGCCGAAGATCTCCGACAGCCGGTAGGTCGGGCGGACTCGACCTCCGGGCGTTCCTACGGGTCTCCGTGGGTCATCGGCTCTGGTCAGATGAATAAGCGCTTGCTTAGAATCGGGCGCGTCGGGTTCCAGAGCCGCGTGCACACCCCAGGAGACGTCATGACCGGAGACACCGGAGACACCGCAGTCAACCGCCAGATCCGCCTTGCCCGGCGGCCGGTCGGGGAGGTGCGGGCGGAGGACTGGACGCACGGGAGTGAGGCGGTCGGGGTGCCCGGGGACGGGGAGTTCCTGGGGCGGACGCGGTACGTGTCACTGGATCCGGCGATGCGCGGGTGGTTGGACGACCGGCCGTCGTACCTGCCGCCGGTCGGGTTGGGCGAGGTGATGCGGGCGGGCTCGGTGGTCGAGGTCGTCGCGTCGAACCACCCGAAGTTCCGGGTCGGGGACCACGTGGTCGGCGCCTTCGGGGTCCAGGAGTACGCGGTGTCCGACGGCAAGGGCGCGATGACGGTGGATCCCGCACTCGCACCGCTGTCCACCTACCTCGGCGCCCTCGGGATGCCCGGTATGACGGCGTACTTCGGGCTGCTGGACGTCGGGGCGCTCAAGGAGGGCGAGACCGTGCTGGTCTCCGGCGCCGCCGGGGCGGTCGGCAGCATCGTCGGGCAGATCGCCAAGGTGAAGGGCTGCCGGGTGATCGGAATCGCGGGCGGTCCCGAGAAGTGCGCGCTGCTCACCGAGGAGCTGGGCTTCGACGCGGCGATCGACTACCGCGCCGAGGACGTCCGCAAGGCGCTGCGCACCCACGCCCCGGACGGCATCGACGTCTACTTCGACAACGTCGGCGGGCCGATCCTGGACGCCGCGCTGACCCGCCTCGCCATGCACGCCCGGGTGGTGATCTGCGGGGCGATCAGCCAGTACAACAACGAGAGCGCCGTCGAGGGCCCGTCCAACTACCTGTCGCTGCTGGTGCGGCGGGCGCGGATGGAGGGCTTCGTGGTGTTCGACTACGCCCGCCGGTACGCGGAGGCGACCGCCGAGATCGCGGGCTGGATCGGCGACGGCCGGATCACGGTGAAGGAGCAGGTGGTGGAGGGCACCGTGGACGACTTCCCGGAGACCTTCCGGATGCTGTTCCGCGGTGAGAACACCGGCAAGCTGGTGCTCCGCCTGGCCTGATCCGCCCCACCCGGGAAGACCCCTCGTCGGACTCTCCCTCGGCCGTGGCCGCCGGCGTCGGTCACGGCCCTCGGTCACGGCTCGGTGCGCAGCTGCGTGACGAAGGCCTCCCAGTCCAGTTCGGCGGCCTCCCGCGTCTGCTCCGCCGACACCAGCCGGTAGGTCGCCTCGAACCACTGCGCCAGCGCGGCGACGGGCAGTTCCAGGACGGCGCTCGTCTCCCTCGACGCCAGCCGTAGCCAGGCCAGTTCTCCCCGTTCGCCGGGCACCGGCCAGATCCGGACGTCGCCCTCGCCGCTCGGTTCGGAGAGACCCCGGTACAGCAGCTCACGGCTGATCCGCCAGGTGACGCTCCGTCCCCGGGGCGGGGTGAGCGTGACGGACACGAGGACCGGTGTGTCCCGATCGAAGCGGAAGTCCGCCCGTAGGGGCTGCCGCTCGGCCCGTCCCAGCACCCGCAGGACGTCCAGTGAGAGCGCGAGGACGTGCTTCGACGCCTCCCGGCAGCCGCCGTGTCCGAACCCTTCGCCGCTCATGGGCGGTCTTCCCCTCTCGTGGATCCCCGTCGTCCCCTCGACTGTTCTGCAACCGGCCGGTCCGGAGCATCCGTCACTTGACCGAAGGTTCCCGTACGTCACGGGCCGCTCGACGGCCCGCTCGACGGTCCGGCGCGGGGCGGTACGGAACGACGCGGGGCGGGGCGAGGCGCTGCGGGGCTGTACGGTTCGGGGCGGCGGAGGGGAACAAACCGTCAGATGACTGGTGTGCGCCGCTCCCTCCCGAGGTCACACCTATGTGTGGGGGGAAGCCGATGGTGACGTCGGCCGAAAACCTGATCGGAACACCTTTCCGCCCGTGGGAAAATGGCGGAAGGACACGGCAGCGCTGGGCTTCCTGTGGACCGTAGTCGTAGGGGGAGCCCGTGAACGAGCCGGCCAGGACCGTCCGGACGATGGTCGGCCGCCGGCACGAGGGGGACGTACTGTCCTCCTTCGTGACGTCCGCACAGGGACAGGCACTCGTCCTCAAGGGCGAGACGGGGGTCGGGAAGAGCGCGCTCCTCGAGCACGCCACCGAACTCGCGGCCGCGAAGGGCCACCGGGTGATCCGGGCGACCGGCGTCGAGGCCGAGTCGGACCTGCCGTTCGCCGGCCTGCACCAGTTGCTGCACCCGCTGCTCCCCCAGCTCAGCCGCCTCGACAGCGGCTACCGCGGGGTGTTCGACGTCGTGTTCGGGCGGAGTCAGGAGAAGCCGCCGTCGGTCATGACCCTCGCCATCGCGGTCCTCGACCTGCTGTCCCTGGCGTCCTCGCAGAAGCCGCTGCTGCTGGTCCTCGACGACGGGCAGTGGTTCGACACCGCCAGCGCCGAGGTGGCCGGTTTCGCGGGCCGCCGGCTCAGCGGCGGCTCGGTGAAGCTCCTCGTCGCGCTGCGCTCGGACATCCCGTCCCGGCTGGACACCGCGGCCCTGCCCGAACTGTTCGTGCCGACCCTGTCGGAGGAGGCGGCCGGGCAGCTCCTGGACCGGCAGCACCCGGGCCTCGACCCGCAGTTGCGCCGGGTCGTCCTGCGGGAGGCACAGGGCAACCCGCTGGCCCTGCAGGAGCTGCCGCCCTACCTGAGCCGCAGGCCCGCGCGCGGGGCCGAGGAGGCGTGGGGCTACCAGGGCGTCCCGCTGCCGCGCCGCCTCCAGCACGTCTACGGCACCCGCATCGAGGCCCTGGGCGGGGAGGTGCGCGCGGAACTGCTGCGCGGCGCGCTGGACGGGGTGGAGGCCGGGCCCTCGGTGGGCCACACCCGCGGCGCCCGGTACCGGATGGCCGACGCGGACGAGGCGGCGTTCGGCGGGCTACTGGACATCGACCCGGTCAGCGGCGACTTCGTCTTCCGCCACCCGCTGGTGCGCTCGACCGTGGTCCAGCTGGCGACCCCCAACGAACGCCGCGCGGCGCACGCCACGCTCGCCCGCTTCCACCGGGACGACATCGAGCGGCGGGCCACCCACCTGGCGGCCGCCACGGTGGACCCCGACGAGCGGATCGCCGCCGAACTGGAGGCGGCCGCCGAGTCCGCGACCCGGCGCGGCGGCGCGGTCGCCGCGATGGCCTGGCTGGTCCGGGCCGCGGAGCTCAGCGAGAACCACGCCGACCGCTCCCGGCGGCTGGGCGACGCGGCCTACCTCGCCGGGCAGGCCGGCCTGCTCGACCGGGCGCAGCGGCTGGCCCACGCGGACATCGTCCCGGGCCGCGGCGAATCGCCCGCCGCAGTGCTCGCCGCCGCCTATCTGGCGCTGTACCAGGACGGGGAGGTGCGCTCCTCGCGACGCCGGATCATCGCCACGATCGAGGCCCTGCGGGCCGACGGCCTGCGGGAGGACAGCCCGCGGGTCGACGGCGTGCGGGCCGACGGACTGCGGCGAGACAGCGCGCGGCGAGACAGCGCACGGGAAGACAGCGAGACGGTCAGCCGGCTGATCAACCTGCTGCTGGCGAACTGCCAGTACGCGAGCGACGGCACCGCGTGGCAGGAGGTCCGCGCGTTCCTGGACCGGCTGGGCGACCTGGTGCCGACGCGCTCGCTGATCTACCGCGACGCCTGGAGCGACGTGGTGCGGCACGGCGCCGGGGCACGGGAGCGCCTGGAGGCCGCGTTCGCCGGCCGGCAGGACCTCGAACCCTGGGACGTCACCCGCCTCGGCGTCGCCGCCTACCACCTGGACACGCTCGGCCCGTACCGGCCGCACCTGCAGCGCGTCGTCGACCGCGAGGTGACGACCGGCGCGATGTCGGCCGGCATGACGATGCTGCACCTGATCATGCTCGACCAGATGGCCGTCGGCGAGTGGGACGAGGCGGAGCAGAGCGGGCTGCGCAGCCTGGAGCTGGCGACGGACCACGACCACGACCTCTTCGCCCACCACAGCCGCGCCTACCTCGCGCTCCTGGCCGCCATGCGCGGCCGCCTGGACCGGGCCCGCGAGCTGCAGGCCGCCGTCGACGCCTGGGCGCGACCGCGCGGGGTGGGGTTCCTCACCCAGATCGCGGACTCCGTCGGCACGACCGCCGCGCTGAGCGAGGGCGACTACGAGGCCGCCTACCTGTACGCGATCGGCATCACCACCCCGGGCTCGTTCACGCCGTACGCGCACCAGGCGTCCCGCACCCTGCTCGACCTCGTCGAGGCGGCGCTGCACACCGGGCGCGCGGACCAGGCGCGCCGACACGCGCTGGCCGCGCGCGACGCCGGACTGCCCGACATCTCGCCCCGGCTGGCGCTGGTGACGTACGGCGCGCTGGCGATGACGACCGACGACGAGAAAGCGGCGGCCGAGCTCTTCGGGCTGGTGGAGACGCTGCCGGACGCCGTCCGCTTCCCGTTCGAGCTGGCCCGCATCCGGCTCGCCCACGGCGTGCGGACCCGGCACTCCCGGGGGCCGGCGGCGGCCCGGCAGCCGCTGGCCCGGGCCGCGGAGGCCTTCGAGCGGCTCGGCGCCCCCGCCTGGGCCGAGCGCGCCCGGGCCGAACTGCGCGCCTCCGGCCTGCCCGCGCGGGCCTCCTCCGCCCACCTGGCCACCCTCACCTGGCAGGAGCACCGGATCGCCGACCTCGCCGCCGCCGGCCTGACCAACAAGGAGATCGGCGAGCGGATGCACCTGTCACCCCGTACCGTCAGCTCACACCTGTACCGGGTGTTCCCCAAGCTCGGCATCACCTCCCGGGCCGCCCTGCGCGACGCGCTGGGCGACGCCCCGGCCCCCGGCGCGGGCTGAGCCGCACACGTGCGCCCCGGACAGGCCGCTGCCGTCCGCCTCCCGGGGGTACCATGCGCAGCACCAGCTACGACGAGGGAGTGAACGTTGTGACCAGCCAATCGGCCGCCACCCGCCGATCGCGGTACGTCCTGCAGGCCGCGTCGGACCTGGAGGACAACCGGCGCCGGCAACGGGAGTTGGCCGAGGAGATCAAGCGGCTGGAGCAGGGGGAGGCCCTCCTGGAGGAGCTCCTGACCCTTGCCGAGCGGTACGAGGGACTGTCGGAGCCGTCGCCCCTCCCCGAGCAGGCGCAGAGCGAACCCGTACTCGCCGGGGCGCGACCGCGCGGCAAGGCGCGGCAGCCACTCCTCACCGAACTCCTGCTGGACCTCCTGCGCGGTCACACCGAGCCCTGCGCGGCGAAGGAGCTGCGGGCGGAGCTGATGCGCGCGCACCCGGACCGGGAGCCCACCCCGCAGGTGGTGCGCAACACGCTTGAGACGCTCGTCGCCAAGGGGCGGATCGGGCGGCAGAAGCTGGAACGCTCGGTGGTGTACACCCTCCTCTGAGGGGCACACGTGCGGGAGGTACGTGTGTGTGAAGCGCATCTGCGTGGCTCACGTGTGCGTGGCATCCGTGTGCGTGGCATCCGGAGGGGGTCTCAACTCCCCGGCCGGTCCGCCCGGATGTCCTGCCGGGCCAGCCAGTCGAGGACGTGGTCCGCGACCGGGCGCCAGCCGCTGTCCACGAACAGGGTGTGGCTGCGGTCCGCGAACTGCTTCAGCTCCGTCACCGCCGCGGAGTCGCCGTACTGCTTGTAGACGGCGCGGGTCAGCGCGTCGGGTACGAGCAGGTCCTCCTGGCCCGAGATCAGGAGCAGCGGCCCGCGGGCCCTGCGGCCGACGTCCACGGCAGTCAGCTCGGACCGGCCGCCGGCGCCCACCTCGGTGATCAGTCGGCGCGGGGCCGGGACGGCGTACCGCTCGTAGAGTTCCGCGGCTTCCCGTTCGTCGGAGGTGTTCGCGAAGAGCTGCCGGAACTGCCCTCCCGAGAGCGCCAGTTGTGCCTCCGGGCGGCCGGCCGGCGACTCGGTCGAGGGCTCGGCCGACCCGGCGCAGGGCGGCATTCCGAGCGCGGCGAGGGGGCCGGGCAGCGGCACGCCGTTGATGGGCGCCGAGGCGATGGCCACGGCCGCACGCCCGAGACCCGCGGCAAGGAGCCGCTGCACGATCAGCCCGCCCACCGAGTGCCCGATGAGCACGGGCGGGCTGTCGAACGACCCGACGACACCCGTGAAGTGCTCGGTCAGTGCCGCCAGCCCGAGGTCCGGGAGCCGGTCCGGACGGCGCCGCGCCTCGTCGGCCGTGGGAAGCTCGCCCGGCCAGCCCGGGGCCACGACGGTGAAGCCCCGGGCCGTGAAGCGCTGGGCCCACGCCTCCCAGCACAGCGCATGGAACCACGCTCCATGGACGAAGACGACGGGCGTACCGGGCACTGCGGGGCCTCCTGGCGTGATGACCGCCCAGCACCGACGTGTGGGCACCCGGCCAGGATCGAACGGGAACGGCAGCACCGAAACAGTCGAATGACTTAATTGCTGTCGGAGCTGCGGTGTTGCGGAGCTGCGGTGTTGCGGTGTTGCGGTGTTGCGGTGTTGCGGGCCAGGAGGGCTTCGCGTCGGCGGGGCGGGTGCGGTCGAGGGTGGCGCGGACTCAGAGCCAGCCGCGCTCGTCCGCGACCCGCAGGGCCTCCGTACGGTTGCGGGTGCCGGTCTTGGCGATGGCCGAGGAGAAGTAGTTGCGGACCGTCCCCTCGGAGAGGTAGAGCTTCGCGGCGATCTCCGCGACCCCGGCGCCCGGGCGGGAGGAGTTCAGCACGTCGCGCTCGCGGGCGGTGAGCGGGGAGGTGCCCGCCGCGAGGGTGGCGGCGGCCAGGTCCGGGTCCACCACCCGCTCCCCCGCCGCGACCCGGCGGATGGCGTCGGCCAGCACCTCTGCGGGCGCGTCCTTGACCACGAAGCCGACCGCGCCCGCCTCCATGGCCCGGCGCAGGTAGCCGGCGCGGCCGAACGTGGTGAGGATGACGACCCGGCACTCCGGCGCCCGCTGGGCCAGGACGGCGGCCGCCGCCAGGCCGTCCAGTCCGGGCATCTCGATGTCGAGCAGGGCGACGTCCGGCCCGTGCTCGCGGGCCGCCTCCGCGACCTGGTCGCCGCGGCCGACGGCGGCGACCACCTCGAAGTCGTCCTCCAGGTCGAGCAGGGCGCGCAGCGCGGTGCGCACCAGCTCCTGGTCCTCGGCGAGCAGCAGGCGGATCGTCATGTCGTCCCTTCGGGAGGGGAGTCGGAGCCGCCCGGCGGGACGGTGACCAGCAGCCGCCAGCCGCGCGGGGCGAGCGGGCCTGCCTCGACCGTACCGCCCGCCGCCGCGACCCGTTCCCGCAGGCCGGTGAGGCCTTTGCCGTCGCCTTGGCCTCCGGGGCCGCCGGGGCCGCCCTGATCGCCCTGATCGCCCCGACCGTCGTCGTGGATCTCCACAGAGGTCGCGGTGAGCACCACCGAGCAGCGGGCGGCACGGGCGTGCCGGACCGTGTTCGTGATGCCCTCGCGCAGTACCCAGCCGAACAGTTCGCGGTGCTCCGGCCCGACCGCGTCCGCCGCCGTCGGCAGGTCGGCCACCACCCCGGCGGCGCGCAGCAGTTCGCGGGCGCGGGCCAGCTCGCCCGCGAGGGTCACCTCGCGGTAGCCGGTGACGGCGGCGCGGACGTCGGACAGCGCCTGCCGGGAGAGCGTCTCCACGGCCGCCATCTCGGCGACCGCGTGGTCCGGGTCCTTGTCGGCCAGCCGTTGCGCCAGGCGGGACTTGACGGTGATCGCGGTCAGCGAGTGGCCGAGCAGGTCGTGCAGGTCGCGGGCGATCCGGTTGCGTTCGGCCTCGGAGGCCAGCCGGGCCACCTCGGCCCGGGCGGCGACCAGCTCCCCGTTGGTGGCGGCCAGTTCGGCGAAGGCGCCGCAGGTGAGCGCGGTGAACAGCAGGGCCAGCGCCTGGAATCCGCCGGGCCCGGTGTGCCAGGGGCGCACCGCCCACGGCACCAGGAACGCGGCCAGCGTGGCGACGGTCACCACCCGGGCGGCCTGCCGACGCCACAGGGCCGCGACCGCCGAGACGACCACGGTGGCGAGGTAGAAGGCGTCCGCGTGGGCGAACGGGAGCGCGGCGAGGAACAGGGCGGTCATCACCGCCAGCAGCAGTGTGACCCGGTGCCGTCGGCCGCGTTCGAGGGCGAGGGCGGTCAGCACGTAGCAGAGGCAGAACGCGGCGACCACGGCGTATCCGGCGAACGCGGCCAGCCCGGCGACGTCCTGACTCACGGCCACGGCGGTGAGCGCCGGGAAGACCAGCATCCCGGCGCCCAGCAGGAGGCGTCGCCGACCCGGCCCCCAGCGGTGGGCGGAGCCCGGCGCGCTCGGCGTCGTCGGCCCAGTCGTTGCCGCAGTCGTCGGCGTAGCCGTCGGCGGCGCGCTCGGTGCGGTCTCGCGGTCGAGGTCGGTCACCCTCGCGCCCCCTCCTCACAGCCTGGCGAACAGGGTACGCAGGTGCCGCCCGTTGACCAGGACGGCCACGCCCAGCAGGGCGAGCCCGCACAGGCCCTGCTCGACCTTCATCCAGACCGGGAAGAGCCCCGGCAGGACGATGATCGTAGCGATCGCGGCGAGCATGGCGGCCGAGATGATCCGCAGCCGCCGGAAGGCCCCCCGGGAGCCGCGGGCCGCGCGGGCGGTGAGCAGCAGGGTCACGGCGGCGCCGGCCACGACGATGGTGCCGCGGACCCAGACCGCCGAGGTGACGAGGGAAGGGTGGTCGCGGAGGGCGAAGGCGACCGCCAGCGTCAGCACGCTGAGGCCGAGGTAGGCGAGGACGAACCGCCGCACGGTGCGGAAGGCCCGCCGGGTGTCGGGGTGGTGCAGATCGGGGTCGGTGCCGGTGCCGGTTTCGCTGTCAGTGGAGGTCTCGGTGGAGGTCATGGACCCATCGTGGGCGCAGGCCCGGTGCGCGGGGCAGTGTGCTCGCGCACCGGTGCGCCATGACAATTGTCAGCGCCCGGCCGCTGTCGGCTCGGCGTCCAGCAGCCGCACCATGTGCAGCTTCGCGACTGCCAGCCCGTCCACCAGCACGGCCCTCGGTTCTCGGCCCCACACCTCGAAGCCGCAGGCGGTGTAGAGCCGCAGAGCGGCCTCGTTGCCCTCGGAGACGGTCAGCAGCACCTGCCGCAGCCGCCCGTCCTCGGCGGCCGTGCGCAGCACCTCCCGCACCAGAGCCCGGCCGATCCCCCGCCCGGCGGCGCTGCGGGCCACCGCCATGCCGTACAGCGTGCCCTTGTGCCGCTCCTGGCTCCGCGACGCCACCTTGAGCCCGGCGGTGCCGACCAGCGTGCCCGTGTCGTCGAAGGCCCCGAGCAGGGCGCCCGGCCCGTCCTCGGCCTCGGTCAGACGGCGCAGCGTCGCGGCCATCGGCTTGGCGCGCTCCTCGGCGTGGCAGGAGGTGAAGGCGCTGGGCGTCTCGCGCAGGGCTTCCAGGCGGAACGCCCGGTACGGCTCGGCATCCGCGCGGCCCAGGCGGCGCACAGTGACGGGCCGGCGCACCGTGCCCGGCTCAGCCGAGGCGGACACGGGTGCACCGGGTGAGGTACGGCAGGGCGATCGTGTCCTGCCCCGCCAGGTCCGGGTGGGTGGCGAGCAGGTGCCCGACGTCGGCCAGCAGCCGGATGCGTTCGCTCTCCGGCAGCGCGATGACGTAGCTGCGCGAGGCGACCATGTCCACGATCCCGGCCCGCGTGGTCTCGTGCTCCCAGCGGATCTCCAGCCGCTCGGGCGGGCCGAAGGGCGCCGGCAGGACGGGCCTGGTGTCGATCCGCTGCCGCGTCGACCGGTGCATCAGCGCGCCGAGTTCGGCGGCCCAGGGCTCCGATTCGTCCCGGACGTTCCACACCAGGGCGAGCGTCCCGCCGGGGGCGAGCACCCGGGCGATCTCGGGCACCGCGACGGCCGGGTCGAACCAGTGCCAGGCCTGCGCGACCACGACGACGTCCATGCTCCCGTCCGGCAGCGGGACGCGCTCCGCCGAGCCCGCCCGGACGGCCGCCTTCGGCACCGCCGCGGCCAAGTGCGCCCGCATTCCCTCGTCGGGCTCGACCGCGACCACGTCCAGGCCCGCCTCGACCAGCAGCCGGGTCAACTTGCCCGTCCCGGCGCCCAGATCGAGCACCCGCCGGGCCTCCCGGGGCACCGCGGACCCGATCAGCGCCTGCGGGTATCCCGGCCGCCCGGCCTGGTACGACGCCGCCGCGACCCCGAACGACCGTGCCCGCAGCCGCCCGGCCCACCGCCGCGTCGCGCCCTGCCGGGTCATCCCGCAGGCCCGTCCGATCTCCTCCCAGGTGGCCTCGCGCCCGCGCCGCAACTCCTCCACCAGCTCCGTCCGCCGCTCCTCCAACGCCTCGATCACGCCCGACAGCCGCCGCAGCCCCTCCACTCCGCCCCCACCGGCCACATCCTCCGCCACCCGCCGACCAAGATCGTCCGTCTCCATGGGCCCGCACTGTAGGGACCGCTGCGGCAACGTGTCAATGGTCGTTGCTTCACTGCGCAACAGATGTTGCCCACGACCGCGCCGTCCCCGCACGGGTGATCACCGCTCGACGCCGACCGCCACTTAGGGCGTCCGCCAGTAGGTCATCGGATGCGGGGGCTTCGAGGCCGGGTATCCCAGCGGTAGAGGGTCCAAGCCCGTCTGATTAGGCAGCGGACAGTGATGATGATGCTGGCCAGGGCGATGAAGAACTCGACGATGGTTCTTCGTCGCTCGGTGCAGCGGCGGAGCTTGCCGAAGTTGTTCATCCAG